>JAOXRU010000014.1 GCA_025800395.1 Flavobacteriaceae bacterium
CTACAAAATCGGTCGAAAGACTGCGAAATAAGACGGCAAAAAAATGACATGAGTTAGGAGTCGTGTTTGGCCTATCAACCCCCTTTTTATCACTGTTATATGTACCAACTAAGTCTTATTGTCATAGCTTTAACTTTTTCTTTTGAAGCTCTGAAGGAGGGGGGCAGAATCTATCCCAATCCCCCCTCCCCTACGCTCAGGAACGAAAAAAAGCCTAGGTTAAATTGGATTAAAGCGGAACGCGTTAAATAAAACTGATAGGCGGTTCTTAAAAGTACTAATGCAAAAATTATTTATACGTGTCGTTGATAAAAACGAGACCGACAACATCAAAATACCCCAGGGGTAGGATAGGCCGGGACATTGACGGAGCCAGTAATGTACTGTGTAGGTAAGAGTAGATTTGCTTACCATGATCCACAAACGTCACTGCATTACTCTGCTTGCTGTATAGAATACTTGGCCAAGGATAAATCTTTTCCCGTTCCTCGCAGGCTATTCCACTTAATGACCAACCAACCAGCATCTTTCTTGCAACCAGCATAGCGTTTGGTGACTTCAAAGGAGCGTTTGGCGTTAGTCGATCCGCGGATGACAAAAAATTGCAATTCTACAGTGGTTTTGAAGTCATCCCAAGGAGACAATAAAAGACTTTTCTTGGAAAACCATTTCAAGTTGGTTTTGCCAACAGCATTAAACGTCATGTGAAGTACTTCAGCCCCCTCCTCAAACAGCACATCCCGCGCCTACAAATGACAAAAAATGGCAATACTATATTTTAACACTTTTAAATAAAAATCATGAATTTAATATTAAAATAATATTGCAAAACCAAAAACCACCGACAGATGATAATGCTGGGTATGAAAGTGTCTACTATGAAGGAGCAGATTGAATCAATGGATGAACTACTCAGTACTTTGAGCACATATGGGTGTAATAGATAGAAAATGAATTGTTTCTTAGACCATCACAGAGTTGGCCCGCTCTTCACTTAAACTCCATACACACTGAACTGAATAAAGCGGTCGGTTAAAAAGCATAAGC
>JAOXRU010000123.1 GCA_025800395.1 Flavobacteriaceae bacterium
GTCCACTTGGTCCGAAAGAGACCAAATTCCATACAAACTCTACCTCTATAATACGGAAACCTCTCTATCATGGACAGTCCACATGGTCCGAAAGAGACCAAATTCCATACAAACTCTACCTCTATAATACGGACACCTCTCTATTACGGACAGTCCACATGGTCCGAAAGAGACCAAATTCCATACAAACTCTACCTCTTTAATACGGACACCTCCCTTCGGTGTCCGTATTAAAGAAGTTCGACTTCTCTTATTGATTGAGAGAGTGGCGCCAGTTTTTTAAACCAATCACAGAGCCTAGTACAACGTAGCAAAACCAAAACAAACGCAAATACTTGCGACGCTCAATTGAAAATCGCTCCAAAAATAACAGAAAACACGGAATATCAATTCCCCAAAGAATGCAATTCTACCTATTTCGAGTAAACCAAAAACGTTTAACCCAAACGAACGAAATCCAACCTATTTTTTTAAAGGGAGCAGTATGAATGGAACATTACTTTGTATCATTCTATAAATGGAACAGGTGCCAAAAGAAAGAACAGAAATACCGTGTATCCCGTTTACTAAAGTATTCCTATCACGGAATAGTCTCCAAAGAACGCACCCAACTTGAGTTTAGTAAGATAAATATATCGTCATGGTGGATCATCCTGTCCGGCTTTGATAAACGGAAGAGCTTGTCATTGATAACCTATATAGCTGGATGCATTTCTTATGAGATGGCAAAAATATTAAAGAAAAGCGGAGCCGCCACAGGAAAGGAAAGGAGGAAAGTGAAATACATCACCTTCTCTCCATTAATTCCCCTCGCGGATTC
>JAOXRU010000126.1 GCA_025800395.1 Flavobacteriaceae bacterium
TTTTTGGGAAGGCTTATGGTTTGCCAGGAGTACTCGCCATAGCTTATATTCATTCTATCTTGGCTTGGAGCCAGATTTAACTCGCATTTTGCTATATTAAAATAACAACGTGCTTCGAATTCTCTATCCCTGCTTAGCCTGATAGTTTCTTCGAAATGGTACTGTGCTTTTTGTAAAAAGTCAAAAAAACTGGGAAGATGGTGTAAGTATACCAAGCTGTATTCATCTTCTATTTCTTCCATAAAGAACTTTTGTTCTTGCTCGGAATCCGCATAATATTTCCATCTATAATAGTTGTCCATACTATTGTCTAGCAATACGGCTCTGTAATATCCGGCCTTGGAAAGGTTGTAATAATAGTTCCCCAAAACATAATTGGCCATTTCCCCCTTTTCATCTTTTTGTTTAGCGATCTCTTTTAGGGTTAATAGTACTTGAGTTAACTGCTTTTTGTTCATTTGGGTGGGTATTATACCGCTTAATAAATGGGTTTTGTAAGCCATATCCTCCATAACCTCTTCAGCTGGGCAATTAAAACATTCTACAATATTGCTGCTGAAGATATAATCGGGTATGTCTAGGGTATCATACTTTCCAATTATAGAATCAAAGACCTGGCTTGCAGCCTCTAAGTTGTCTTCTAGCATATAGAGGTTGGCCTTGTTGTATAGGATCCATTCTATGGGTTTTGCTTGGGTGTTGTTGTGTTGCAAAAGCAAGTAGTTTTCTAGGGCACTTTTGTCCTCCTTTTGAAAAAATTGGTGTAGTGTATCTAAGAGCGCATGGGATTTATATTTACCAATGGACTTCATTGAATTGTGTACCAGAAAGGACTTTGCTATTTGGTTGTTTTTGAGGTACAAATGGCCAATTCTGTCCAGAATTAGGTTTTCAAAGCTATCTAGGATAAACTTGGGTAAAGGTTCTTCTTTTATCTGCTGTAAATAGGAATAGGCAATATTTTCTTGATCCGTAGTTATTGTTTCCCAGGTGTAAAGGTCAAATAGCATGTGAAATAGCTTTTTTTGATTGCCAAATTTTTTTGTGCCTTCCAAAGTTGCCAATGCTTTATGGGGATCTTTTTCGAGGAATTGCATATAAGAAAGCGAAACTTTCCAAAAATCTTTGTTTTTGGTTTGTGGATCTGTGGCAAGTTTTTGGATAATACGTCGATTGGCAATAAAATCTTTAGAAGCTTTTTGAATCGGGTTAGACCTTTGGATCATGCGGACTTCTTTACTGTGAATATATCGCGCAAAAAGGACCTCTAATCTGGGATCGTTTTTGTGTAGGTGATGCAAGGGTTTAAGAGTGATTTCGGAAGGATTCCATTTAAACATTTCTTTCATAAACGCATAATCTTTGCGATCTTCATGTGTTTTTATCTGGTTTTTACCATCTGCATTTTTCGCAATACATAGCCCCAAACTATGTTTGGCAGACATTTTTTTGTCTTCACTATGAGAGAGTACCTTGGTAAACAAATAGGCCGCTTTGTCTGTTTGTCCAAGCGAATAATAACAGCCAGCTATTTGATCGATAATATAGTAATATATCTCATTTTTGACAGTAGATTCCAATCGATTGCCTTCCCAAAAATCGATGGCTTCTTGCCAGTTGCCAGTATAGTGCAACAAGCGAATAATCTGATAATAATATCGCATTCTGAGTAGAGGAGATAACTGCTGGTTTAGGTTTGCGTTGGCTTGTTGTACCAGTGTGCGCATTTGATTTTCGTCCATATCGTTGCCAAGCAATCTTTCATAATCCCAAGACACCCAATAGGACCTTTTGGAGAAAATATCGCCGCAATGTTGGGCGAAAAGGAGGTAATCTTGTATAGCCGAGCTGGTTTTTTGGAGTAGTTGTTGGTCTTTTTTTAGCAGTAAGTCAGCTAGTTGTTTTTTACTGAATTTTGGTAGACTCTTTTGCCAGAGTTTAAGGTTGCCATTTTGGGAAATCATCCAAGATTCGTGTTCTTCCCCTCCGGGCATCCCATAAACATAATCTCTAGAATTTAGAAGGGTGTAAAACGATTTTTCGGTGATTTGTGTTTGCCAAAATAGGGAATAATAGCGACTTACAGCTTCCTCATAATCCCCAACGCCGGCAATAATAGAATTTGGGAATATTAATAACAAAAGAATGTAGAGATATTTTTTCATTTGGATTGCATTACGGCGGTTATAATTTCATTTTTATCGGTATGGGAATCTAGGTGGTAAAAGACAACTTCCTCTATGCTGAGATTTGATTTTCGAATAATGTCGAGACTTTCTAATACTTCTTTTTTGGTGGTTTTCTCAGTTTTGAATTGGTACCCTTTGGTGACATAAAACCCGTGTATAAGGCTATCTTTTTGTATTTCGTAAACAAGAGGGGAGATTTGTTTGAAAGCAGGGTCTTTTGCAAAATCCGATTGATATGCTCCATTGAGTAGTTTGATTTTGCCAGTAGGGGACTGTATCACGGTCTGATCGAAAAGAGGAAGCCCCAAGCTAATGGGCTTTTCGTATTTCGTAAACCTAGATATGTATTGGTCTACGATGGTTTTATCGATTAGGGAGTTTTGGGTAAAATCTTTGAGTTGTCCCATATTGTATAACATCAAAGTGGCTCGATCTACTGGAGGAACGCCTGTTTTCTCTGGATACTTTATTTGATGTAATCGCAAAGTGGTTTCTACACTAAAATCCTTTTTTAATTGCGTTAGTAAAGAAAAAAATGCCAATTCTGTACTATTATTCCAATCACAATCGATCTGGATGGCAGTGGGATTGCCACCAAAATGTTTTTGGTGTATTTGGTTCACGAGGCTTTTTATATTATTGGCGAGTTCTTCTACACTGTTTTCCGTGTCTTTGAGTGCGATGTTCCTAATAAAAACTACTGGTATAATGTCAAAATTTTTAAAAGCAGGATCTATTTCGCGTATCACATATGTAGGATAGCATGCTTTATACGTACCCCTTTTGATGCTGATGTCGAAATACCGCATATAGATTTTACTGGCTTTCGTCTTTTTTAATACTTGAGACTTTGCGTCATCCCATACTGCTTTGGATTTCCAATGGTAAAAATTATAAGATTTTATTTGTACTTTGGAAGTGCAACTTAACAGGAGTAGGCTGCCAATAAGCAATGTAAGAGTTGATTTCATAATAACGATGTGTAAGATGAATCATAAAGATACGTAAAACAAAAATAAAGTAGTATAAAACCTACGTAATTTTAATTTACATTGTATTTGTATCTTTTGTATAGGGAGCATTATGGACATTAGCACCAATCCCAACTGGGGGTAGAGGTATTTGTCGGAGCGCTTCTATTGGCGCGGTAGGGTATATAGAAAGGGACTGCCGCCTATAACCCTTTGGCGGAGGGAGGAGGGGTCATAAAATGAAGGGATTAGTAAAAAACTAAAAAAGTTGTCAAATAGTGAAACCTCTTTAAGTTTCGTTTGGTAATAGGTATACCATCTCAAAATAGAAATGGTATAAGTAGCTTTCAGCACAGTGATCTTGATTCTTATCACAAAAAGAAGATGCCATTTAAAATGGTCACATTAAAAAGGGAGTTTCATTTGAACGAAACCTTTTCTCTCCATTGTTTTTGGGAATTTACTATCTCACCCCCTCAAATAATCTCTTTGATATTTTCTGGTGGTCTACCAATTACTGCCTTATCGCCATGCACCACTATAGGACGTTCGATCAAGCGAGGGTGACTAAGCATGGCTTCTATGATTTCAGCATCGCTTAGGTCTTTTCCTTTATAGTCCGATTTCCAAATTGCTTTGTTTTTTCTAACCAAATCTAGAGGGCTGATTCCTAATTTAGCTATAATAGCAGAAAGTTCTTCTTTGTTTAAAGGCGTGTCTAAATATTTTACAATATCAAAAGTTACACCTGCTTCTTCTAATATGGCTACTCCCTGGCGAGATTTACTGCATCTCGGATTGTGGTATATTTTTATCATGACTATTCGCTATAATTTTCTTTTTACTTTAAATGTCTTATTATACAATTATTACATTGGTAAATTGCCATTACGCTTCTTGCTGACCGCTCATCATCAAATAGGCTTTTATAAAATCGTCTATTTGGCCATTCATGATTGCGTCTACGTTGCCAGTCTCTTCACCGGTACGCACATCTTTTACCAATTTGTAGGGATGCATGACGTAATTGCGGATCTGCGATCCCCATTCAATTTTCATTTTACTGGCTTCTATTTCATCTCGTTGTTCTTGACGTTTGCGCAATTCAATTTCATAGAGTTGCGATTTCAAAAGCTTCATGGCTTTGTCTTTGTTCTCCAATTGGGATCGGGATTCGGAATTTTCTATCATAATTCCCGAAGGCGCATGTCGAAGTCGAACCGCAGTTTCTATTTTGTTTACAGACTGCCCTCCAGCACCACTAGCTCGCATGGTTTCCCAACTGATATCCGCAGGATTGATTTCAATTTCAATGGTGTCATCCGCTAAAGGATAGACGTACACAGAAGCAAAAGAAGTGTGTCTTTTGGCGTTGCTATCAAAAGGAGAAATACGAACCAAACGATGTACCCCATTTTCGCCTTTCAAATAGCCAAAAGCATAATTGCCATCTATTTCGATGGTTACGGTTTTGATACCTGCTACATCTCCTGCCTGAAAATTGAGCTCCTTTACTTTATAGCCATTCTTTTCTGCCCACATCAGATACATGCGCATCAACATGGATGCCCAATCACAACTTTCCGTTCCGCCAGCACCCGCCGTGATCTGCAATATAGCACTCATTTCATCACCTTCAGCAGAGAGCATGTTTCTAAATTCTAGGGACTCTATAGCTTCTAAACAGCTTTGATATTGTGAATCTAATTCTTTTTCGTCTACTTCTCCTTCTTTGAAAAATTCATTTAAAACTTCTAATTCGCCATAGGTTTCATGAGCATGTTCAAAATCCGACACCCATTTTTTTTGCGCCTCTAAAGCTTTAACAACTGCTTGTGCGGTTTTGGGATTGTCCCAAAAATCTGGAGCAAAGGTTTTTTCTTCTTCGTTTTGTATTTGAATTTTTTTGCCTTCTATGTCAAAGATACCTCCTCAACGCACCTAGGCGTTCAAAAAGATCTTTTACTTGATCTGTGTTTACCATTTTCTGTGAATTTTTAGCAAAAGTACGCTTTCGAATGTGGCTTCAAAATTATTTTGCATATTTTTAGTCAGAATTGCTCTATATGGGTAAATATGCTAACTAAACCATCACATATCATGAGAAAACAAATTGCATTTGTTCTGGGCCTGTCGCTTATTACCATACTTGGTATACAGGCACAATTTTCTAAAGACAAGCAGAAGTATCATAAATTTAAAGGTCTTTTCGATTTTTATTATGACGCAAGTCAGGCCAAAATGTTTTTGGAGGTAAAAGAATTGGAAAAAGAGTTCTTGTATGTCAATAGTCTTAGCCATGGTATTGGTAGCAACGATATCGGCTTAGATCGTGGGCAATTGGGAGGGGAAAGAGTGGTGTATTTTAAAAAAATGGATAATAAACTCATGTTAATTCAGCCCAATCTGGATTATCGTGCCAATACCGACAACCTTTTGGAAAAAAAATCGGTGGAGCAGGCTTTTGCCAAATCGGTATTGTATGGCTTTCCTATAGTGGATGAGAACAAAGGCAATTATATCATAGATATGACCAGTTTTCTTATGCAAGACACCCATGGCGTGCAAAAAAGATTGCAGAGCAACAATCAGGGAAATTATTCGGTTGATATATCCAAAAGCGGTTTTTACTTGGAACGAACCAAGGCTTTTCCAAAAAACATAGAGTTGGATGTGATGCTCACCTTTAAGGGTAATGCAAAGGGATGGAATATTCGTTCGGTGACACCTACTGCAGATTTGGTGACAGTACACCAACATCATTCTTTTATAGAATTGCCAGAAGCTGGATTTGAAATGAGAGCGTTTGATCCGCGTTGTGGTACCTATCCATTTAGTTTTTATGATTATGCTACCCCAGTAAACCAATCTTTGGTGAAGAGATATATCCCAAGACACCGCCTAGAAAAGATAAACCCAGAAGCGGCGGTGAGTGAAGCGGTAGAGCCTATCATTTATTATTTGGATAACGGCACTCCAGAGCCTATCCGCTCGGCCTTGTTGGATGGTGGGAGATGGTGGAATCAGGCATTTACAGCTGCAGGTTATAAAGATGCGTTTCAGTTCAAAATTTTGCCAGACGATGCCGACCCTATGGATGTCCGATACAATGTGGTACAATGGGTGCACCGTTCTACTAGAGGATGGAGTTATGGTGCAAGTGTACAAGATCCGCGTACCGGTGAAATCATCAAAGGTCATGTGAGTTTGGGAAGTTTGCGTATCCGACAGGATTTTCTCATTGCACAGGCCTTGAGTAACAAGCCTTTTATGCAAAGAGATGACAACGATAAGGCGATGCTAGAATTGGCTCTGGCACGTATTCGACAGTTGTCTGCACATGAAATTGGACACACCTTAGGTTTTGCACACAATTTTGCGGCTAGTACCAATGGTAGATCTTCTGTGATGGATTATCCACATCCGCAGTTCGAAATAAAAAACGGAAAAATCGATTTTAGCAATGCTTATGATACCAAAATAGGGGATTGGGACAAGGTAACCGTTGCTTATGCCTATTCCGATTTTCCTAAAGGAACCAATGAACAAGAAGCTTTACAAGGTATTTTGGCAAAAGCAGAAAGTGCAGGGTATAGATATTTGTCCGATAGCGATGCGCGCCCAGCAGGAAGTTCTAGTGCCTTTGCACATTTATGGGACAATGGCGGTAGTGCTACCCATGAATTAAGAAAAGTAATGCAAATTAGAAAAATAGCTATTGCCAATTTTTCCAAGGACAATATAAGGACCTACGAATCCTTTTCTACCCTTGAGGATATCTTTGTACCTTTGTATTTCTTTCATAGATACCAAACAGAGGCAACATCCAAACTCATAGGAGGCTTAGATTACCATTATGCCGTAAAAGGTAGTTCTGGATCACCACTCGCTATAGTAGATAGCAAGCAGCAAAGGGATGCACTAAAAGCTTTGATACAAACTTTGCGTGCAGAGGAAATTTCTATCCCCAAAAACAAGCTGTCTTTGTTTCCTCCAAGGTCTATGGGATATGGAGCGAGCAGAGAATCTTTTAAAGGAAAAACAGGAAATAGTTTTGATCCGCTTTCGGCTGTAGAAACGGCAGCAGATATGACCCTTGGTTTTGTATTGCATCCACAAAGAGCTTCGCGACTGATCGTGCAACATAGTAGAGATAAGTCCAATTTGTCTTTAGATCAGTTGTTGTATCAATTGATAGCTAGTACCATAAAGAAGGCGCCCAAAGACGGGTATTTTTTGGCAAATCAGCAAATTATAAATACCAAAGTTCTCGATCACCTAATGGCTTTGCAGGCAGCCCCAAATGTACATCCGCAGGTTACAGCCATTACCGCCAAACATATACAAGCATTGAAAAGCTATTTTGCCAAACAAACCGATGTGTTTAGTGCGTATTTGTTGCAAAAAATAAAAGACTATAATCCTGCTAATTTCAAATTGATTGGGAGTCCAAAAATACCTGATGGCTCTCCAATCGGTATGGGGTGTATGCACAAATAATAAAAGAAAAGTATAGAAATGATAAACCTGATTAGCGACACCGTTACTAAGCCCACTTCAGAAATGATGGAGGCCATGTTGCAGGCTAGAGTAGGGGACGATGTTTTTAAAGAAGATCCGACAGTAAATGCACTGGAAGAAAAGCTAGCCAGCATGTTTGGTGTGCAGGCTGCCTTGTTCTTCCCTTCTGGTACTATGGCCAATCAAACGGCTATAAAGCTGCATACACAACCCGGAGAGCAGTTGATTTGTGATAAATATGCGCATATATACAATTATGAAGGAGGTGGTGTAAGTTTTAATAGTAGTGTTTCGTGCAAACTCATCGATGGAGATCGTGGTATGATGACGGCAGAGCAAGTAGAAGCGGCTATCAATCCTCCCGATTTTTACCACAGCCCTCTTAGCAGTCTGGTTGCCATAGAAAACACCACCAACAAAGGAGGAGGTGCCTGTTGGAATCTGACTGCGTTACAGCAAATACGAGAGCTGTGTGACGACCACCAATTGGCCTATCATTTGGATGGCGCCAGATTGTGGAATGCCTTAGTAGCAAAAGATCAGGAGCCTAAAACCTATGGAAAATTGTTTGATACCATATCGGTATGTTTGAGCAAAGGATTGGGTTGTCCGGTTGGTTCGGTATTGCTAGGTAGTAAAGAGCATATCGAAAAAGCGATACGTATTCGAAAAGTTTTTGGTGGTGGGATGCGTCAAGCAGGATATTTGGCTGCCGCTGGTATGTATGCCTTAGATCATCATATGGATCGTTTGAAAGACGACCATCAAAGAGCCAAAGATATTGCGGATGTCTTAAAACAGGCTGCCTTTGTTAAAAAAATAGAACCCGTAGAAACCAACATACTGATATTTGAAATAGAAGAAAAAGTGCTTCAAGAAGCGGAATTTATAAAAATTTTGGAGCAACATCAGATACGAATTATCAGCATGGGTGAAGGCAAATGGCGTATGGTTACCCATTTGGATTATACCAAAGAACAACACCAACAACTGCTATCCATATTAAAGCAAATTGGATAGTTTTTTGTAACTAACTAAAATAAAAAAAGGCCACTAGAAAACTATCTTGTAGGCCTTTTTTTTAATGTTTTAAGAGCGTATTTTATTCTCCTTCTTTAACTTCTGCCTCCGGAGCATTTTTCTTCACAGACTCTATACCGTTTTCCATGCCAGCTTCTGAGGAATACATTTGGCTGCTTCCAATGATTTGACCATTACCAGCTTTTAAGCTAAAGTGAAACTTGCCGTTAGAGGCCGTTTTTCTTTCAAATTTGCTGTCGTCTCCACAATTCTTTTTTACAGATTCAATTCCGTTTGTAGCGCCACCTTTATCTGAGTATCCTTGACTTGATAAAATGACTTGTCCGTTTTTCGCTTTTAAGTTAAAGTAGAATTTTTCGTTTTTTTCGCTTTGAAATATTTCAAACATAGTGTCAAATTTTAGTATGAACTGTATAAAGATATCTATTTATGATTAAAATGCAAACTATATTTTCGAAATAAAACTAGGGTGTGTTTCATCGGTAAAATCATACACTTCGTCTATTTCTAACGATTGCTTAATAATGGAAGATTTTTCGTCGGAGAATATAAATAGTTTTATCGCAAATTAATTAATTAAGTCCCAAAACACTATGAAAAAATTTACATTTTTTTTAGCACTTATTTTTTGTAACTTACTGATAGCTCAAGACTTCCCTGCGAATCCTGAGCCAGGAAAATGTTATGTGCGCTGTATTAGTCCAGATGTTTATGAAAACAGGACAGAACGAGTTATGGTCCAACCTGCTTATACAGTTTTGAAGGTTTTGCCTGCCGAATACAAAACGGTGACCGAACGAGTAGTCGTTAAAGAGGCCAGTAAAAAATATCGTATTATTCCTGCAAAATACGGGAAAGAGACTGTTTCCTACACAAAGAAAGCAGGAGGTAGTAGTCTGAAAGTAGTACCTGCATCCTTTAAAACAGGATCTCAGCAAGTTCAGATCAAACCAGCTTACGAACAATGGGAATACACAGCGGATTATCCCGATTGTGTTTCGCCAAATCCTGAGGATTGTAAGCAATGGTGTTATAAATCTTATCCCGCAGAGTTTCGTACGATAAATGTTCAGGAATTGGCTCAAGATGCTACGACTACTTCATCAAGTTTGGCCGAAAGTAGAGGTACCTACACAAAAACTGTGGTGACCGAAGCGGCTAGAGTGGAAGAGATAGATATTCCTGCGGAATATCGTGAAATCACCAAAACTGTAATGGTTAATGATGCAAGAACAGTAAAAGAAACTATAGATGCGGTTTACAAAGATGTTACTGTAGAAGTATTAAAGGAAAAGGGTGGTGTTGTAAGCTGGAAGGCTGTAGAGTGCGACTTGGTAGAGTATCAAGCATTGCCGATAAATTGGAACCTCGGTAGTGCAACACTTACTTCAAAAGCGAAGAGTATTATAGATACTAAATTGATGCCTTTATTGGAAAAGAATAAGGGAGTGAAGTTAGAAATTGCTTCACATACAGATTCACGTGGTTCTGCTTCTTCCAATCAGGATTTGTCTGAAAGAAGAGCAAGAGCAGTTGTGGAATATTTGGCAAATAAGGGAATTAATAGAAGTCTTTTGGTAGCCAATGGATACGGAGAAAGAAGACTGAAAAACCGTTGTGCCGATGGTGTTTCTTGTACGGAAAGAGAACATTTGGCAAATAGAAGAACAGAATTTCGTTTGATCAATTAAGCGACACGATTTTAAAGTTTATAGCCGTCCTAAAATCTGATTTAGGGCGGTTTTTTTATGGGGGCTTAGGTAAATACGCCTAGCCAATAGTGATTATATTATTTTGTTTAATGTAAGAAGGTAACGCGGTGGCAAGCATAAGGCAAAATGAGATGGTAGTAACTAAAACTTCAGGCTGTTTTTTAGAAGAAATATGGGATATTACAATTTTTGGTACTATAATTGCGTTATTAAACAAATTTTGAGGATTTTTCTCTTTCGTATTCCTTCCTTAATCAAGCCAAAATATATAATGATGAGAATCTTAGTGGTTAGTTTATATTTATGTCTGTGTTGTAATGCAGATAAGGTATTGGCGCAGAGCAATACACCTGTCGGTGATTGGTTGGTCAATCTGGAAAAAGCCCAGAAAAAAGCAAAAAAAGAAAACAAAAAGATACTTCTTTACTTTAGTGGAAGCGATTGGTGTGGACCGTGTAAAGCATTGCAACGCGATTTTTTTAGCGAAAACAGTTTTGCAAATTACAACAAGCACTATGTGATGGTGTATATAGATATTCCAAGAAGAGTAGATATACTGACTAGCAAACAAAGGGCTTATAATAAAGGTTTGATGCGCCGATATAACTCCAGAAAAGCATTTCCTCTAATGATGATTGTAGATCCTAATGGGAAAGTAATAGACGAGTTGGCTGGATATAGTGGTGGAGATACGAGCTATCACAAAACACTTCTTGATAAGTATAGGGTCTAAGATAAAATCATTGTATAGGAATACATAGAATGCGGTAAGGAAAAGAAATGGAGGATAAGAATTATTGAATTTTTCTATGTTTACTTGTAAATACTGCTAATTTTGTACTATGCATAAAAGTGGATATCTTATGGAAAGAACCCCCCCAAAGGCAATACAAAAACCACATACCTTAGAGATACATGGCGATAAGCGTATCGACCCTTTTTTTTGGATGCGAGAAAAAGATAGTGAAGAGGTAAAAGCCTATTTGGAGGCAGAAAATACCTATTTTAAAGAGGAGATGTCGGATCATAAAGATTTTCAAGAAGCACTCTTCCAAGAAATGAAATCTCGTATTAAAGAAAATGATAATACCGTTCCATACAAATACAATGGCTATTGGTATATTACTCGATACGAAATTGGTAAAGATTATCCAATATATACCCGCAAAAAAGAAAGTTTGGAGGCTGAAGAGGAGGTGTTGTTTGACTGCAACCAAATGGCCAAAGGACATAACTATTTTCACCTACGTGGTATCAATATAAGTGAGGACAATCGTTTTGCTGCTTTTGGAGTGGATACACTCAGTAGGAGACAGTATCAAATCCAAATTAAAGATTTACAGACGGGTGAGATTTTGCCTGAAAGCATCCAAAATACGACAGGGGCTTCTACCTGGGCAAAGGACAATGCTTCTCTGTTTTATACTCGCAAGGACGCAGTTACCTTGCGTTCGCATTCGATCTACAAACACAAAAGAGGTGCTAAGGTGGAGGAAGATGTTTTGGTATACGAAGAAATAGACGAAACCTTCAACACTTTTATATACAAAAGCAAATCTAATGCCTACCTTATTATAGGCTCGGGTAGCACCATGACCTCCGAATACCAGATTTTGGAAGCCGATAATCCAGATGGTGAATTTCGGATGTTTCAAAAACGCACTCGTGGGTTGGAATATGGAATTTCCCATTTTGAAGATAAATTTTACATAGTAACCAACAAGGATAACGCAGTTAATTTTCAATTGATGGAAACCGAGCTTTCGAAAACGGAATCTATACATTGGAAAACCCTTATAGCGCATAGAGATGCTGTTTTATTGGAAGATATAGATGTGTTTAAAGATTATTTGGTGGTAACCGAAAGAAGTAATGGACTCACCCAGTTGCAAATTCGACCTTGGGATGCCAATAAAAAAGCCTACTATTTGCCTTTTGAAAGCAATACCTATACAGCCTATTCGGCTACCAATGTAGATTTTGACACCCATGTTTTGCGTTATGGATATTCGTCTTTTACAACTCCAATGTCGGTTATCGATTTTAATATGCATACCAAGGAGAAAGTGGTTATGAAGGAACAAGAAGTTCTCGATGCAAATTTTGACAAAACCAACTATCGTTCCCAGCGTATTTGGGCCGAAGCTGAGGATGGCACGCAAATACCTATTTCTATGGTGCATCACAAAGACACCATCCTAAAGTCCGACACCCCCTTATTGTTGTATGCCTATGGCGCATATGGATATACCTTAGATGTGTATTTTTCGAGCTCGCGATTGACTTTGCTCAATCGCGGATTTGTATATGCAGTGGCTCATGTGAGAGGAGGAGAGTATTTGGGGAGAAATTGGTACGAAACAGGAAAGCTTTTTGAAAAGAAAAATACGTTTACAGACTTTGTTGCTTGTTCACAGCATTTGATTGCGCAAAATTACACCAGCAACCAACATTTATATGCCATGGGTGGGAGTGCAGGTGGTTTGTTGATGGGCGTTATAGCCAACACCCATCCACAATTATTCAGAGGCATAGTGGCATCAGTACCCTTTGTGGATGTGGTGACTACGATGTTGGACGAATCTATTCCGCTGACCACCGGGGAATATGACGAATGGGGTAATCCAAACCAAAAAGCCTTTTACGATTATATCAAATCCTATTCGCCATACGACAATATTTGCGCTCAGAATTATCCGCATATGTTTGTAACCTCGGGTTATCACGATTCTCAAGTACAGTATTGGGAGCCGACCAAATGGGTAGCCAAACTGAGAGAAGCAAATACGGCAGATACCAAGATTTTATATCATTGTAATATGGATACCGGACATGGAGGTTCTTCAGGTAGATTTGAGGCACTGAAAGAGTTGGCGGAGGAATATACCTTTTTGTTTTGTTTAGAAGGAATTTCCAATTAAAAAAATTTATATATTTGTACTGTTTGTGCCTATCCAAAAAGGGTACAGATGTAAAGGATATTTAGTTATGAATTACCATAAAAAACCTTACAACAATGTGCTGGAACTAATAGGCCAAAGTCCTATGATAAAACTCCAAAAAACTACAGCAGATTTAAAGGGTAATTATTTCGCAAAGGTGGAAGGATTTAATCCTGGACATTCTGCCAAAGATCGTATCGCCTTGTATATCATAGAAAAAGCCGAAAGTGAGGGGCTATTGAAGCCCGGAGACACCATAGTAGAAACCACTTCTGGTAATACAGGTTTTAGTTTAGCTATGGTAAGTGTTATCAAAGGCTATAATTGTATTTTGGCGGTGAGCTCCAAGTCTTCGCAAGATAAAATAGATATGTTGCGTGCTATGGGCGCCCAAGTACATGTTTGCCCTGCGCATGTGAGTGCAGATGATCCTAGATCGTACTATGAAGTAGCCAAAAGATTGCACAAAGAAACCCCAGGTTCCATTTATATCAATCAGTATTTTAATGAGTTGAATATAGATGCACACTACCAAACTACAGGACCTGAAATATGGGATCAAACACAAGGTAAAATTACCCATCTGATAGCTTGTAGTGGTACAGGTGGTACAATTTCTGGTATTGGTAGATACTTAAAAGAAC
This sequence comes from Flavobacteriaceae bacterium, assembly GCA_025800395.1. Taxonomy (GTDB): domain Bacteria; phylum Bacteroidota; class Bacteroidia; order Flavobacteriales; family Flavobacteriaceae; genus JAOXRU01. The sequence continues at coordinate 14,021 of JAOXRU010000126.1, forward strand.
AAAATCCTGAGGTGAAAATCTTGGGTGTGGATGCTTTTGGGTCTGTTTTACAAAAATATCATAAAACAGGAGAGTTAGATAAAAATGAAATTTATCCGTATCGTATAGAAGGTTTGGGGAAAAACCTTATCCCATCAGCTACAGATTTTGGGATTATCGATACTTTTATGAAGGTAAGTGATGAAGCGGCTGCACATGCTGCAAGAGCTATTTCGAGAGAAGAAGGTATTTTTGTTGGATATACTAGTGGCGCTGCTTTTCAGGCCGCCAAGCAATATGCTGAGGAAGGAATGTTTGACGAAAATTCGCTAGTAGTCATATTGTTTCCAGACCATGGATCTCGCTATATGAGCAAAATATATAGTGATGCTTGGATGGAAGACCAAGGTTTTCTCGATGCCCAGCATCAGGATCTAAAGCCTTTACATGAAGTGCATTAGGAATCCTATTTATAGAAATTATAGAAGGCGGTCTTGTTGGATCGCCTTTTTTTGTAATAGATTTTGATTGGGTTTCTTGCTATTAAATAAAATGATATTAATGGGGTTTTGATTTTGGTTTAAAAGATGGAGCTGTAGTCCTAGAAACCACGTAGGCTATAGCTTTGACCGATATAGAGGTGTTGAAAGCACAAAATAATTATGATAGGAAAACTAAATTGGCTAATTTTGCATCTTAAATATAAAGAAACACTCTTATGAGAGATTTGTTTGATAGAATTATTGAAAACAAAGGACCATTGGGAAAATGGGCCTCGCAAGCGGAAGGCTATTTTGTTTTTCCAAAATTAGAAGGTCCTATTTCCAATAGAATGAAATTCCAAGGGAAAGATGTAATTACTTGGAGTATCAACGATTATTTGGGACTTGCTAGTCGGCCAGATGTACGTGCCGTAGATGCGCAAGCTGCCGTAGACTATGGTTCGGCTTATCCTATGGGTGCTCGTATGATGAGTGGACATACCGATTTGCACGAGAAATTACAAAACGAATTGGCTGCTTTTGTACATAAGGAAGCTGCGTACTTGCTCAATTTTGGGTATCAAGGAATGGTATCTACCATAGACGCTTTGGTTTCCAAAGATGATGTGATCGTATATGATGTAGATGCGCATGCATGTATAATCGATGGAGTGCGCTTGCACCATGGAAAACGATTCACCTACAAGCACAATGATCTTGAAAGTATTGAGAAAAACCTACAACGTGCGGTAAAAATAGCCGAACAAACAGGAGGAGGTATCTTATTGATTTCCGAAGGTGTTTTTGGAATGCGAGGTGAACAAGGAAGATTGAAAGAAATTGTTGCTCTTAAAGAAAAATACAATTTCCGCCTATTGGTAGATGATGCGCACGGATTTGGTACCTTGGGTAAAACTGGCGCTGGTGCTGGCGAAGAACAAGGCATACAAGATGGTATCGATGTGTACTTTGCTACTTTTGCTAAAGCTATGGCGAGTACTGGGGCTTTTATCGCTGCAGATCAGGAGATCATCGATTACTTAAAATACAATTTGCGTTCGCAAATGTTTGCCAAATCTCTTCAAATGCAATTGGTGATTGGTGCCCTGAAACGACTAGATATGTTGCGAAGCATGCCAGAGCTTAGAGAAAAGTTATGGGAAAATGTAAATGCTCTGCAAAATGGCCTCAAAGAAAGAGGGTTTGATATAGGTACCACACAAAGTTGTGTTACACCTGTATATCTTAAAGGAAGTATACCCGAAGCAATGGCTCTGGTAAAAGATCTACGCGAAAATCACGGTATATTTTGTTCTATAGTGGTATATCCGGTGATTCCAAAAGGATTGATCTTGTTGCGACTAATACCTACTGCAACCCATACCTTAGAGGATGTGGAAGAAACACTCGTTGCTTTCTCCGCTATTAGAGAGCGTTTGGAAAATGGCACTTATAAAAGACTGTCTGCTGCCGTTTCTGCCCTTATGGGAGAATAATAAAGAAACAATATAGATATAAAAAAATCCCGTTATTAAACGGGATTTTTTTATATCTATATGTAAAAACTATAGGTCTATTTTAAAAGTGCTACGCTTTTTGAAAACTACTGGCTTGAATTCGGTCCACAAACTTTGAATAGCGTGATTGTCTTCTAATTCTGGAGTGCGAATGCAATTTTTGATGCCTTTCTCTTTAAAAACATCGTAATAGTGGCTAAATATAATTGCAGTAACTCCTTTGCTTTGGTATTCGGGTTGGATACCAATTAAATAAAACAATACCGTTTTACTATGTTTTTTGGCTTTTAGCAACTTCAAAAATCCGAAAGGGAATAGTTTGCCTTTAATTTGTTGCAAAGCTTCAGAAAAGGAAGGCATCACTATGGCAAACGAAATGATTTTTCCGTTTTCATCCAAAACAAAGTGAATATACTCGGGATTGATAAAACTGATATATTTTTTTTTGAAATAGGCCTTTTGCGCATCGTTTATGGCAACATGGGAAGACAATTTGCTGTAGGAAGCGTTGAACAAATCAAACATTTCATCTACATAGGGTAGGATATCCTTGGTCTGTTTAAAGGATTTTGGAGTGAGTTTGTATCGACCTTGTACGATGCTAGAAATCTTCTTGAACTTGGTTGGTTCCACCGCAGAAAAATTGAATTTTTGTTCCAAATATTTTTTTTCTGGCAGCAGACCATGTGCAATATAATGATTGACATAATAGTCGTGGTTATACCAAGTAATCATGGATCCAATATGATCAAAACCTTCGGTTAGCACCCCTACTTTATCCATATTAGAGAAGCCAATAGGTCCTTCAGCAAATTCGAGTTTGTGAGCCTTTCCAATTTGATAGGCCTTATCTAGGAGGATTTTGGAAACTTCCATATCATCTATAAAATCGAACCAACCAAAACGCAATTTGGCTATTTTTTGTTCTTTGACCTCTGTCCAATTGATCATGACTGTAATACGGCCTACAATTTCACCATTGCGGTAAGCCAAAAACCACCATGCATCTGCTGTTTGAAAAGCAGGGTTTTTGCCCTGATCAAAGGAAGCCAATTCTTCGCTTATAATGGGTGGTACCCAATAAGGGTTGTCTTTGTAAAGCTGAAATGGAAATTGTACAAATTTTTTTAGATCCGACCTAGAACTAATCTCTTTTATAGTTAGCATAATATTCTTTATGCTGCTAATTTAGAAATCTTTTTTCTTTCGACGTTTGTTCTTTCTTTTATTTTTTCTTTGGGCTTTGCGGATTGCTTTTTCGTTTGATTTTCCTTTAACTGTAAAACTATCTTTGTGATAATCGAGTCTGTAGGAAATACCGATGCTGCCAAAAATTTTACTCGGCGTATCTTTAAAATTGGTTCCGATACTTAGATCGAGCTGCATATCTTTGCTCCACAAATAGGCCGTTCCAGCACGTATCAAGGCATCTTTATATCTTTCACTAGATACTCCCTGATATTCTGTAAACAAAGACCATTTTGGATTGCGAAGCGCATGGGTAATAGTGAGTATGTAATTCCATTCTGGGAAATCAGAACCGATTTTGTCGTATCCCAAATTAAAAACCATTACCCAACTTGGTGTAATATGGCTTTGACTTGCCAACATCACTTTTGGACTTACCATTGGATCTTTTGGGAAAAAGGCATTATCACTTAGGGTAAAATGAGCTCCAGCATAGAGAGAGATTGCAGGGATCAGATTGCGCCAGCGGAAACTGTTGTTGGCTTTCCAGCTATATAGGTTAGGCTTGTTTTTGTCTGGGTTTTTAAACGGATCGTAAATTAGAAATTTTGCACCCGCTATCAATTTGGTGAAATCCGTCTTGGTTTCGGTTACCTCTGGGATAGGGTTTTGAAAAACCGTTTTGTCATTGAAATAGGCGCCTTCTACAAATAATTCTAATTGCTCAAAAAACAACCCATAACGCAATGCAAAGTCTACACCAAGAAGCTTGCTGTCGGTGTTTTTGATAAAATGTTGGTTTTGTTCATGGGTAATTCCCATTTCTGCTTGGATAACATTTTTACCTACAGAAAAAGCACTTTGGGATTCGCCTGGTCTATTCGAATTGATGACTTCTGTATACTGGGGGTATCCAAAAAAAGGTATACTATAAAAAGAAATGTACAACATTTTTTTACCAATAGACCACATATACTTCATATCTTCTGCTTGTTTAATGCTTTTTTACTAACGCTTTTTTGATTGCAAAAGCTTTTTTTTGCAAATAAAACGCTGGTATTGAGTTAAAAACTTAACTTTAAGACAATTTTTTGTCTTCCTTTTCTATATTAAAACGTTAGAGTTGTATTTTTGTTTTAAAAGCAAGTAAGAATGGAGGTGTAGAAAAAGGAATAGATCCTTTTTGTGGTTTCCAAATGAAGTCTAAAACATGGCATTTTTAAAATTTTTATTAATTATACTTTTGGTGTTTTACCTACTCAAATTGTTGGGAAGGATGTTTGCACCATATTTAGCCAAAACCATGGCAAAAAAAATGGAGCATATGATGAAAGAACAGTATCAGCAAAAACATGCTCCAGAACAAAAAGTTGGGGAAACCGTTGTGGATAAACAACCAGCCGCTTCTACCAAAAAGTCCAACAAAGATGTTGGAGAGTATATCGACTTTGAAGAAATAAACTAATTCATCCTATGGGGAAATTAAAATCTGCCTTACCACATATTGCAGCAGTGATATTGTTTATAATTACTGCTTTACTATTTTTTAATCCGGTTTTGCAGGGTAAAAAACTATTTCAATCCGACATTGCCCAATATAAAGGAATGTCGAAAGAACAAACAGATTTTAGAGAGAAAGAAGGTGAAGAACCATATTGGACCAATAGTGCTTTTGGAGGTATGCCTACCTATCAGTTGGGGGCACAATATCCCTATGCTTTTGTAAAAAAAATAGATAAAACCATACGTTTTTTACCTAGACCGGCGGATTATTTGTTTTTGTACTTTGTTGGGTTTTATATTCTTTTGTTGGTGATGAAGGTCGATTATAGACTGGCGTTTCTTGGCGCAATTGCTTTTGGTTTTTCTACCTACAATATCATTATTTTTGAAGCGGGGCACAACGCCAAAGCCCATGCAATAGGTTATTTTCCACTCTTGTTGGCAGGTATTCTATTGTTGTTTCAAAGAAAGTACTTATGGGGATTTTTACTCACTAGCTTGGCTATGGCTTTAGAATTGGTCGCCAATCATGTGCAGATGACTTACTACTACGGATTGTTGGTTGTTATTATGGGATTGTTTTATTTATACGATGCTTTTAAGAGCAAACAATTAGCCCATTTTTTTAAAGCGGTAGGTTTGGCCTTTTTAGCAGTTTTATTGGGACTTAGTGTAAATGCTACCAATTTGTTGGCCACCAAAGAATATGCCGCTTGGAGTACGCGAGGTAAGTCTCCATTGACCACTTTACCCGATGGCTCCCCAAAGGAAGTTAGGGATGGCTTAGATCCAGCTTATATCACACAATATTCGGTAGAACCTTTTGAATCACTCAATGTATTTGTGCCGAGAATAATGGGTGGGGGAAGCACCGAAAATTTGGGAGATTCTTCTCATATATATGATTTTTTGATGCGTCAGGGTGTACCTGCTTCTCAAGCTGGGGAATTCGCTGCTGCTGTTCCGACCTATTGGGGAGAACAAATCATAGTGGGTGCGCCGCCTTATATAGGAGCGGTTGTACTATTTCTGTTTGTTTTAGGCTGTTTTATTGTGCCGCCAAAACAACGTTGGTGGCTGTTGGCAGGAACGTTTTTTGCCTTGTTACTTTCTTGGGGAAGACATTTTGAGGGATTTACCAATTTCATGATAGATTATTTCCCTTTGTACAACAAATTTAGGGCGGTTTCATCCATACAAGTGGTTATGGAATTTTGTGCACCGCTGATGGCTGTGCTAGCATTGCAACAATGGTTTTCTAAAGAAATAACTGCGGAGAAAAAACAAAAAATATTGTATTGGAGTGGAGGAATTGTTGTTGGTTTTTGTTTGTTTTTGTTTGGAATCCAATCTAGCTTGGATTTTTCGGGTGCTATAGATGGAAGACTTGCAGGCTATGGACAAGAATTTATTGATATTATCAAAAAAGATAGAAAGGAAGTATATACTTCCGATTTGTTCCGTACTAGTGTTTATGTATTGCTTACTATTGGTGTGCTATGGTTGGTCAATAAGGAAAAACTAAAAATGTCTTTGGGAGTTGGCGCCATATTATTGTTGGTGATTTTTGATTTGGTAGGAATCAATAACCGATATTTGAGCAAGGAGGACTACGTAAGAGCTAGAGTGATCGATAAGCCATTTCAGGCAACCCAAGCCGATAAGAGCATACTTAAGGATACCTCGCATTATAGAGTTTTGGACATGACTACTGGTCTCAATGGAGCACGAAGTAGTTTCTTTCACCATTCTTTGGGTGGATACCATGCAGCCAAACCTGGGAGATTGCAAGAAATTTGGGAATATCAAATTGCAAAAGGAAATATGGGTCTTATCAATATGCTGGAAGTGAAATATATCCTAGATCGTGGGGAGGATGGTAAACTGACGGTTTCCAAAAATCCATATACCAACGGCAATGCTTGGTTTGTAAACCAGTTGCAAGCTGTGCAAAATGCAGATGAAGAAATGGCGGCCCTCGAAGAGCTTCCAACAGATAGTATTGCGGTTTTTAATCAATCTTTGTTTCCAGATAGAACAATTCAGACTTATGTAAAGGATAGTTTGGCTCATATCGAATTACTGTCGTACAAACCCAATCATTTGGTTTATCGTTCTAATAATCAAAATAAGGGAATGGCTGTTTTTTCCGAAATGTATTACCAACCTGGATGGAATGCATATATAGATGGGGAATTACAATCGCATATCCAAGTAAATTATGTATTGCGCGCTATGGAAATTCCAGCGGGAACGCACCAAATAGAATTCAAGTTTGAACCTAAGGTGATCGCCAAAGGCAGTACAATAACCTTGACTGGCGGTGTAATTTGGATTTTGGTTTTTGCCGCAGGTATGTGGTATCGCAAAAAACAGCAGCCTCAAACCAATGACTAAAGAAATCAAAAAGATTGGTATAGTAGCCTATTATTGGCCACCAGCAGGTGGTCCGGGTGTACAACGATGGCTTTATTTTTGTAAATATTTGACTAAGTTGGGATTTGAAGTACATGTTTTTTTGCCCAAAACACCACATTATCCTATGCAAGATAGAAGTCTATTGAATGAAGTGGATGCGGATATAAAAATACATAAGACGGCATTTTTTGAACCTTATGGTTTTGCCAGATTGTTTGGGAAGAAACGAGTTAAAAGTATTAGTTCCGGCATTATACCAGAAAAGAAGCCTAGTGCGATTGCCAAATTATTGTTGACTATTCGAGGTAATTTTTTTATACCAGACGCTAGAAAATACTGGAGAAAACCAGGAGGGAGACAAATAGCAGCTGTGCATAAAGAAGAGAAACTCGATCTGATTATCACTACAGGACCACCGCATAGTGTACATCTATTGGGTAAAGACATCCAAGACCAATTGGGCATTCCGTGGATAGCTGACTTTAGAGATCCATGGACAAGCATTGGTTACCATCAAAAACTTGGTTTGTGTTCTTGGGCAGCAAAAAAACATAAACAGTTAGAAAAAGAAATATTGGATGCTGCATCTGCCTTGGTGGTGACCAGTTTTGCAACGGCAAAAGAATTTCAAAGAATAACTCAAACCCCTATACAGTTAATAACCAATGGTTTTGAGCCAAAACCTATTCCAGAACAATCTATAGATGACAAATTTTCTTTGGTGCATATTGGTTCGTTGTTAAGTGCTAGAAATCCTAAGATCTTATGGGAAGTTTTGGTGGAATTGTTGGAAGAGGTCAACGGTTTTATAGAAGATCTGCAATTGGAGTTTGTAGGTATAATTGGTGAAGAAATACAAGAAGATATAGCCAGATTTGGATTAGAATCTTATACCCGATATACAGGATATTTGTCGCATGAGGAAGTGTTGCGAAAACAAAGACAATCCCGCTTGCTATTGTTGTTGGAAATAGATGCGGAAATCACCCGAGGTATTATACCCGGAAAACTGTTTGAATATATGGATAGCGGTCGTCCCATTTTGGCTTTAGGCCCTCAAAAATGGGATGTAGCCAAAATATTGAACAATAAGGAGGCTACTTATTGTTTGTGGCAAAAAGATAAGCAGGGGATCAAAGCCCAGTTGTTGCATTGGTATAAATGCTACAAGCAAAATATAAATACAAAACAGCAATATGCTGTGGAAACGTATACGAGAAATGCTATAAGTAAGCAGTTAGTGCAATTTATAACATCCAAACCATGGGAATAGTAGCCAAACAATCGGTTCACAATACGATCATTACTTTCCTAGGTTTTGGTATTGGTGCTGTGAATGTACTGTTTTTTTATACTGCTATTTTGGGGAAATTGTATTATGGTATGCAAGGTTATATTGTTTCTGTTGCGATGCTTTTATATCCTCTTATTGCCTTTGGAATTCCCAATGCTATAGTGAAATACTATAGTGCGTATTCTTCGGAAAAAGATAAAAACAAGCTGATGACCATATTTTTGTTGCTACCTATAATGATAGGATTATTGGTAGGGGGAATGGGTATGCTTTTATGGGGTGTTTTTGATTTGGATACAGAAAACCAACAATTGCTCAAACCTTATTATTGGACTGTTTTTGTAATAGGATTTGCTATTGCGTATTTTGAGGTGTTCTATGCTTATGCTCGGGTACAAATGCAATCTGTTTATGGCAATTTTTTGAAAGAAGTATTTCATCGAATAGCTATTTCTATTGCTTTGGGTTTGGTATATACCAATTTTTTACTGTTAGAGGATTTTATTTATGCCCTTACAGCAATATATGTTTTGCGTTTACTTCTAATGATGATACAGGCATTTAAACTTCGTAAGCCTCGGTTGAACTTTGGGGAGTTGCCCAATAAAAAAGAGGTCTTTCGCTATGCGATATATATGCTATTGGCTGCTTCTATAGCCATAGTATTGTTGGATTTGGATGTGTTTATGATAGAGCGTTTTTTACCGGTAACAGAAATAGGGGTGTATAAAATTGCTATTTTTATTGCTGTTGTAGTTGGGGTGCCCTCTAGGGCAATGCACCAGATTACGTACCCACTTACTGCCCAATTGCTTAATAATGGAGATATGCAGGCATTGGAGAAACTGTATAAAAAAAGCGCCTCTAATCTTTTGCTTTTTGCTGGTTTTTTACTGATGCTAGTTTTGAGTAATCTTTCTTCCTTATATGCGCTCATTCCAAAGCAGTTTCCAATGTATTTTAATATAGTATTGCTTGTTGGGCTCGCAAAGCTCTTTGATAATGCACTGGGAATCTGCAACGCCATATTGTTTAATTCTGATGCTTATAAAATGGCATTATATTTTGGAATAGGGGTAATGTTATTGGCGATATTGCTCAATGTTGGAATGATACCTTCTTTTGGTATAGAGGGTGCGGCTTGGGCTACTGCGATTAGTTTTTTTGCTTATAATATCGCAAAAGTCTATTTTGTATATCGAAAATTTGTTATGCATCCTTTTCAAATGAAAAGTATTTTCATCCTATTGAGTATTGCTATTTTAACCTTGGTAGGGGTGGTATGGGAATGGCGATGGGAACCTATATCGTATATGGGCATAAATTGGACTATAGTAGCTATCATTGCTATCAAATCCCTATTGTTGAGTGTGCTGTTTTGGACGCTTGCCTATACGTTCAATTTCTCAGAAGATTTTAATGCTGTTTTAAAAAAATGGCTTTTTTCCTTTAGAAAACCACAAAGCTGATTGTACTTCATATGTCAAAAAAAAGCCATTTAGAAAAAATAATCTAAATAGCTTTTTCGGTAATCCAATTCACTTTCACTTAGCTACGTCTTCCGCTCGATCTACTAGATCGGACACGACTATCGTTGCTTCTATTGTTGTTGCTTCTCGCAGTACTGTTCGTTCTCTTGGTCGATGTTTTTGAGGAGCGACTGTATGTATTATTCGTACTCTTGGGCGACAAGCTGCGTCCTCTAGTGCTGCTTCTTGTTGTGGAAGCAGTACGCTGATTATTGTTACGATTTGTCCTTTTAGATCTTGTTGTTGTTGTGTTTCTATTTACGGCAGTGCCTCTACTGTAAGTATTTCTGTCTGTCGTAGCGTCCCTGTTGGATCGTGCTTGTCTCGAGTTGTTTCTGTTTATAGCAGTGGTTCTGCTTGATCTGGTTTGGCTCGAGTTGTTTCTGTTGTAATTCCCTCTATTGCTTCGCTTGTTTGCCGTTCGACTACGGTTGTTGTCGGCATAAAGATTTCTATTGCTACGTGGCGATCTTGCTCGAACCTCTCTATGGTTGTTGTAAGTCGCTTTTCTGTGGTAGCGATTGTAATTCTTGTGATATCTTTTACCTACGCGAACATAATGTGGTCTGCGGTTGTTGTGATATGGCCTGTGATAGGTATATCGTATAGGTCTGTAGTACTCCCTATATGGGGTGTGATATACTATACAATGTTCTACGCTAGGTCGAATAAAGGTCTTGTACCACGGACGGAAAACAAATCTCCTATTCCATCTATTGATGTAACCTCTGTGGTACTCCAATCTACCATAAGTATCAAAATATACATGCATATTTCCAACACGGTAAAGACGGTTGCGTCTGTAATCGATATCTACAGAGCCGATTTGTTGTACCCTTCCGTAATAGTCGTAATAAATCGGAATGTTCTCTATCTGTATCACAGCACCATAAGCGTCATACTGTACATAGGCATCGTAGGTGTAGCCAGAGTTAAAACTCAAACGCAATGGACCAAAATCGGCATAAGCGTTTACGCCACATACCTGATTGATGGTGAAGTCGAATTCTCCGTTGGGAAAAATTGAAAAGGTGATTCCTTCTTCTTCAAAAATAATAGAATTTCCGTAAGAAGCTCTGAATCGATGTAAATTCTCTTGATTGGTTCCTGTGCTTGCATATACAAATGCTCCTAGGAATACAAATAATAATGTGATAATTTTTCTCATAACGCTTCTTTTTAATTTCCTTTAATAGGAAGGTTCGATTATAGAAATACAAACAGCGTGCCAAAAAACAAAAGGGAATAAATATACGTGTGTAATACCAATAGCGTCCAAAACGTTTAAAAAAGAGGTGGGAAATTCTGTTCCACAAAGTTACCTTTGTGGTGCAATTCAAAAAAACCCTTCCTCATATGGTAAATGTAACTTTATTTTCTCAAATAATCGGCAAACTAGATTGCTCAAGCTTTAAAAAACTAGTTGCTTCTTATAAAACCGAAAAACATCAAAAAGGTTTTGATAGCTGGTCTCATTTGGTGTCTATGTTTTGTCAATTTGCCAACAGTCAATCCGTACGAGATATTGGTAATGGGTTGCGTTCTGCATCGGGTAACCTAAATCATTTAGGAATGTTAAAAGCACCTTCAAAATCTACCTTGAGTTATCAAAACAAAAACAGAAGTTGGGAACTCTTTAGAGATTACTACTATGTACTATTAAAAAGTTTAGGACAGCAGAGGTAATTTCAAATGGCAAATTGTATAATCAACACAAAAGAAGGTTTTTGATAAATTTCAGATGTATTAACAAAAATAGGAGGACAAAATACTTGTGTAGGTAAAACATATGGCAAGGAAAAAGCCTCATAGTTTTCGAGAAAACTACAAGGCCCAATAACCAACTAACCAAAACTAACTTTTATATAATGATTTTTTTATTTAGTATATGGCAAACACTGTGCCAAAAATACAATTTAAGCTTGTTTTGTTTATAGTTTTTCTTTTAAATACTTAGCAGTGAAGGATTTGTTGTTTTTGACTAATTCTTCAGGAGTACCTTTAGCCATCAAATTTCCACCTCCTTTACCCCCTTCTGGTCCTAGGTCTATGATGTAATCGGCACATTTGATAAGCTCCAAATTGTGTTCGATAACTACTATAGAGTGTCCACGATCCAAAAGGGCATCGAAAGATTGTAGCAATTTGTGAATATCATGAAAGTGCAATCCGGTAGTTGGTTCATCGAATATGAACAAGGTACTGACTTTACTATTTCCTTTTACCAAAAAGGAAGCGAGTTTGATGCGCTGGGCTTCTCCACCAGAAAGGGTGGAAGAAGATTGACCGAGTTTTACATATCCCAAACCAACATCTTCTAAAGGTTGCAATTTTCGGACGATTTTGGGTTGCTGATGTTTTCCAAAAAATGCAAGTGCATCTGATATAGTAGCATTTAATACATCGTCTATATTCCAACCTTCAAACTGTACCTCGAGTATTTCTTTTTGAAAACGTTTTCCGTTGCAAATTTCGCATTCCAAATGAACATCAGCCATAAATTGCATTTCGATTGTCACCGAACCATCGCCTTTACAGGTTTCACATCTTCCTGCATCTACATTGAAGGAAAAGTGCTTGGCTTGATAGCCACGGATTTTAGAAGCCTTTTGTTTTGCAAACAAAGCGCGGATATCGTCATAGGCTTTGATATAAGTTACCGGATTGGAACGAGAAGAGCGCCCTATGGGATTTTGATCTACAAATTCTACATTTTGAATGATATGGAAATCACCTGTATACGAAGTATGTTGTGCAATCTTTTCTCCAAACCCACCAGTTTCTTTTAGGGCTATAGGGTATAACAATTGTTTAACGAGAGTGCTTTTTCCGCTACCCGACACTCCTGTTATCACAGTGAGATTTTGTAATGGAATACGCAAATCTATGTTTTTGAGATTGTTGGCTCGAGCACCTATTATCTCTATTCCAAAATTGCTTTTTCTTCTATTTTTTGGGGTTTCTATAGACATATTGTTGCTTAGGTATAGGGCGGTGAGGCTATCCATATGCAATAGTTCCTCATAGGTTCCTTGGGCAACCACTTCCCCACCTTGGGTTCCTGCCTCGGGTCCAATATCGATGATGAGATCGGCTCGTTTCATGATGTCTTCATCATGTTCGACTACGATAACCGTATTACCCAAATCCCGAAGGGATATAAGCACTTCTATAAGTTTTTCGGTATCTTTTGGATGCAATCCGATACTCGGTTCATCCAAAATATACATCGAACCCACCAAACTACTTCCCAAGGAGGTAGCTAAATTGATTCTTTGTGATTCCCCGCCAGATAAGCTATTGGACTTGCGGTTGAGACTGAGATAATTCAGTCCAACCATGTCTAGGTATTGCAAACGGTTGTTAATTTCTATAAGTAAACGCTTGGAAACTTTTTGTTCGTATGGGTTTAATTTTAAGTTTTTAAAAAAAGGAATCAGTTCTTTTATAGGGAGGTCTACCAAATCCGAAATGCTACGCTTGTTTATTTTTACAAAATTGGACCGATCTTTTAGTCGTTTTCCCTTACATTTTGGACAAAGGGTTTTGCCGCGATATCGAGATAACATAACGCGGTTTTGAATTTTATAACTTTTTTCTTCTAATTCCCCAAAAAAGGCATGAAGCCCTGTGAAATGTTCATTTCCGTCCCAGACCAATTCCTGTTGTTTTGCACTGAGTTCGAACCAAGGTTTGTGAATCGGAAAATCAAAGAGATAAGCCTGATTTACCAATTGATCTCTATACCAACTCATGCTTTCACCTCTCCAGGGAAAAATACAATTCTCAAAAACCGACAATCCAGTATTGGGTATAACCAAGTTGGCATCTATCCCGATTACATCACCATAACCTTCACATTTCTCACATGCACCAAAGGGGTTGTTGAAACTAAACATATGAATATTGGGGAGATGAAATTGCATGCCATCTAAGCTAAAACTATTGGAGAATTCGTGCCATTTGTTTGGAGCGAGCTCTAGGAGTACGCATTGTCCTTTTCCTTCATAAAAGGCGGTGTCTATGGCATCGGCCAAACGATGGTAGAAATCTTCTTCATGTCTAACGATCACCCGATCGACAACCAAGTAAAAAAAGCGTTCTTCAAAGTTTTCTAAGGCATCCAAGCGATGAACCTCTTCTTTCCAGTAGATTCTGGCGTATCCTTGTTGGAGTAATAATTTGAGGCTGGTAGAAACCTCTCTATCCTTGGCTATATGATAGGGAGCCAATAGTAATAGTTTGGTAGATTCTTCAAACTGTCTGACCGATTCGATGACATCCTTTACTTGGTGCTTGATTACTTCCTGACCGGAAATAGGGGAGAAGGTTTTACCTATTCTGGCATATAGTATTTTTAGATAATCATATATTTCGGTAGATGTTCCTACAGTAGACCGTGGATTGGTTGCATTTACTTTTTGTTCTATGGCTATGGCAGGAGCAATTCCTTTAATATTGTCCACTTTTGGCTTATCTAGTTTACCCAAAAATTGGCGGGCATAAGAAGATAAACTCTCTACATAACGCCTTTGCCCTTCTGCATATAAGGTGTCAAAAGCCAAACTCGACTTTCCAGATCCAGATAAACCAGTGATTACAACCAATTTGTTTCTTGGAATATCGACATTTATGTTTTTTAAATTATGAAGCTTGGCGCCTTGTATCTGTATATAGTTCTTGGTGTTCTTTTTAGTTTTTGTGCTCATTCTTTTTGGGAAAAAACCAAAGATACTTATAAGATTTTATATTTGAAATCTAAGTGCTGGCGAATCCACAATTAGTAGTTTGTTTATGCTTTTTGGAATTCTAGTATGGTAAAAACTTTGAATTCTTGACATATATGATCTAATAGTATTAATGTATCGTATATCGTTTGATATTTGGAGAATATGATCTTTGGAATAGAAGAATTGTGTTGGGGTATATTTTTGATAATCGATGGTCGTATAGGCTATGAGACTGGCGAAAATTGAGGTCTGGTTCTGTATTGTAATTTTGGGGCAAGAGATAAGTTCACAGAGATTGAGAATTATACTGTTGTAGGAAAAAACCACAAACATCACAAAGTTCTACTTAGACCAACAAAGATTGACCATTCACAACAAAATGGGAATGGAATTTGTTTTTGCTCTGAATTTTTAGCTATATTTGAATTATCAAACTTATAAAACATTGACGCCTATAGTATAACATTACTTTTTTTAATTTATTATAAATTTTATTGCACCCTTATCTTAACCAAATAAAAGTAATGGTATGAAGTATACACTGGATGACTCTACCCTAGTAAAAAATTATATTGAAGGAGACGAAAGAGCTTTGGAAATATTGATTGGTCGTTATAACCAACGCATTTATAGCTTTATTTATTCTAAAGTTATGGACAAAGATATCGCCGAAGACATTTTTCAGGATACCTTTATTAAAGTAATTAAAACCCTCAAAAAAGGTTCTTATAGTGAAGAAGGTAAATTTTTGCCTTGGGTAATGCGTATTGCGCATAATTTAATTATCGATCATTTTAGAAAGAACAAAAGAATGCCAAAATTTGAAGGCAGTGATGATTTCAATATCTTCTCGGTTATTTGTGACAACAAACTCAATGTAGAAAAACAATTGATCAAAGATCAGATAGAATCTGACGTGCGTGAGTTGATACAAAAACTACCTGATGATCAGAGAGAAGTATTAGAAATGCGGATGTATAAAGACATGAGTTTTAAAGAAATATCTGAGATTACAGGCGTGAGTATTAATACCGCTCTGGGTCGCATGAGATATGCACTTATCAATCTTAGAAAGGTGATAGAAAAGTATAATTTGGTGTTGACCAATTAAAATATACAATAAAGTTTTTTTATTTGCGTTATTGGTTATATAACTAAAGCGAAAATATGGAAAAACTTTACTCTGAAAATTTTAAGAACAATAAGAAAGTGTTAGCTCCAAAAGCGGAGACCATACAATTTTTATTGGATTATTCTAGAACTTTAAGTGTTACTAAGTACAAAAAACATCAGTTTGAAACTATTTTGAACTAGATGTTAGAAAACTCCTTGACCAACAACAAGGAGTTTTTTTATTTTTTGGATTTATAGTAGTCTTGCAATACCGACTTTCTACCCACTGTTTTGGTGATGATATCTTTTTCTAAATCCCATGCTCGTGCAGGACTGTACTGGCGTGCATACCAGATAATTTGGAGATGTAAATCATTCCACAATTCTTTTGGGAAAAGTCTTTTAGCATCTTTTTCGGTCTGTACTACATTTTTGCCATTGCTCAACCCCCAGCGATATAGCAACCTATGTATATGGGTGTCTACTGGAAAAGCTGGGATGTTGAATGCTTGAGAAATAACTACACTTGCTGTTTTGTGTCCTACAGCAGGTAAGGCTTCAAGTGCTTCCAAATTTGCTGGCACTTTACCTTGGTGTTTGTCGATTAGGATCTGAGAAAGGCCGTGTATACCCTTAGATTTCATAGGCGATAAACCTACTGGACGAATGATCTCTTTGATTTCTTCTACACTGAGTAGAACCATGTCATAAGGATTGTCCGCCTTGGCAAATAATAGTGGTGTGATCTGATTGACCCTGACATCGGTACTTTGAGCCGAAAGCAATACCGCTATGAGCAGGGTATATGGGTCTTTGTGATCCAATGGCACTGGGATTTCTGGATAGAATTCCTGCAACTTTTCTATAATAAAGGTAACTTTTTCTTTTTTGGTCATATCTTTGTGAAAACAAAGATAAACTTTCGTTATGAATACACTAAAAATTGGTGATAAACTTCCTGCCTTCGATGTAGCGGATCAGGATGGAAATAGCATTAAAAACACAGACTTTACAGGTAAAAAACTCATTGTTTTCTTTTATCCTAAAGCAAGTACTCCAGGTTGTACTGTGGAAGCATGCAATTTGAGAGACCATTATACGAGTTTGCAGGAAAAGGGATTTGAGCTACTAGGTGTAAGTGCAGATTCGCAAAAGCGCCAATCGAATTTTAGAAACAAACACGAATTTCCTTTTTCTCTTTTGGCAGACCAAGACAAAGAAGTGATTGATGCTTTTGGAGTTTGGGGACCAAAAAAGTTTATGGGTAAAGAATACGATGGCATACATCGTAAAACCTTTGTTTTTGATGAAAACCATATGGTTATTAGGGTGATAGATAAGGTGAAAACCAAAACCCATGCCCAACAGATATTGGAGGAGGTCTAATTTAAAGGTGTTTTCTTTTATATTAGAATTTTTTCCTCCCATTTCAAAGGGTATGGGAGGTCGATATTGTGGAATTCTAAGTGTATAATTGGTCGTCGCCTGCTATTGATACTCTTGTGTGAGGCATGAAAACAAAGAGGGCGCATCAGCAAGATGTCTCCTTCTTTTGCGATCTGCGTGCATGATTCTATTGGTAGATTTAAATCTTCTTTACGTAGGATGCCATGTTGATGCGACCCAACCAACAAGCGCAGGGCACCATTGCTGCTGTCTGTATCTTTGAGATGTATACGAACTGTTAAAGTCTTTTCCAATATTTCTGAAGAAGGGGTCACTCCCCAATGTTGGTTTTTTTTCGTCCAATGCCGAAAACCTGGTATTTCAAATCTGTCGTTTATCGAAATACTCAAATCCTGATGATAGCTCACAAACCAATTGGAACCAATAGGCTTATCAAAAAACAAGGACTTCGTTAAGAAACAAGAACCTCCAAAAGCACTTTCTAAAAGTTGTTTTAATTTTTGGTGTTGCAGTATCCATTGTAGTTCGGGTAACTCTTTTAGTAATTGCCTGATAGCATATACTTTTTGGTTTTTATGATCGCGCCAAATCTTTTTTCCATAGCGATCTATCTGCCAAAGCATCCGATCACATTCTTCTGGCGTAAAAAAATCTGGAATGCTCTCAAACCCTTTGTTGTCTAATGCTTGAAAATGTGTTTCCAAAAAAGCCATTAGTTTTTGTCGACAACAATTCGATTTTCCCGATTGGCAAGTTCCCAAGCGGTATAAAACACCAATCTGCTGCGATTTTCTAGTAGGTCGAAATTTATTTTGTCTACCGTATCGGTATGTCTGTGATAGTCTGCATGTGTGCCGTTAAAATAGAATATCACTGGTATGTTGTTTTTAGCAAAATTGTAATGATCGGATCGATAATAAAATCGATTTGGATCGTTTTTGGCATTAAAACGATAATCTAATGTAATTTTACAGTACTTTTGGTTGACACTTTCGGATATGGTATGTAATTCGCTACTAAGTCTGTCGGAGCCAATGAGGTAAATATAGTTTCGATCTCCGTCTCTTTTGGGATCGATACGACCTATCATGTCTATATTGAGGTTGGCTACGGTATTTTTTAGAGGAACCAAGGGATCGTTATCGGTGTAATATTTGGAGCCAAGCAGTCCTTTTTCTTCCCCAGTGACGTGTAAAAATACTATGGATCGCTTTGGGCCTTTTCCGGCTTTCTTGGCCTCTTGAAAGGCGGCTGCTATCTCCATTAAAGCAACATTTCCTGAGCCATCGTCATCGGCACCATTATTAATATTTCCTTTTTGATCGATGCCGATATGGTCGAGATGGGCAGAAAGGATGATGTATTCTTTTGGTTTTTCACTACCCTTTATCATGGCGGCTACATTATAGCTTTTATGGGATGGATCTGGATTTTGTACCGCTATAGTGCCTTGATCTAGCATTTTGTTGGCAAAAGTGCCTCGTGCATACAAAACTCCAAAATCCATTTCGGACTCAGAGAGCAATTTTATGCCACGGTGTTTTGATTTCTGCATATATTCCATTCTTCTTTGTGCCTGATTAAAAGCAGCATCATCGGCTATAACTATTCCCATGGCACCATTTTTTTTGGCGATTTCGAGTCTTTTGTCATAAGATTTTTTCCAACTGGACCATTTGGTTTTCGAATTGGTAATGGCCTTAGGAGTTCCTATTTTTATACGTACCCATTTGTTGTGCACATTTTTGTCGGTATAATCACTATATTCCTCGGTTTCTACACCAAAACCAACATCTACCAATTCGATGTTTTGAGAGTCAAAATGTTGGAGACATACATAACCATTTCCATTTGGAATAGCGGTATCTGCTATGGTCATAATCGTCTTGGGTAACTCTCCTTTGAATAAAGGTACTTCTTGGCGATAGAGGCCGTTGGCTTGTACACTTTCTAATCCGATATTTTTGTAATAATCTACCAAAAATTTTACAGCCTTTTGCTCCCCGTTTGTTCCGGTTTCTCTTCCTGAAAAATCGTCAGAAGCAAATATTTGTAGCTGCAACTGCAGGTCTTTCTCTAAAATGCTTTTGGCAAAATTTGTTGGATTGTTTTTGGCTTCCAGTTCTTTTATTGGTTGCTGTGGACTGGTACAACTTGCAATGAAGAACAAAAAAATGATAATGTATTGTAGATATTTCATATGCTATAAATTCAAATTAAAAATACTTCTTTTCGATGAAAAAATGTACAGAATCTAAGAAATAGAAAAACTTTTAGGTTAATTGATCTATTGTGATAATTTTAACATGATGTTTTCTTTTTTAGTTGAAGTTGGCTTTGATATTTTTTGGATTTGGTTTAAATTTAATACTATTGCCAAATCTTAAACAGTTAGCATATGGGGGAAATCGTAAATAAGGAATTGAAAGTTCTGCTAAAACAATATTTTGGTTACGATAGTTTTCGTGAGCAGCAAGAAGAAATTATACAAGGTGTAATACAAGGAACTGACAGTTTGGTAATCATGCCAACTGGTGGTGGGAAGTCATTGTGTTTCCAACTTCCAGCATTGGTTTTGCCGAAACTAACTCTAGTGATTTCTCCTTTAATTGCTTTGATGAAAGATCAGGTAGATGGCTTGCGAGCAAATGGTGTAGCAGCAGCTTATTATAATAGTACCCAACCAAGTGCGGCATTGCAAGAGATAGAGCAAGAAGTAGAAAATAAGCAGTTGAAACTTCTCTATGTAGCACCAGAGAGCTTGAGTATGCTAGCATCTATTTGTAATGAGGATTATTTGTCGGCTATAGCGGTGGATGAAGCACATTGTATTTCGAGTTGGGGGCACGATTTTAGGCCTTCCTATCAGCAGCTGGCTTTTCTAAAAAAAAGTATGCCCAATGTGCCGATCATCGCATTGACGGCAACAGCCGATGCAGCTACAAGAGTAGATATTGCACAACAATTGGCAATTCCGCATGCCAAAGTCTATATAGCCTCTTTCAATAGACCCAATATTTCTTTAGAAGTGCGGGGAGGCACTGGACGAATTGGTCAGATTTTGGATTTTATAGAACAGAACGATTCGGATGCGGGCATCTTGTATTGTTTGAGTCGAAAAAGTACTGAGACTTTAGCCGAAAAACTACAAGCGGCAGGGATAGATGCTGCAGCATATCATGCGGGTTTACCCAATGATGTACGCGCCAAAGTACAAGAAGATTTTATCCATGATACATTGCAGGTTGTTTGTGCAACTATAGCTTTTGGAATGGGAATAGATAAGAGTAATGTGCGCTGGGTGATCCATTATAATATGCCAAAGAATTTGGAGGGGTATTATCAGGAAATTGGACGTTCGGGTAGAGATGGTGTAGCTGCAAGAGCAATGCTGTTTCATTCTTATGCTGATGTAATTCAATTGCGCAATTTTATGGAGGGCGCTTCTAATGAGGAAGTACAAGTTGCAAAGTTGGATAGGATGAAGCAATTTGCTGAGGCTACCAGCTGTAGAAGGCGAGTTTTATTGCATTATTTTGGAGAAGTTTTGGAAGAAGATTGTGGCAATTGTGATGTTTGTAATAATCCTCCAGAGTTTTTTGATGGTACTATAATTGCCCAAAAAGCACTTAGTGCTGTAGCACGTTTGAAAGGAAAAGAGGCCATAGGGACTATTATTGATGTATTGCGTGGGGCGCAAAATGAAAATGTATTGCGAAAAAATTATCAGCAAATAAAAACCTACGGGATTGGAAAAGATATTTCTTGGAAAGATTGGCAGCACTATATGATTCAATTAATTAATCAGGGATATTTAAGTTTGGCTTTTCATAAACACAATGCACTAGAGTTAACAGATTTGGCTAAAAAAGTACTTTTTGAAAAATATGCGGTTTCTTTAAGTAGGCCAAAAGCAATGCTAAAGAATCAGAAAGAGAAAAAATCAGTTTCTGATAGTAAAGCCAAACCGAAAACCCTATTCGATCATTTAAAAGCTTTGCGCTATCAGATAGCTGTGGAAGAAGATATACCTGCGTATTTGGTGTTTAATGATGCCACTTTGAAAGAAATGGAAGCAGAACGACCTTTGAGTGAGGTAGAAATGATGGCTATTAATGGGGTAGGGCAGCGTAAAATGGAGGTGTACGGAGATTTGTTTTTGCAGGCCATTGCACAATTTACCAAAAAGAAAAAGAAAACCAAAAAGAAAAAGGGAACTACTTATTTAGAAACCTATGCTTTGTTTGAATCGGGCAAAACACCAGAAGAAATAGCAGCGATTAGAGAATTGGCGTTAACTACGATTTACTCTCATTTGTGTAAACTGTATACAGAAGGTAAAGCTATAGATCTGAAACAATATATTTCTGATGGTGCTATTACAAGAGTAAAAGAGGCTAAGGAAGCCCTTGGAAATCCAGAACAGATGAAGGTCTATTTTGAACATTTTGAAGAACAAGTTCCGTATCATGATATTCGGTTGGCCCTTGCCATTTTGAATAAAGATGGTTAAGGTTCTTAGTAGCTAACTCTTACAAAAACAGCATAATTCTGATTGGTGCCATTTTCTTTTAATAGAGTGTTTTTAGGATTTAATAAAAAACTGGATCTGTGTCTAACACCAAAAGTATAGTTGATTTGGTTGTTTGTGTTGGTAGTATATCCCAATCCAATTAGAGGTTGCAGTTTGTGCGCTGTATCTATAGCAATTTCTGGTAGAGCTACATCGGTAACAAATCGATTCGTTTCTTTGAATTGATAGAAATTGGAAATGTTAAATGTAGTTCGTAGTTCCGATTTCCAATACCATTTGCTTTTGTTTGAAATTGCAAAATCTTTACTTAAACTAAATCCTAATATTAGATTCGCGGTCTCAAACTCGCTTACAAATTGATAGTCTTTCTTTTCTAACTTTTCGAACCCAAGCTCAGATTGAAAATAATATTGGTTAAATTTTTTGTAAAATCCTAAGTCGATATCCAATAAATTGGCTTCGTAGTTTTTACCAGAAGTAGAAACTCTAAAATTATCTCCTACGGTATAATTGGTTTGTAAATGCCATCTATATTTTTTTTTGGTTTGCCACCAATTTGCTTCAAACAAATATGTATTTGCTTTGTACCGCGCGATAACTTCATCCGCATTATCTGAGACAATTCGGTAAAAAAAATTGTTTTTTAAAGATTCCATTCCTCCTTTTATCTGAATAATATCTTCATTGCCTTTATAAAGATATTGCAATGCGCCTGAAAAAGTTTTGTCTTTTTCTCTAATCGTTGTATTTGTTGCGGTAATAACCATTCCATACCCCAAAGAGATTCTATGGAATATCTCCGTGTTAATTGGAAAATTTTCATACCTGCTGTCATATCGAATATCTGCAAAATTGTGTACAAATCCATAAGAAGCATCTAGGCCCAAATGGTGTTTGTGACTAAATTTGTAGAACAATGATGCTTTGGTCTGTATATCTAAATTGGTGAGTTTGGGTTTTGGTTGTATTTCTCTAAAGTATTCTTTACTTCTATAATCAACACCTATTGTTGCCCAAAATTTGTCTTTGAGTAATGGCGTAGTCAATTGGCCATGCAATTTATAAGATTGGTTGTTCCAGTCTCCTTCAGAGTAAGCCAAGGTATAGTGAGGAGAAAGACTAGCAGCATTTTTGCGTTCCGTATTTAGTTGTGTAAGATTGTAACCTAATTTGCTCAAATAATTTCTGCCATAAGAAATACCACCAGAAAACAAAGTGTTTTTATGGCTATAAAATCCTGTCCCAGATACTAGGATGTTGCTGTTTTTTTGTTCTTTTCTGGCAGACCGATAATTGTGGTTTGACAAATTTCCTTCCAAAGTGATTTCGGTGAAGTTTTTTATGGGTTTTATAGTGTGTAAAATTGGATCTTTCAAATACCAAGAGGACAAATATTGAAAATAAGAATGCTGATAATTTTGCTTTAAGTCTAAAACATCTTCAATAGCCAAGTTTTGTCCTTGCAGCAGTAAGGTGCTAAGCAAAAAAATCGTATTAATTAGGGTTTTCATAAAAAGGAAAAAGTTAAGCACAAAAGGTTTGTTTTAAACCTTTTGTGCTTGTGTAAAATTAATTCCAGCCAGCAGGAACTGGTCTGTCGATAACTATAAAGTCGTCTGTGGTATTGTTGGTATCTTGTAGAACTTTTCGATTTCCGAAAGTTTTCGTTACTTTTCGAATAATGGATTGAGAAGAATAACTTCCTTTTGGCATTACAGCTTGTCCGCCATCTAATGAAGGGTCTAATCTTCTTGGGTACGATCTTGCTGGGTCTGTATGATTGGTTTCAACAGCATCTAAAATAAGTTCGTTTGGTATTTGCATATAACGTTTTGTAGTTTCGGTAAGTGAAGTTTTATCTGGAGTAGGTAATTTTGCGAAACTAGAAATATCGTCTGTTCTAAACAACACAAAAGAATCTCTCCCTAATGGGTCTAAGATTAATTCTTTAGCATTTAGTCGGTAAGTAATCAATAGATTAGGTACTGACGGATTGTCGATATCTGTTTTTAGAGGGGTTTTGCCTAATGCATTAAAATGCTCTATAAAGTTTACTTCAAAATCTGCACCACTTAGGTCGATTGTTAAATCTGGATTTGCCACGCTATAAGTCTTATCACCTACTACTAATGGTTCTTTATGGTTAATTGCTGTACCAGCAATTACCATACTTTCTCCTGGTGCAATAGCATAGTCTTTACCACTTCCTGGTATTTGATAAACATGGTCTGCGTAAGAAAAATCGGTATTAGATTTATCTCCTTTGGTTTGCTCTAAAGATTTAGACCAGTCGTACTGTCCATTGCTTAAGGTATAATCTTCTGTAGTAGATTTGGTTCTTCCCCAAAGTTGCCCAAAGTATAATCCGTCTGCATAGATGGTCTCATTAGAGTTGTTGTAGATTTCAAAGAACAAATCTCTATAAACAGCGCCTTCTTTTACATGAGAACCTGCAAAATAGATTTGTTTAAATAGTAAGCTTCCAATTCGAGAAGACTTCAATTCAATATTAAACACTTTAGAATCTTTATTAATTGTAATGTTCTCTAGGATACCACTAAAAACAACCTTGTCTTGTTTTGTAGTTATTCCAAAGAAATCTTTGTAAGAGTCTGGTGTAAACTCTATAGATGCCGAGGCGTTATATTTACCTGGATTAACTTCTCCAAAATTAATCACGCCTTCTGCATTAGAAGTAGCTGTGTAAGTGTAGCTATTGTCTACACCACTTAATTTAACCTCGATGCCAGCAACAGATTTATTGTCGAAAGCAGCACCAAAATTAGCAACAATTTCAGAGGCTACGGGTTGGATAACAGGATCGTCATCGTTACAGCCAATGAAACTAAAAATAGTTAGTAAAATTAAAAAATGGAATTTTGTAATTCTTTTCATTACGAATAGTTTAAAATTTATAATTAATGGCTCCACCAAAAGTAATGGGCCGGTTAGCTTCTCTAAAAGTTATTTCACCATCGCTATTAGTAATTCTTAGTACTGGGAGATGGTTGAAGAAATTAATAGCATAAAACGATAAACGCAAGCCATTATCAAACTCTTTTGCGACTTTTAAATGATAATTGCTATAGGGTTTTGGTATGTCCGAACTACTTCCTGCATTTTCGCTTCTTCGAATGGGTGCGTATTTGGTATCGGCTCGCTCATTTTCTGGTATGGGGAAGTAATTAAAACTTCGATCGTAATAAGCAAATGGCAATGCTACCTGTTTGTCTTTATTAAATTTATTCATCCAGAATTGTTCTGCTTTTAGGTCAATTACAAGACCAATAGAAGGGATGTGATGTGTAAAAGTTACAGCGCTATTTAGACGTTGATAGACGTTATCGGTTGGACTGTGCAAACCAATATATGCCTCGGATGTGTCATCTTTAGAGGTAACAAAGGTGTTTAGGTCTGTGCTAGTTTTGGTGTAACTATATGTGGCATTGAATAAAAAGGCAGTGTTTATTGCTTCAATTTTATGAATTCTAGAAAGCAATTCAATTCCTTTGTTTATGGTAATTAATCCATTTTCTGGTTTCGAATAGCGTAACAAAAATGGTCTTGTACCAACAATTGTATAATCGGGTGCTTTGTCTGTATAAGTCGTAAATTTAATTTCAGGTAAATCTCCAAAAGAGAAGTTACTCTGGTTTGTAAAGCCGTCCGTTTGCTTATTATAGTAAGCTGTTAATGATAAATTCCATTTAGGTTTGTAAATGTCGATGCCGTTCTCTAGTTTAAAGGTTTTGGAGGGTTTTAGGTTTGGGGAATGATAAGATCGTATAAAGGTGTGTCCTAGGGCAAAAGAATACGCATTGGTTCTGTAATCTGCCAAAAGTATGTCGTAATATACATCAATGGGAATGGTGCTTTGTAGAGATGGAGCCTTTACAAATATTCCCATCCCTACTCGTTGTTTTAACCAAGGAGTCCAATATATCGAAGTGTTTAAGCGAGGACTAATGTTGTGCTTTGTGTTGTAATTGTCGTAGCGCAATCCAGCATCTGTTTTCCAAGGTTTATTAAAGAGAGTACTGCTGTAATTGGCAGAAAGATATGCACTATGTTTTACATCTGCTGGAACAAGATCGTTAAAATTAATATTTCTATAACCACTTTTACCCGATGAAGAAGGGTTGTTGTATAAATTGGCATTGTTTTGGGTGTAATTGCCTTTTCCAAAATTTTTATCGTATTCGAAAGAAGTTCCAACTTCGATTGATAAGCTGTGGTTTTTTCTTCGGATTATTTTGGAAACCGACAGTCTGCTAAAGAAGGAGAGGGGTTTGTTGTCAATTCGTTCCATGGCATTATATTGCACAGGGGTATATTCGAGTTCAAAAGTCCCTTCTTTAAAACTGTCGAATATGGGTTCTCCACCGTTATTGGTAAACAGGCTGTTTAAGGTGTTGTTTGGTGTGTAGTTTAAAGATATTGAGGCGTTTAGCTGGTTTATCCATTTGTTTGTGAAAAACTTGGTATACTGATTAGATATGGCAATGCGCCGACTTTCAACTTTTTTTTCTCTTTCTGTTATTGTACTCGATATAGAATTATAAGCATTAATATGTTGTCCGTAAGAGAAGTTAAGTCTATTGGTATAGTTATTCGGTTTTTTTATTTGCCAAGTCATGTTCGCATTTAAACGATCGAAAGAAGAAATATTACTTCTGGGATCGTTTTCCGATCGCAAATATTCCAATCCCCAATTAATGCCGTTTCCAGAGTTAATCCTATACCCCTTAGAAACTCTTAGGTTATAACTGCCTCCTCTTAGGGTTGCGTTTGCTTCATAGGGCGTTTTACCAACATTTCTAATTATTTTTACCAATCCAGTATTATGATCTCCATATTTGGCATTTGAAATTCCTTGGACTACCTCAATACTTTCTATATTGTTTAAGCTAATGTTTTTTAAATCTACCCCTAGACCAGTGCTATTGTTTTCAGTTAAATTGGAGAAAATGCCAAAACGGGCACCTCTGTTACCACTAAGTTCGGAGTTGTTGTTTAGTGGAATGTCATCGATCAGATACGTAATTCCAAAAGCATTGTTGGATAAGTGTTCGTTTATAGAACTTAATAGCCCACTATTTTCGTTAAAACTATCGCTCTGATTAAAGATTGCCGTGCGTAAAGTTAAAATCTGTCGTTCAAACAAATTGGATTCGGTGAGTGGTTTTCCAGGGATAAGTTGCATTACATCTGCCATACTATGTCCTTGTACCAAGGCTATTGCTTGTTTGCCCATTGTAATTTGTGACCCATTACTTTTTTTGTTACGTTTGGCGGTTACAACTACCTCTTTCATTTTAAGGCTGTTTTCTTCCAAATAAACGACCAAAGATGCAGTTGGTTTATCAACTATTAAACGAACATTTTTCTTGCCCAACAATCGAAACTCAAGGGTTACAGGAAACGATGTGATATCAAGTGCAAAAACACCTTTTTTGTTGCTTATGGCCCATAAGTTAGTTTCTAGTGTTGTAATCTGAACGTCTTCTAGAGGAGATTTTGTTTCTTTTTCTAGAACAACCCCTTTTATTTGTCCTTTGGTTGTTGTATAAACCATTATTAAGGAGACAAATAAAAACCAATTTTTCATCATCTTTTAATTAGAAAGGACAAAATTATTTAAAATTAGTCTAATTAAGATGATTTTTTTGTTTTTTTTGCTAACATTTTGTTCAATTAAGAAAAAGATCGATACCTCGAAATTTTGGTTTATAGTGCTTTTGTTTTTTCTTGTAAAAAATTGGCTACTGGAACAAGCAATCTTGGATTACATCTTCTACGGTATACTGTAAATGTTTGGGTAATTTGTTGTCTTTTGGAAGTACTGCTAAATAACGGTCTTCGTTGGATGTGTATACCTTTTTAATTAGTGCATGTTGCATATCTAATCCAGCTAGTAGGTCTTCTATAAACGCTTCATGATGAATTAAATTCTCACTACCCAAATGAAAAATTCCATATCGTTCTCGATTAATCATGTAGTGTAGTTGTATGCAGAGATACTGAATACTGGCAACATTGATAACTAAATTCGGAAAAACTTCGTAAGCTTCGTTTTCTGATAGGTATTGTTTCAGTTCTCGTATGCGGTAGGAAGTACTGCCAAATACCATAGGAATTCGTGCAATAATAAAGTTCCCAGATTGCATTTGCATAAGTGCATTTTCGATTTTTATTTTAAACCTACCATAAATGCTTTCAGAAAGAGTTTTGTCGTACTCGTAAGAAGGAAAATTAATAAAGGCATCGAATACATTGGCGGAAGAAAGTAAAACAATTGTTGCGCTACGATGTTCGGCAAATGTAATAAGGTCTAAATGTGCATCGATCTGACTTACAAAATCGCCCCGCATAGCAGATATTATAATGCTTGGTCTAAGTTCGTCTAGAATATCAAAAATGGTTTGCTCAAAGGCGTCGAAATAGTGAAAATGCCGATTCTCTCTAAACGAATTCTGACTACAATAGGTGCCGTGTACGTCAAAGTAGGGGCATAGCTCTTTATATAAAGCATGGCCTATATTGCCACTGGCCCCTAAAATGAGTATACGTTTCAAATAAATTATTTTTTGTAAAACGGAAGTTTTACCACTTTAGCAGCTACGGTTTTCTTTCTAATTTGAATAGCAATCGGGGTTTCTGTTTTACTAAAACCTGTACGTACATAGCCTAGGCCAATACCTTTTTGTAAAGAAGGAGACATAGTGCCAGATGTTACCTTGCCAATGCTATTTCCAGAATCATCCAAAATTTCATAACCTTGTCTTGGTATTCCCTTTTCTGTAAGCTCAAAAGCAACGAGTTTTTTGGTAACACCAGCTTCTTTTTGTGTTGCTAGTGCTTTATGGTTTACAAATTCTTTAGTGAATTTGGTAATCCACCCTAATCCAGCTTCTAATGGAGAAGTAGTATCATCTATATCGTTACCATAAAGACAGTATCCCATTTCTAAACGTAAGGTGTCTCTTGCTGCTAAACCAATTGGTTTGATACCATAATCTGATCCAGCTTCAAATACTTTGTCCCACAATTGGTCAACTTCGCTGTTCTTACAATAGATTTCAAAACCACCACTTCCAGTGTATCCCGTAGCAGATATAATTACCTGGTCTATTCCTGCAAAAGAACCTACTACAAAATTGTAAAATGGGATGTCAGATAAGTTTACTGTGGTTAAAGATTGCATTGCTTCTACTGCTTTAGGGCCTTGAATGGCTAGTAAAGAATAGTCATCGGACAAATTTTTCATGTCTACTCCTTGGGTGTTAAATTTAGATATCCAATTCCAATCTTTTTCAATATTAGAGGCGTTAACCACTAAGAGATATGTGTTTTCTTTTAAACGATAAACAATAAGATCGTCTACAATGCCACCATCTTCGTTTGGCATGCAAGAATATTGTGCTTTGCCAATAGTTAATTTAGAAGCGTCGTTCGAGGTGACTTTCTGTACCAGTTCTAAAGCATGCGCTCCTTCCAGCAAAAATTCGCCCATATGAGATACATCAAAAACGCCTACACTTTCGCGAACGGTTTGGTGTTCTATATTAACGCCCTCATATTGTACAGGCATATTGTAGCCTGCGAAAGGAACCATTTTGGCGCCGAGTGCGATATGTTTTTCGTTTAATGCAATATGTTTCATGTCATGAATTTGTGATATGCAAATGTAATAAAAGTAGGTGTGATGCTAGATGACTATACTCGTTTTTTATTCATTAAGTATTTATATCATCTTATCAAGTAGGAAGAGAAGAGATGTTTGAGTTTTCGTTTTTCTTTTTGATTGGCTTGTCCATATCGCAAATATAATCGGGTAAATTCGCTTGAAAATTATGGTGATCGTGTGATGAAATGCGAACAAAAAAAAAGACGGACAATAAGTAGAATCCACCTTTTTGATATTTGTTGTATAGAATATATAGTGTATCAAATGAGATACATCAATTGTCTCTAATGTTAGCTATTTAAAATAAAGGATTTTAATTCTTTATAATCCTTTATTTCTGAAGTGCTTTTGGTGCCATCCATTATAGCGGCTATTTGAACTGGAATTTCCACTTTTATTTTTAGGGTTTCTTTTACTATGTCGAGAAATTTTACCGGATGCGCTGTCTCCAAAAAGATTCCGTTGTAATCTGTATTGTTTTCGACTTCTTTGCGAAGTCCCAAATAGGCAACAGCACCGTGTGGATCGGAAATATATCCAAATTTTTTGTATAGCTCTTTCATGCCCAATTTAGTTTCCTTATCACTGAAACTATAGCTGCTAAAAATGGTTTTTAGCTTGTGTATATCGTTATTCATCATTTTGCGAATACGCACAAAATTACTTGGATTGCCTACATCCATAGCATTTGAAATGGTAGCTTTGGAGTTTTCCGGCTCATAAAGACCGGATTGCAAAAATCTAGGAATAGTATCATTGCTATTGGTAGCGGCCACGAAATGATGTATTGGTAGTCCGAGTTCTCTGGCAACCATGCCAGCGCAGATATTCCCAAAATTTCCACTAGGTACGGAAACGTATAGGGGCAATTCTTTTTGTTGTAATTGTTTGTATGCAAAAAAGTAATACCACATTTGTGGCAACCATCGTGCTACATTGATGGAGTTGGCGGAAGTGAGGCCTTTGTGTTGTAGCTCATTATCCAAGAAGGCCATTTTTACCATATCCTGACAATCATCAAATACACCTTTTACTTCTAAGGCCTGTATGTTTTGTCCGAGTGTGGTAAGTTGCTTTTCTTGGATATCACTTACCTTTCCTTTGGGATATAGTATTATTACTTTTACTCCTTCTACGCCCAAGAATCCGGAAGCAACGGCTCCACCAGTATCCCCAGAGGTGGCCACCAATACACGTATATCTAAATTTTCTTCTTCTTTGTTGAAATATCCCAAACATCTTGCCATAAAACGGGCTCCTACATCTTTAAATGCCATGGTTGGACCGTGAAATAACTCCAAACTGAAGTCGTTGGAATCTCCCATTTTTACTAATGGAAAATCGAAGTTTAGGGTGTCATTTACAATTTGCTTTAAGGTTTCTGTATCGATTTCATTCCCAACAAATTGTTCTATAGCTTTATAAGCGATTTCCTTATTGCTGTATTGGGATAGGTTGGCGATAAAAGAAGGGTCTAAAGGCCGTATGTTTTCTGGATAATACAAACCCTTGTCTGGGGCCAATCCTTTGATGACAGCGTTTTTAAAAGTGGATTTTGGAGCATTGTTATTTAAGCTAAAATAATTCATGACAGTATTCTTATTCCTTGGGTGTTGATTTTAGATATATGTATTTCACAGTTTAAATGTAGTTCTTTTGCTCTCAACTCTAAGGATTTGGCAACTTTTTGTGCAGTGGCAAGTCCCTTGCTTAGGGCAAATATAGAAGGTCCGGAGCCCGATATACCACTACCCAAAGCTCCTGCTTCCAGCGCGGCATGTTTGAAGGTGTCGAAGCCGGGTATCAATAAGGCGCGATGGGGTTCTACGACCACATCCACTAGGGAGCGCGAAAGCAATTCGTAATCTCCCAAAAATAAACTACTAATAAGTCCACCAACATTCCCCCATTGGGTAATTGCATTGCTCAGGGGTATTTGCTGTTTGAGAACGGCTCTAGCATCTTTGGTCTTTAGTTCTATTTGTGGATGTATAACTGTAGCTACCAATTCTGCTGGTGTCGGTATAGATACGATATCCAACGGTGTGGTACTTCGTACTAGGGTAAATCCACCATAAATTGCAGGAGCTACATTATCTGCATGCGGTGTGCCACTGGCCAAAGCTTCTCCTTCCATAGCAAATCGCACCAAATCAATCGGTTGAAACGGATTGCCTAATAAATGATTTACACCAAACACTGCCGCACTAGAGCTTGCCGCGCTACTTCCTATACCACTTCCTGGTTTGATGTTTTTGTGAATTTTAATTTCAAAACCACATGGCGCTTCTATCTCGTCTAATAATGCCAATACCGCTACACCAGCAACGTTTTGCTTGGGATCTAATGGTAGGTCTTGACCAGTGATTTTGGAAATCCGAACACCTTTTTGGGCAGTAGTTTTAACAATCATTTGATCGCCAACTGCATCAAGGCATAAACCTAGCACATCAAATCCACAGGAAACATTGGCAATAGTAGCCGGACAAAAAAGTCTAATTTCTCTTCCAATCATAAAACTAGGTGTTGCTTATTCGTATCACATCTGCAAATATTCCGGAAGCTGTGACATCCGCTCCAGCGCCTGCTCCTTTCACCATTAAAGGTTGTTGTGGATATCTTTCGGTAAAAAACAATACGATATTGTCACTACCTTCCAGATTGTAAAAATCGTGCTTTTCTGGGATATGTTGTAATCCCACACTAGCTTTTCCATTTTCAAATTGGGCTACATACTTGAGTTTACAGTTTTTGTCTGCTGCCGCCCGATACAATTGTTGAAAAGAGGATTCTGTTTTTTGGATACTTTCGTAAAATGATTTATTGTCTGTTGTGTCCAAACTTTCTTTTGGCAGGAAAGATTGGTTTTGGATGTCTTCCATTTCAAGTATGGCACCACTTTCTCTGGCTAGAATTAGAATTTTTCGCGCAACATCTACACCACTGAGGTCTATCTTAGGATCGGGCTCGGTATAGCCTTGTTCTTGTGCTTGTTGTACAACCGATTCGAAACTGCTGGAGGTGTCGTAATTGTTGAAAACAAAGTTCAGACTGCCAGACAATACGGCTTGTATTTTCCGAATACGATCTCCGGAAGCTATTAGATTTTTCAGAGTGTCTATGATGGGTAGCCCTGCGCCAACATTGGTTTCAAATAAGAAAGAAACATTGTATTTTAAGGCCAGCTTTTTAAGTTCGGCATAGCGTTCGTAATCTGCGGAGGCAGCAATTTTGTTGCAAGTAACTACCGATATGCTATCTTTTAGGTAATTGGCATAACTTGCGGCTACATTGGCATTGGCTGTATTGTCTATAAATATGCTATTTCGCAAATTGGCGTCTCTAACTTTTTGATAAAAGCTGTCGATACTAGCTTTTTCGCCTTCGGCCAATGCTTGTTCCCAATGTTTTAAATCGATACCTTGATCGTCGAATACCATGGTTCGAGAATTGGCTAGACCGCAAATGCGTATTTGCAATTTGAGTTGATCAAGTAAAAAACT
Organism: Flavobacteriaceae bacterium; assembly: GCA_025800395.1. GTDB lineage: Bacteria > Bacteroidota > Bacteroidia > Flavobacteriales > Flavobacteriaceae > JAOXRU01. Next base: position 46,905 of record JAOXRU010000126.1, read on the forward strand.
TTGTTGCTGCTGAATTTGTGCCAAGAATTTGCTCCCAACATTGCCAACACCCATTACGAATAAATTGAGTTGTTTGATTTGGTCTTCAAAAAATTTGGCATGCAATATATTCAGTGCTTTTTTGACATCTTTATCGGATATAACGGCACTGATGTTTTTTTCGGAGGCGCCTTGGGCAATGGCGCGAATGTTAACGTTGTTTTTTCCTAAGGCGCTAAACATCTTTCCACTAAGCCCTTGGTGACTTTTCATTTGGTCGCCCACTAGAGCAATGATGGAAAGCTGATCTTCCGATTTGGGGGTATCTATGGAACCTTTGCTGATTTCTAGTTCAAATTCGTTATTGATGGCATCTACCGCTTTTTGGGCCATATTGGAATCGATGCCGATACAGATCGAATGTTCTGAAGAAGCTTGTGTGATAAATACGATACTAATTCCTTCTAAAGAAAGTACTTCAAAAAAGCGTTTGGAAATTCCAGTTGTGCCAATTAGTCCAGTTCCTTCTAAAGAGATGAGCGAAATATTAGAAATATGACTGATGCCTCTAACCGGTTTGAGGCCGGTATCGTTTGATTGGTGTATAAAAGTACCTTTGTCTTGTGGTGCAAAGGTGTTTTTTATTACCATTGGAATGTTTTTTTGTAAAACAGGTTGTACCGTCGGAGGGTACAATACTTTGGCACCAAAGTGCGACAATTCTAAGGCTTCTTCATAAGAAATGTGTTCAATAGGATAGGCCTGTCGTACCAATTTTGGATTGGCAGTAAACATACCACTTACATCTGTCCATATTTGCAAGATTTCCGCATCTAATGCTGCGGCAATAATGGCTGCGGTAAAATCGGAACCTCCTCTACCCAAAGTAGTAATATTGTTGTTGACAGATGAAGCAATGAAACCAGGAATTACTGTAATTTTTTCATTAGATTGAGAAAAGTATTCTTGGATGTTTTTATTGGTGATATCAAACTGTACGATAGCTTTTTGGTAATCGTCGTTGGTTTTGATAATTTCTCTAGCATTTTTTCTTTTGGCATCTAGTCCAGTTGAGGCCATATAGATGCTAATGAGTAAGGAAGATAAAAGTTCTCCATAACTTACTATTTTGTCGGATAGCTTTGGTGTGATTTCTCCAATAAGAAAGGCGCCTTCTAATAAGGTTTCCAAATCATTGAATTCTTTTTTGATGGCTGCTATTAAGCTCGCTTGCTGATCGAGAGGGATGAGTTCGCCGAGGGTATCAAAATGCCTTTTTTGTATTTGAGCAACTACCTCTTGGTATTGGGCATCCTTTTTGGAGGCAAAATCTGCTGCGGAGAGCAACAAATCGGTTACACCACCTAAGGCAGATACAACAACTATAACACGATCTTTATCGGCTTGATTTGCTATTACTTTTTTGACTTGCTGTATGTTTTCGGAGTTGGCTACAGAAGTTCCTCCAAATTTTAAGACTTTCATCTTTTTTCTTATATAAAATTAAACAATAAATAGGTAAAAGGTTGTGATTTTGGCGGAATACCAAAACAAAAATGGACACTATGTTAATCATTCACCCCAAAAGGGGTAATGCCGGTAATAGTAATAGAACCGATGGAGAAAATCGTGAAGATATTAATGCTATGTTTTTCGTTTGAATACAAATTTATGTTTTTATCAATAGTCAAATGTAGTACTTTTACTGTGAATAAAAAACAATTTAAAATTTTGCGGTCAATAAAACCTATTGTTAAATATGGATTTATACGGGAGTAGTCCTAATATTTGTGTTAGTTTTGGGATTGTTCTAAAATAGGTGTAGGTTTTTTGGATATTTAAAAATATTTTTATCCATCTTTTTGTAAAAACATAAAAATGCTATTATGAAGATTTTTGAGTCAAAACACATATATGAGGCGGATCGAGTGACAATCCAAAGACAAAATATTAGTTCGGATCAGTTGATGGAGCGTGCGGCGGAACAAATCTTTCAGTGGTTGCATTTGCGAATGCAAGGCGCTCAGGTACCAATACATATTTTTTGTGGTATAGGAAACAATGGCGGGGATGGTTTGGCTATAGCGCGTATGCTTATTTCTAATGGATATAAGGTAAATGTTTATGTTGTAAATTATAGCGACAAGCGTTCTAAGGATTTTTTGTTGAATTTTGATCGTTTAAAGAGTATGGAGATATGGCCCATTATCTTGGGCGATCAAGATGAGATGCCAACCATTGACCTGGAGGATATCGTAATTGACGCTATATTTGGAATTGGCTTAGATCGACCAATGGCCGATTGGGTTTGTAAGCTTATCGATGGCATAAACAGCAATAGGGCATTTACCCTTTCTGTAGATATTCCTTCTGGGATGCATATGCAAGCCAATCCAAAGGGAGATAGTATTGTTCAGGCCAATTATGTACTAAGTTTTCAAGCGCCTAAACTTCCGTTTTTTCTGCCTAGTACGGGGGTGTATGTCAATCAATGGGAGGTAATAGATATTGGGTTGGATATGGAATTTTTGATGCAACAAGACACTTCTTATCATCTCATTGGAAAACAAGAGGTGCTTCCTATGTATATGCCTAGGGAAAAATTTGCACATAAAGGCGACTACGGACATGTCCTTCTTATAGGAGGTAGTCATGGCAAGCTGGGTGCTATGCAACTTGCGGCCAAGGGATGTATGCGATCTGGAGCAGGACTTACAACGGTGTATGTTCCCAAATGTGGTTTTGAGCCTATGCAGACCGCGGTGCCAGAAGTAATGGTAGAAACCGATACAAAAGAGCGGTATATAAGTGCTATGGAGTATCAGTTAGAAGCACAAGTAGTTGGGGCTGGTATTGGGATGGGTACCGAAGAGGCAACGGCAGCAGCCTTTGGTCGGTTTTTAGAAAACTATGATGGTGCATTAGTACTCGATGCCGATGCGCTAAATATATTGAGTGAAAATAAACAGTGGCTAACTGCCTTGCCAAGTGCAACTGTGCTTACCCCACATCCAAAAGAGTTGGAGCGCCTTATTGGAACTTGGGAGCACGATTTCGAAAAATTGGAAAAAGCCCAAGCATTTTCGAAAAAACACGATGTGATATTGCTTATAAAAGGAGCCTATAGTACCACTGTTTATCAGGGCTATTATTATATCAATACTACTGGAAATCCTGGTATGGCAACAGCAGGTTCGGGGGATGTATTGTTGGGGATGATCACTGGTTTCATTGCTCAGAAGTATAGTCCTTTAAATGCTTGTATATTTGCCGTTTACTTGCATGGTTTGTCTGCGGATTTGGCTATACAGCACCACGGTTATCAGAGTCTCATGGCTACTGATATAGCAGATGGAATCGGATCAGCATTTTTAGAATTATTTAAACAAGAAGCTCCAACAGCTTCCCAAGAGGAAGCATAGTTTTTTTTGATCCTCTTTGTAATGGCTTCAATGGATTTTTAATGTCTCGAAAGTTTATGAAATCCATATACTTAGAGAAAGCAAAAATTTCAAGAGTTTGCACCATTTTCAAAGATATTTGTTGGATTAAACAACAGCTTTACCTGTGGTATAATCTTGCGCCCAATTTTTTGCACCGTCCAAATTGTTGAAAAATTTGAACTCCTTGTTAAAAAAGGATTTTTCAAAGGATAAACTAGTGATGGCGTTTGTTGTTTCGGAAACGACACAAATTCCTACCAAATTCTTTATTTTGTTGGTTTCATAATACACGATAGGGTCTACAGTAAAATGAAACAATCGGTACGAAATCAATACAAAGGGTCTTTCTGAGAAGTGTTTCTCTAAAATTTGAATTACAATGCTGTTTTCGTCGTGTCGGAAGCATACTTCCTCGTTTATAACTAAAACAGCGTAAGTGTTGTAAATAAAAATGTTGCCAAATTTTAATTCATATTCTTCTTTCATTGTAGTTTGGTTTGAGGATGATTTACTATAAATAAAGAAAATAATACTCAAAAATACAACTATAATGTTGTGAAATAGGCTTAAGGTGTGGTGTCTTTTGCGAAATCTGTTATACTGTTTCTTTCCATTACCCAATCAGCTGCATGTTCAACATCTTGAAAACGACGTATTTGACCGTGATAGAAGTGTTTTTCTAGTTCATAGTTTGAGTTTCCAATATAGTCGGGATATACTATAGCAAAGCACGATAGATTTGGTAATTCGCTTAGGAAGCCATAAATGGTTGGATCTATAGAGTAGGAGCTATTTCTAACACTAATGTACCCGAAGGTTTTATTGCTAAAATGCAATTCAATTATCTCTTGTAGTTCTTGTATTCTTTCTAGGTGTATATGTTCCCCATCATTGATGTAACCATAGATGATATTGTTTTTTATCTCGAAGGACCCAAAATTTAATTTATATCTTTTTCTCATGTTACTTTTAGTTTAGAAGGCATTGCCTCAAAAGTAAGCTAACAGAAAAATGAAGTATAAAAAATGTTGTAAAAAGGCATTAAGATGTTGTCACTATCTAAATTTTAATAACCTCTTTTGAACCCAGTGCGCACCAGATTCGAAGTCCAGAAATAACTTCATTGCTTTTTTGTAGAAAAGTTTCTCAATGTTGAAATTATGCATGTCCAGTTCTTTGGTGGACACTATCGCAAAAGCTTTCAAATTCTTGAGTCCACGCAGATAGGTGTAAATTGTTGGATCTAAAGCGTAACTGTTTTTTCGAACAGAAATATAGCCAAAGTTTTTATCGCGAAAGTGTAATTCTGCAATTCCTATGAGTTGATAGGTTTTTTCTAGATTGATGGTTGCGCCGTGTTTGATGATGCTTACCATATAGTTGTCGTAAACAAGAATTTGTCCAATGTCTAATTGGTATTCTTTAACCACTACCGTGTCCGAAGCAGGGTTCAATTTCATTTGATGTCATTTAGTGTTCGTAGGTGAAAGTAGTCATAGAGGGAGTATTAATAAAAAAATATAGATAAAAGGTATAAAAACTATTTGTTTTGCTCAATTATCGACGAATGGTATAAAGAGAGGGGCTATAATTATTGTCCTTATTAAAACTGCTATGGCGTTTAATTATTTCTGTTTTTTTTGATCATTAACAAAAAAAGAGGTTGCCTATTGGGCAACCTCTAAAGAAATATATTGGTCGTAATCTATTCTTTGGTGTTTTTGGCTTTTTTTATTTTGAATTGCAAAGCTTCTTCTTTTTTATTGAAACCGATATTGATTTGATCTCCTTCAACTAGGTTGGCATTGAGGATTTCTTCTGCCAATGCATCTTCTATATATTTTTGAATAGCTCTTTTCAATGGTCTGGCTCCATATTGGCGATCATATCCCTTTTCTGCAATAAATTCTTTAGCTGTTTTACTAAGGATGATATTGTATCCGAGTTCTTCGATACGAATGAAAAGCTTTTTCAATTCGATGTCGATGATTTGTTGGATGTGTTCTTTTTCTAAAGCATTAAAAATAATGACATCATCTATACGGTTGAGGAATTCGGGAGCGAAAGCTTTTTTTAATGCACTTTCGATCACACTTTTTTGGTGTTCGTCTGCCTGTGATTTTTTGGCAGCTGTACCAAATCCTACACCTTGTCCAAAATCTTTGATCTGTCTGGCTCCTATATTGGAGGTCATGATAATAATGGTATTTCTAAAATCGATTTTTCTTCCTAAGCTATCTGTAAGGAAACCGTCATCCAAAACCTGCAACATCATGTTAAACACATCTGGATGTGCTTTTTCAACCTCATCGAGTAATACCACAGAATATGGTTTTCTTCTCACTTTTTCGGTAAGTTGTCCACCTTCTTCGTAGCCAACATATCCTGGAGGAGCTCCTACTAGTCTAGATATAGCAAATTTTTCCATATACTCACTCATATCGATACGTATAAGGGCATCTTGAGAATCAAACATTTCCTGAGCCAATACTTTTGCCAATTGGGTTTTTCCAACTCCAGTTTGTCCCAAGAAAATGAAGGAACCAATTGGTTTGTTGGGGTCTTTGAGTCCCACACGGTTTCGTTGTATGGCTTTAGCTACTTTGTCTACAGCATCATCTTGCCCGATTACATTTCCTTTAATAAGGTCAGATAGGTGTGCAAGTTTGTTGCTTTCTGTTTCTGTGATGCGATTTACAGGTATACCACTCATCATAGAGACTACATCAGCCACATTATCTTCGCTAACGGTTTGTTTGTTGCGTTTGCTTTCTTCTTCCCAATTGGTTTGCGCAGTATCAAGTTCTTTTTCGAGGCGTTTTTCGTTGTCTCGTAGTTTTGCTGCTTCTTCGTATTTCTGCTTTTTTACAACTGTATTTTTCAGCGCACGTACGTCTTCTAGTTGGGCTTCCAGTTCTAAGATTTGCTTGGGTACTTCCATTTTGGTAATATGTACCCTAGAACCTGCTTCATCCAAGGCATCGATAGCCTTGTCTGGTAGGTATCTATCGGTGAGGTATCTATTGGTAAGTTTTACACAGGCTTCCAATGCTTCATCGGTATAAAGTACATTGTGGTGTTCTTCGTACTTTCCTTTGATGTTTTGAAGTATCTGTATGGTTTCTTCTACACTGGTAGGTTCTACCATCACTTTTTGAAAGCGTCTTTCTAAAGCCCCATCTTTTTCGATATATTGGCGATATTCGTCTAAAGTAGTAGCGCCTATACATTGAATTTCCCCTCTTGCTAATGCTGGCTTTAGCATATTGGAAGCATCTAAGCTTCCTGCAGCACCACCGGCACCTACTATGGTATGAATTTCATCTATAAATAAGATAATGTTGTCATTTTTTTCGAGTTCATTCATTACCGCTTTCATGCGTTCTTCAAACTGGCCTCTGTATTTGGTGCCTGCCACTAGGGAAGCCAAATCGAGAGTTACCACTCGTTTGCCATATAAAATGCGAGAAACTTTTTTCTGAATAATCCGCAATGCCAATCCTTCAGCTATAGCACTTTTTCCAACACCTGGTTCTCCAATTAGAAGCGGATTGTTCTTCTTCCTTCTAGAAAGAATTTGGGAAACACGTTCTATCTCTTTGTTGCGACCGACTACTGGATCGAGTTTGTTTTCCTCGGCTAATTGGGTAAGATCTCTTCCGAAATTGTCGAGTACTGGAGTTCGTGATTTACCAGAAGACTTCGAAGTAGTACTACTACTAAACGGCGAATCTTTGTCATCATTGTTATCCGTGTCCATATCGTCAGAATAAGATTCTGATGTAGGGGGGGTATTGAAATCTTCGTCGTTTGTAATCATTGATTTAAACTGTTCTTTCACGATGTCATAATCCACTTTTAACTTGTTTAGCAATTTGGTGGTTGGGTCGTTTTCATTTCTCAAAATACACAACAACAAATGTGCGGTATTAATAGAGGAACTTTGAAAGAGTTTTGCTTCTAAGAAGGTCGTTTTGAGTGCGCGTTCTGCCTGACGTGTCAGGTGTAAGTTTTTTTTGTCATTTGGTGCTTCAGTAGCTGACAAATTTGCAGGGCTAAGTATTTCGACCTTTCTTCTGAGATGGTCTAAATCGATATCCAATGCGTTTAGAATAGATATGGCTTTTCCACTTCCATCGCGTAGGAGTCCTAAAATTAAATGTTCTGTTCCAATAAAGTCATGACCTAAGCGCAAGGCTTCTTCTTTGCTGTAGGCGATTACGTCCTTTACTCTTGGGGAAAAATTATCATCCATTACATGCTTTTTTTTATTATAAAAATAATAAATATCCGTTTGTCTAAGGCAAAAACTGTTCCTTTTTGTCTTAAGTAGTATAAATAGAAAAAAAAATATCGTAATAACAAAAATAATGTTGTGTAATTTATCAACCTGTATGTGATATCATGTTGATAAAATCTATAAAAAAACATTTGGCTTAGTCTTTCATAAGTTTGGAATTTATGTATATTGGCATGATTTAAGAAGCATTAAATTTTAAAACAATTTATATGACAGAAGGTGAAAAACTGATACCTGTTAATATTGAAGATGAAATGAAGTCGGCCTACATCGATTATTCGATGTCTGTAATAGTTTCTAGGGCTTTACCAGATGTTCGTGATGGATTAAAACCAGTACATCGTAGGGTGTTATTTGGGATGCACGAATTGGGAGTTCGTTCTAATAGCTCGTACAAAAAATCTGCAAGAATAGTTGGGGAAGTATTGGGTAAATACCACCCCCATGGAGATACTTCTGTATATGATACGATGGTGCGTTTGGCACAAGAGTGGAGTATGCGCTATATGTTGGTAGATGGGCAAGGAAACTTTGGTTCGGTAGATGGGGATAGTCCTGCAGCTATGCGTTATACAGAGGCGCGTATGCGCAAAATATCTGATGATATGCTTATCGATATTGATAAGGAGACTGTAGATCATCAGTTGAATTTTGACGATTCTTTAAAGGAGCCTACAGTTTTACCAACCAGAATTCCTAGTTTGTTGGTAAATGGTGCCTCTGGTATTGCCGTAGGTATGGCAACCAATATGCCGCCACATAATTTGACTGAGGTTGTAAATGGTACCATTGCATATATAGAAGATAATGATATAGAAATTGAAGATCTTATCACTTATATTAAAGCACCAGATTTTCCTACTGGTGGCATTATATATGGATACGACGGTGTGCGAGAAGCTTTTAAAACAGGTAGAGGGCGTGTGGTAATGCGTGCAAAAGCTAGTTTTGAGGAAGTTCGGGGAAGAGAATGTATCGTGGTTACCGAGATTCCTTATCAGGTGAATAAAGCAGATATGATTAAGAAAACTGCTGATTTGGTTAACGATAAAAAAATAGAAGGAATTGCAGATATACGTGACGAGTCCGATAGAAAAGGAATGCGCATTGTATATATGTTGAAAAAAGATGCAATACCCAATATTGTTTTAAACACTTTATTTAAATATACCGCACTGCAATCTTCTTTTAGTGTGAATAATATTGCCTTGGTGAATGGCCGCCCAGAATTGTTGAATCTCAAAGAAATGATTCATCATTTTGTAGACCATCGCCACGAGGTGGTAGTAAGAAGAACAAAGTACGAATTGCGCAAAGCTGAAGAACGTTCTCATATACTTGAAGGATTAATCATAGCTTCGGATAATATAGATGAAGTAATTAAGATTATAAGAGGATCTGCTAATCCGGATGAAGCAAGAAGTGCTTTGATAGAACGCTTTAAGCTTAGTGAAATACAAGCTAGAGCTATAGTAGAGATGCGATTGCGCCAGCTTACTGGTCTGGAACAAGACAAATTGCGTGCGGAGTACGAAGAGTTGCAGAAAACTATAGAAGACCTAAAAGATATTCTAGCGCGTAAAGAGCGTCGTATGGAGATCATCAAAGAAGAGTTGGTTGAAGTTAAAGAAAAGTACGGAGACGAAAGAAGATCTGTAATAGAATATGCTGGTGGAGATTTAAGTATAGAGGATATGATACCAAACGAGCAAGTGGTTATTACTATTTCTCACGCAGGTTATATCAAGCGTACGCCATTAACAGAATATAAAACCCAGAATAGAGGAGGTGTGGGGCAAAAAGCTTCCACTACTAGAAATGAAGATTTCCTAGAGCACTTATTTGTAGGTACAAATCATCAGTATATGCTGTTCTTTACCCAAAAAGGGAAATGTTTTTGGATGCGGGTGTATGAAATTCCAGAAGGAAGTAAAGCATCCAAAGGTAGAGCAATTCAAAACCTTATTAATATCGAATCCGATGATAAGGTAAAAGCCTTTATTTGTACCCAAGATTTGAAAGATGAGGAGTATATAAATTCCCATTATGTGATCATGGCAACCAAGAAAGGAAGAGTGAAAAAAACGCCTTTGGAACAGTATTCACGACCTAGACAAAATGGAATTAATGCTATTACTGTGAAAGATGGTGATGAATTACTAGAGGCTAAACTCACTACTGGTAATAGTGAAATATTGTTGGCGATACGCTCTGGAAAAGCCATACGTTTTGAAGAAAGCAAAACCCGTCCGATGGGAAGAAATGCTTCTGGTGTGCGGGGTATAACCCTAGCAAATGAAAACGACGAAGTTATAGGAATGGTATCTGTTAATGATACCAATGAAAATATATTGGTGGTTTCGGAAAATGGATATGGTAAACGTTCTAGTTTGGAAGATTACCGTATGACTAATAGAGGAGGAAAAGGTGTGAAAACCATGTCTATTACTGATAAAACAGGTCAGTTGGTGGCTATCAAAAATGTTACCGATTCTGATGATTTGATGATAATTAATAAATCTGGAATTGCTATTCGGTTGAGTGTGGAAAATTTGAGAGTAATGGGGCGTGCTACCCAAGGAGTTAGACTCATCAATATCAAAGGAAAAGATGCGATAGCGGCGGTTGCAAAAGTAATGAAAGAAGAAGATGCTGTAGATCCCGATTTAGATACTGCTGAAGAAGGAACAGAAGAAAATGGTACGGGAATTGATAAGGATAATATAGATACGAATAATTAACAAATTTAGAATACAATGAAAAAAAATGTAATAGCAGTTTTAGCTTTGTGTGCATTTGGATTAGGTTATGCTCAAAAGAAAGAATTGAAAACTGCTGAAAAAGCCTTAAAGAATGGAGATGTTCCTGCAGCTGAAGCGGCTATAGCAGCTGCAGAGCCATTATTGGATCAGGCGCCAAAATACAAAAGCTTGTTTCATTACTTAAAAGGAAATTTGCTTTTAGACAAGGCTCGAAAGGGGCAGGGTGGAGATGCTATTTTTGATGCTGCTATTAAGGAGTACAACAATGTGCTCACAGTAGAAGAAAATGGTAAAGCAAAGTACGGTGCAAAAGCCAAGGATAGCCTTATTGCTGTTGGTGTAGTGATGCTAAACTCTGCTATAGCAGACAATAAAGAAAAGAAATATAAGCCTGCATCGGAGAAATTGTACAAATACTATGAATTGAATCCAAAGGATACGATTTATTTGTATTATGCAGCAAGTACTTGTGTGCAAGGAAAGGACTATGAAGGAGCACTAGTGTATTATAACAAACTAAAAGATGTTGGTTATGATGGTTCTGCAACACGCTATATGGCTACCAATGTGGAAACTGGTAAAAAGGAAGACTTAGGAAATAAAGGGCAGAGGGATCTTATGGTAAAATCCAATGCGTACAAAGATCCAGTAGAAGAGAAAGTGCCGTCAAAAAGAGGTGAGATTGTTAAGAATATTGCGTTAATTTACAACGAGTTGGGTCAGTCAGACAAAGCCAAAGAAGCATTTGCTGAGGCAAGAAAAGACAATCCTGGGGATGCTGGGATCATTATTAGCGAGGCGATGTTGTACTTGGAGCTTAAAGAAATAGATAAATTTAAATCCTTGACCAATGAGGCGATTGCTCTAGAGCCAAACAACCATTTGTTGCACTTCAACTATGGTACTGTGGCTATGGAAAATGGTGAATACGAAGAAGCTAGAAAAGGCTTGTCTAAGGCTGTTGAACTAAAACCAGATTATATCGTTGGTTTTATCAATTATTCTTCTTCTTATATCAATGAAGGGAACAGTCTGGTAGATCAGATCAACGAATTGGTAGATTCCAACAAGAGATCGGATATGGCTAAGTACGATGAGCTAAAAGCAAAAAAAGAAAGCTTGTTCGCAGAAGGAGCCAAAGTATTGGAAGAAGGCCTGAAAGCAAATCCGGGAAATACGGATCTTTTGGAGCAATTAAAAAATATTTATGGCGCTCTTGGTGACACGGCAAATTACAAGCGTATTAAAGACTTGTTGGGGCAATAATCCACACCCAATATGATTATAAAAAATGTCCATAATGAAAGTTATGGACATTTTTTTTGGATTTATTTTATATAAAAAATCAATATATTTTTTTGATAACCCGCAGTTGGTGAGAATACCTTTTGATGTCTACATTGAAAATGCCTGTATGATCTATTCGATCGATGCGAACTTTACCATGTGCGTGAATGATGTAGTTGTTTTCCATAATGATCCCTACATGTATAATATTCCCTTCTTTATCGTCGAAAAAAGCCAAATCACCAGCTTCACATTCTTCTATGAAACTGAGTGGTTCTCCTTGTTGAGATTGTTGGGCAACTTCTCGCTGTAGATTCACCCCATGCATTTTATATATCATTTGGGTGAATCCGGAAGCATCTATACCAAAAGGAGTTTTACCGCCCCATAGGTAAGGTGCATTGAGATAGTGTAGAGCGGTGTTTATAAGCTCTTTTCGGTCGTCCAATAAGCATTGCTTGGTCTCTCCTTCAAAAAAATGGTCACAAACGCGGGCATTAGCCACGATACTCCCGATACATACAGGGAGTAAGGCGTTGTTGCGCTCGTGTATATAATCTACCAAATTGGCACTGTATAGACGATCTTCTTTAGCACAGTTTTTTATTTCTAAAAATTGTTTTTCATCAATTTCTAGATATTGATCTTTGGATACCCAACCTTCAAAACCATCGAATTCTACACGAATTCTACTCCAGTATTTGCGCTGTTCAAGTATTTTAAAATGATCTCCGTATAGGAGTTGTGAACCTAGCTCGCTTTCCTGGGACGGAAAACTGCGGATGGCAACAATTCCCAGATTACAAATTCCATACTGCATAGAGTATCTCTCTCGATTTAGTTGCGTTCCAAAATCATGGCTGAAGCACCACCACCACCATTACAGATCGCTGCGGCACCTATCTTTGCATCATTTTGTTCCAATACGCTCAGTAAGGTAATGATGATTCTAGCACCCGAACATCCAAGAGGGTGTCCCAAAGAAACTGCTCCTCCATTTACATTTACTTTGTCGTCGGTTAATCCAAGAATCTTCATATTTGCTAATCCTACAACAGAAAAAGCCTCGTTAAATTCAAAAAAGTCTACATCCCCAATTTGAATTCCAGCTCTATCTAGTGCTTTTGGTAGTGCTTTGGCTGGTGCAGTTGTAAACCATTCTGGCTCATGTGCTGCATCGGCGTAACTTTTGATAGTAGCCAATGGAATAAGTCCAAGGCTTTGGGCTTTTTCTTTGCTCATTAGTATCACCGCAGCAGCGCCATCGTTTATAGTGGATGCATTCGCGGCAGTTACCGTACCTTCTTTTGTAAAAGCTGGACGTAGTGCTGGTATTTTTTCGAGTCTTACATTTTTGAACTCTTCATCTTCAGTTACCATTATTGGTTCACCTCTTCGTTGAGGAACTGCTACGGGTACAACTTCGTTATCAAATTTCCCTTCTTTCCAAGCCTCAGCAGAACGTGTATAGGATTGAATGGCAAAAGCATCCTGATCTTCTCTGCTAAACTCGTATTTATTGGCGCATGCATCGGCACATACTCCCATAGCTTGTTGATCGTACACATCTACCAAACCATCTTTTTGTAAGCCATCCTCCATTTTACCAGGACCAAATTTGGTTCCTTTACGCATATGTACATAATGTGGTATATTGGACATGCTTTCCATGCCGCCAGCAATTACTATTTCGTTTTGTCCAAGAGCAATGCTTTGTGCAGCTTGCATAATGGTTTTCATTCCAGAAGAGCATACTTTGTTTACTGTGGTGGCAGGCACGGTGTTGGGAATCCCTGCAAAAATTGCTGCCTGACGAGCAGGTGCTTGTCCAGTGCCAGCCTGAACCACTTGCCCCATCAATACTTCATCTACGGTATTGGGATCGAGATCAACTTTTTTCATGGCGCCTTCGATGGCGATAGCACCCAGTTTTGATGCCGACATGCTAGATAAACTACCTAAGAAACTTCCAATAGGAGTCCTTGCAACAGAAACAATTACTACTTCCTTCATTTAATTTGTGCTTTATGTATTTAAAAGTCTCCACCTATTTTCATTGGGACTCTTGCGAATGTTTAGTCGCAAAAGCATTATGATATGGTAGAAACAGTGTTTTTTTAAATAATACTTCGTATCTACTTGTTGTCGTATAGAAGTTGTTGCGAATTTATGCAAAATAAAAAGATTAACCTAAGTATAGTATAGGTTTGATACTGGATACGTACATTTTTTTTACTTTTGGTACTTCTAGCGGCACATTATGCGAAAAATTATCGATTTTATTTATCGTAATCAATCCCTTTTGTTTAAAGGTTTTGTTTATTTAGTAAGTGTTTTTGTTATTGTCTACTTGTTTCCACAGGGAGGAAAATTTAAATACGAATTTCAAAAAGGAAAACCTTGGCAGCATGAAAATTTGTTTGCACCCTTTGATTTTTTAATTTACAAATCTGAGGTGGATATCGAGTTAGAAAAAGACCGAATACACCAACAGCAGATGATGTATTTGGGGGTGGAGAGTGAAATACCCAAGAGGGTGAGTGCTCAGGCAGTATCTCAGTATGTTGCTTATTTTCCTAAAATAGAAAACAGGAAAGAAGTTGCTGCATTAAAAAACAAGATCGCGGCCTTGGTGCAACAATTGTATCGATTTGGGGTATATAATCAGCAAAAGCTTGGTCTGGGTGAACAGGTTTACTTGGTTCGAAATAATGAGGCCAATCTCATAGAGACTTCTAATTTGGTGCCAGCTGGGGAATTGCGTAGTTTTATAAGTACCAGACTAGAGAATACTCCTTATGCCAAATATCAAACCAATTTTTATAATCTTCTTTTTGATTTGGTGGAGCCAAATTTGGTATTGGATGAAAACCTTACCAATTCTGTATTGAAAGAGGCCTTGGATCAAGTTTCTCGTACAAGAGGAGCAGTGACTAAAGGCTCACTGATTATTGCAAAAGGTGAAGTGGTAGAGGGTAAACGATTTCAGGTATTATCGAGTTTGGAACGAACTTATGCCTCAGAAATGTGGAATGATCAAAATCATTTTACGATACTTTCGGGTTATACTGTTTTGGTAGCTTTGGTATTGCTGATGTTGCTTCTTTTTCTCAAAAAATATCGTAGACGTATATATGTTCACAACAAAAAGGTAAGTTTTATTTTCTTCAATGTGGTGTTGATGGTTTTAGGAACCACTATAGCCTTGCATTATAGTGCCAATTTGGTGTACGTGGTGCCACTCTGTATTTTGCCCTTGATAACTAAAGCATTTTTCGATGCGAGATTAGCATTATTTGTACACACGCTTACTGTTTTGATTTTGGGTTTTGTGGTTCCAAATAGTTTTGAATATATTTTTCTTCAGATTGTGGCAGGCATTATTACCATACTTACTATAACGGAGTTTTATAAGCGTGCGAATTTGTTCATTTCTGTAGGTCAGATTACACTTGTTTATATACTGGGTTATATTGCGTTTTATATCATACACGAAGGTGGATTTGACGGCTTTCAATGGAAAGCAATTGGTTTGTTTGCTCTCAATGGAATGCTTACCTTGTTTGCTCAGCCTTTGATTTACATTTACGAAAAAACCTTTGAGTTAGTTTCAGATGTTTCTTTGCTGGAATTGTCAGATACCAATTCTAAAATTCTCAAAGATTTATCGAATAAGGCTCCAGGAACTTTTCATCATTCATTACAGGTGGCTAATTTGGCCGAGGCTGCTGCCAATGAGATTGGAGCCAATGCTATGTTGGTACGTGTAGGGGCTTTATATCATGATATTGGTAAAATGAAAAATCCTAGTTTCTTTACCGAGAATCAGACCTCTATGGTAAATCCTCATGATGAGTTTTCCCCTAGAGATAGTGCTAGAATTATTATTAATCATGTTTTGGATGGTATAGAAATGGCGAGAAAGTACAAACTTCCAGATAGAATTATCGATTTTATTCGTACGCATCATGGAACTAGTCTGGTGTACTATTTTTATATAAAAGCCAAAGAATTGGAAGGAGATGTAGATATAAAAGATTTTAGTTATCCAGGACCTTTACCGTTTTCCAAGGAGACGGCCATACTGATGATGGCAGATTCTGTAGAAGCAGCTTCCAAAAGCCTAAAAGAGCCTACTCATGCAAAAATTAATGATTTTGTAGACAAAATTATTAGCAAGCAAATGGAGCAAATGCAGTTTCAAAATGCAAATATAACTTTTAAGGAAATCGAATTAATTAAAAAGGTATTTAAGTATAAATTGATCAATATCTATCATTTGCGAATTGAATACCCCGAGTAGAAAAGTAGGTTCGAAAATAATTTAGAAAAAAACACAAAAAATAGTTGTGTGGTACGATATGATCTACTACATTTGCATCCGCAATTTCGATTGTGATGTTCATTTAAAGATATAACCGGAGAGGTGGCAGAGTGGTAATGCAGCAGATTGCTAATCTGTCAACGCGAAAGTGTTGCCGGGGTTCGAATCCCCGTCTCTCCGCTTTTTTCGGGGTGTAGCGTAGCCCGGTTATCGCGCCTGCTTTGGGAGCAGGAGGTCGCAGGTTCGAATCCTGCCACCCCGACATTTTTCACAACAATAATAACGGATGGTCGCGTAGCTCAGCTGGATAGAGCATCTGCCTTCTAAGCAGACGGTCACAGGTTCGAATCCTGTCGCGATCACTAGATGATCAAAATCCAACATGAAAATGTTGGATTTTTTAGTTCACATATACCAAGCGCAGCTTGAGTATATGTGAACTAAAAAAGACAAAAGTACGAAGTACTTGGATTTTGATTCCCTTCTCGCATAAGTCCTGATCGCGCTAACCATCTTATCATCTTTTTTTATTACTAAGTTTAAAAAGGAAACAAATTTGGGCCATAGTAAAACCCCATTCCACAATGGAAGGGTTTCGTTAGCGCGTAAATCTATCATAGAGGAATCTCTTTTTATTTGTGGAATACATATTTAATATCGACATTCGCATAACGAAACTTATAATAGCAGCCAATTTTGCAACCCATATATTTTTTAATTTATGCGCCATTCTTCAATCGCATATTGCGTTATCTGATTCGTGCTTTATCTTTTTTTGTGCCTAGCAAATACCGCTTACATCCTTGTGGTCTAATGCGATTGAATGTACCTAGTGCAGAAATGACTATTTTAATAGAAACCAATCAGACGAGTTATATCGGCAAGCAATTGTTTTACGATGGTGCAGAACAGTTTGAATACACTACAATTTTTTTGAAGTTAATAAAAAGGGTTAGTTGTTTTATAGATGTAGGGGCCAATATTGGCTATTATACTATTTTGGCGGGCAAATGCAATGCAGATCTTCAAATCTATAGTTTTGAACCAGCTCGGGGTGCTAGGACTTATTTAACAGCCAACATAAAACACAATGGCCTTGAAGGGCAAGTACGACAAGAGTCTATGGCTCTAAGCGATAATAAAGGACAATTGCGTTTTTTTGAAGTACAAAATCCTAAGTATCCGCATATACCCAATTTGTCGGGAGAACACAATTTGGGAACCAAAAATCTAGAATCTACCGTGGAGATCCAAGTGGAAAGTTTGCCTTTGGATGATTATGTGAGTTTGTTTTCGGTAGATTCGATCGATTTGATAAAAATTGATACAGAAGGTTCAGAACATATTGTATTGAAGGGTGCTAAAGGGGTTTTAGAAAGAAATAGACCTATAGTAATTTGTGAAACATTGTTTCAGAAAATAGAAGAAGAGCTAGAAGCCATTTTTTTTGATTTAGATTATCTGTTTTTACAGCATTGCCCAGATGGTTTGAGAGAAACGAAAAGCCTAAAACGGAGCTTGGACGATGGGGTTCGAAATTGTTTTTTTGTGCCTCGAGAGAAAAGAGGGTTGGTGGCAGATTGGATAGTGGTCTAGTATTCATTTAGTAGATAGGTGTGCCCTACGATTATTCTGCCTCAGGATATGGATTGGAAAGGATAAGATTAGATAAGATAGAAAAGAAAGAATACCTAATAACCTCCGAATTTGGAAAAATCGGATGGATATATTTTTTTTAAGAAACTATTTCTATGCTTAGTGGAAAGGTATATGGGTTTTGCCAGCTTCATGTTCTAAGGTGCGTATAATGTACAATATTTTGGAATCCACAATTAAATATATTTTGTTTTTTACTTGCTTTTTGGTGTAAAAAACAGAAGCCGTGTCTCTTTGCAGGGCTTTGTCGGGTAAAAATTAAATAGTAATTTAGAGTAAAACTTTAGTTATGCGTTACGTATCTATTTTATTGGTATTTGGGTTGTTTGTTTCTTGTAGGCAATCGCCACAAAAAGCGGTTGTTACAGAATCAAATCTGCAAGGCAGCGTGTCTGTAGAAAACATAGTGAAACAGGAAGAGAAACATAATGGAGATACCAAAGTGGTGTTAAAAGACATAGTGGACTTGGAAAAACTAGCAGACACCACTTTTGTTAGACTTGCCGATTATGACGATAGTTTTGAATATGATATGCGTTATGCAACGACCAACAACTTTTTAAAGGCCAAGGTATATAATTGTGCAGAGTGTTATATCCGTGCAAAAACTGCTAAAGCGCTCATAAAGGCTAATAATGCATTTAAAAAAATGGGGTATAGAATTAAGTTTTACGATTGTTATCGTCCAAATAGTGTGCAGTACAAAATGTGGAAACTAGTACCCAATCCTCAATATGTTGCCAATCCGGTAAAAGGCTCTATTCACAATAAAGGAGGAGCAGTAGATATTACCCTAATTGATGCTAATGGAAAGGAACTTTCCATGGGAACCGATTTTGATTTCTTCGGTAAAAAAGCACATCATGACTTTGTAGATTTGCCCAAAGAAGTGCTAGAAAATAGAAAGCTTTTAAAAGAAACCATGGAGTCTTTTGGCTTCTGGGGTATCCGTACAGAATGGTGGCATTACAATCTCTCTGCAGCAAGCAATGATAAAGTGGCTAATTTTAATTGGCCATGTAAGGATTAGATTTTGTTTTTTGAACCAATACTATGGTATATGGTTTTTTTTGCGGTGAAAAATAGATAGCAATGTCGAGCCTTTTAATCTGATCAATTTCTTGTCATGGGGTCAAAGTATATTAAAAATTTGGCAAAGATATATTGGTTTTTTTTATCTGATTCTTTCTCTAGGAAAGGTATAAAAGTGTAAATTTTCTTAAATTTAAAAGGGAAACATAAAGTTTTCAAAAATCAAATTAGTATTAATACATAAGAATTATTTGTAATATTGTACTGCTAGCTAAATTGTAATGAATTGAAGGGGTTATTTAGATCATATCGATTGTATGTTTTTTTGTATTTTGCGCTGTTCAATTCGGTTACTGCCCAAGAATTACCATTGGTAAGTTCTTTTGAGCCAGCTGTATACAATGGGGAGTCTCAGAATTGGGGATTTTCACAGGCAAAAGACGGACACCTTTATGTTGCGAACAACAGAGGTTTGCTATCTTATAATGGCGCTACGTGGCATTTGTACGAAACCCCCAATGAAACCATAATGCGCTCTGTTAAAGTAGTAAAAGATCGTATTTATACGGGGTTCTATATGGATTTTGGATATTGGACTCGAAAAGAAAATGGGATATTGTATTACACTTCATTGGTAGACATCAAACAAATAGAAATTGAAGAGGATGAACAGTTTTGGAATATACAGCATGTTCAAGATTGGATTGTTTTTCAAAGTTTAAGTAGAATACATATTATTCACCCAGAAAACAAGACTTACTTTAAAATAGAATCTTCCACTAAAATTCCACAGCTTTTTGCGGTTAATCAACAGTTGTTTTTTCAGCAAATGGGAAAAGGATTGTTTCAGATTATAAATGGGAATAAAAAGCTGATTTCTGAAGAAAACTTATTTAAACATCATGAAATTGTTGGCTTGTTTTCTCATGAGGAAGCCTTATTGGTGGTTACAAAAGATAAAGGTGTTTATTTACTAAATGAGGAGGAGTTAAAACCATGGAATGTTGAAGTGAATATATTATTAAAAGGAAAAACACTATATAGCAGTTGCCAAACCAAAAACGGGAGTATTGTGTTGGGAACCATATCCAACGGTGCTATATTTTTAAACGCCGATGGAAAACAGCTTTATAATTTGTCTAGAAAAAATTCTTTGCTCAACAATACCGTTTTATCTATTTATGAAGATGCTAATCAGGTCATATGGTTGGGCTTAGATAATGGAATAAGCAGGGTTGAAATGGATTCTGCTTTCATGGCTTACACAGATAACAAGGGAGACTTGGGAACCGTTTATGCGGCTATACAATTTAATGGTTTAAAATATCTGGGTACTAATCAGGGGCTATTTGTACAATCGGAAGTAACTAAAGATGCTTTTGATTTAGTGCCAGGTACGCAAGGACAGGTATGGTCTTTGCATGTGATAAATGGAGAATTGTTTTGTGGACATGATCTTGGTACTTTTATTATTGACAACAAAAAAATAAAGCAGTATATCGCAATAGCCGGCACATGGAAGCTACTTCGTATCAATAAAAATAGTCTACTACAGGGTAATTATACTGGACTTTATGTGTTAGAAAGGAAAGAAAGTTTATGGCAAATAAAGCATAAAATTAAAGGTTTTGAGAATTCTAGTAAATCTTTTGAAATATACAAAGGCAATAAAGTAATTGTGAATCACGAGTATAAAGGAGTTTTTATATTAGAGCTTGATGCCAAATTTGAAAATGTAAAAAATATCTATGTAGCTAAAAATGTGGAAAAAGGCTTACATTCAGATATTGTTTTATTTGATAGGAGTCTGCTATACGCAAACAAAAAAGGAGTATTCCGTTATGTGGATTCTTTGGGCGACTTTCAGTTGGATAAACAATTGAGTAAGTTTTATAACAAAAAAAACTATACTTCGGGTAAATTGCAATTTACCCCTAAAAGTAGGGTTTTATGGAGTTTTTCCAATAAGCATATGGCTTTCACGGAACAAAATAACCTTATTGAAGAATTGCGAATAAAATCCATACCAATCTCCAATAAAATAAGAAAAGGAGCGGCTGGTTATGAGAATATTTCGCAATTGGATAATGATAATTACATAATTGGTCGAAAGGATGGTTATCTAGTATTTAATAAAAGAAAATGGATTCAGGAAGAAAATCAAGATTTTGCAGTTCGTATAAATAGTGTTTTAACCAATAAATTAAATCAATCTAGTACAGCTAAGAGCTTAGTTGAAAATGGGCTTTTTCATAGCAAAGAAAATAATGTGTCTTTTTCCTATCATATTCCTCATTTGACAAAAGATCGTTCTGTAGAATATCAATTTAGACTAATTGGGCATAATGAAAATTGGAGTGATTGGAGCAGTTCGCCTTTTGTTTTGTTTGAAAATTTATCTTACGGGTCCTATACCTTTGAGGTAAAAGCAAAGCTAGGTAATATAGAGAACAAACAGCTTGCTAGTTATTCCTTTCAAATAAAACATCCATGGTACTTGTCTAATCTGGCAATAATTGTGTATGTGTTGTTTTTGTTGTTTTTAATTTGGATGGTCAACAAATTGTACACTTCCTATTATAGGAAGCAACGAGAAAACATGTTGCAGGAGCAGGAAAGAGAATTTGCTCTAACAAATTTGGCCAAAGAAAAGGAACTGATGCAATTAAAAAATGAACAGCTGAAATCTGATGTGCTAATCAAGAATCGGGAATTTGCAACTTCTACAATGAATATTGTCAAAAAGAATGAACTATTAAGTGAAATTAAATCCGCATTACTTCAAGGAGGGGCTAAAAATATTAAACAGGTGGTTCGAATTATTGACAAAAACCTAAATAATGAAGATGACTGGAGGTTGTTTTTGGAAGCATTCAATAATGCGGATAAGGATTTTATAAAGAAACTAAAATTGGCGCATTCCGATCTAACCCCAAATGATCTTCGTTTGTGTGCATATTTAAGGTTAAATCTCTCATCAAAAGAAATAGCACCGCTGCTCAATATTTCAACCAAAAGCGTAGAAGTGAAACGGTATCGATTGCGGAAGAAAATGGAGTTAGATCATAATATAAACTTAACTACTTATATCCTAGAATTGTAATTTTAAAGTATAGAAATCATTACATTTTCTTTAATGTATAGCTATTAAAAGTTTACATGTTCGTTTTCTAGTGGATTACAATTTTAATTTTTTAACACTACAAGGGGTTTAAGTACCCATACAATACTACTACATATAGATTTTTTGCACATTAGGATTGTGAATTTATAAATAGACCAATGATAGCTATTTAGCCTTGTTTAAGCGGATCGCTTCATGGTGTATATTTTTTGTAGTGGGTGTTTTTAGGGATTTACATGTATTTGAAGCTTAATTTTATGGAAAATTAAAACCCGACTTATGAGAATACATATATTGCTTTTTGTTTTTTTGTTATTTGGAGGGGTTTCTCAAGCACAGAATATAGATGTCAAAGGTACCGTTACCGATGGTACTTACGGTGGCCCTTTAGGAGGGGTAAATATTCTGATTAAGAACACTACCAAAGGAATACAAACAGATTTTGATGGAAATTTTGTCTTATATGAGGTGCCTAAAGGGGCTATTCTTGTGTTTAGCTATTTAGGGTATCAGACAAAAGAAGTGGTGGCTAACGAGGCCACATTAAATGTTACAATGACCGAAGATGTTACTGGTCTAGACGAGGTTGTTTTAATAGGATACGGTAAACAACAGAAGAAAGATGTAACGGGGGCTGTGGCTTTGGTTGGTGAAGAAACCTTGGCAACCTTAAGACCTGTAGACGCAACCACGGCATTGCAAGGAACTACAGCTGGAGTAGCGGTAAATGTTGCTTCTGGGGCACCAGGGGCAAATGTAAACATTCTTGTACGTGGTATTAGTTCCAATACCAATAATAACCCATTGGTTATTGTAGACGGATACGAAGGAGATCTAAATAGCATTAACCCAAATGATATAGAATCTATTACCGTCTTAAAAGATGCGCAAGCTGCTATTTATGGTGTTCGCGGTGGAAATGGGGTTGTGCTTGTTACCACCAAGGTGGGTAAAAAAAATATGGCACCAACTGTTTCTTACGATGTGTTTACAGCATTGCAACAAACAGCAAGAAAATTAAATTATCTCAACGCTACAGAATATGCGGCAATACTTAATGAGTCCTATGCCGCCAACGGGGAAGATTTGCCATTTTCTAACATAAGAGATTTGGGAGAAGGTACCGATTGGCAAGATGAATTATTTGCGAACGCTCTAATGCAAAACCATAATTTGTCTGTTAAAGGCGGTGGAGAGAATTTTCAGTATTTTGTAAGTGGTTCTCGTGTGGAACAAGATGGTATTGTAGCACCAGATTATTCCAATTTTGTTAAAAGTAACGTCAAAGCAAATATTGGTATCGATATTAATGAAAAATTAAAGTTTTCTTTTATTGCGGGCTATACTGCTCTAGAAAACCAAGGATTTGCTAGTACTTTGCTCTTTAACGGATTAAATTACGCACCAACTTTTGCCACCAATCAGGATGATTTAGATAATTTCTTGGGTATAGAATTAATTAATCCGCTTACCCAACTCGATAATACATTCGGAGAAACCAAAGGAAATGTGTTTGAAGGAAACTTTAAACTAGACTATAAGCTTTTAGAGAATCTTAATATTACTTCACGAGTAGGATATAAAATTTTCAATAATAAAGAAAGAAGTTTTACTCCTATACAGTATCATGGAAGAAGTAAGGTGTATAATAAAACGCAAAGTTCGGTATATCAAAAGAAAGAAACTTCAACTAGAGTGCAATGGGAGACCTTTGCTACTTACGATAAAACATTTGCAGAAGATCATAATACTACTTTTGTCTTAGGAGCCTCGGTACAGAACGACTTGTTCGATGGTATATACGTAACAGGTTTTGATGTACCTAATAACGATTATGCATTTGCAGATATTAGTCTTACAGACAGGCAACACCCGCAACGAAGTTTAAATACTGGGTCTGATGATCTTCGATTAACATCATTCTTTGGAAGAGCGCAATACGATTATAAAGGCAAATATCTACTTTCTGGTCTTATTCGAAGAGATGCAGTTTCTTCTTTTTCAGATGACCTACGAGTAGATTATTTTTGGTCTTTTACTTCTGGTTGGAAAATTTCGGAAGAAGATTTTATGAAAGATTCTGAGGTGATTAGTTTCATGAAGCTTCGCGCAAGTTACGGTACCTTAGGTAATTTTGTTGGAAATAACCTTCACAAATCGCTCTTAAGTGGGCAGGCAACTTATGTGTTCGATGGAGAATTGGTAGACGGTAGGGCACAAGGTAGATTGCCAAACCCTTTGGCGCAGTGGGAAACCGCAAAAAAATTAGATATAGGATTAGATGTTAATTTCTTAGATGATCGCTTACGCTTTGTAACCGACTTTTTTATAGAAACTAGAGAAGATTTGTTAATAGATAACTTCCCCGTTTCTGGTATATTGGGTACGAAATCTCCAGGAGGAAGAAACCCTACTGTAAATGCTGGTACTTCGGAGAATACGGGAGCAGAGTTGGGAATTAATTATAAGGTTTTCGATACGGAAGATTTAACTATGGACTTAAGTTATAATGTTACTTATGTGGAAAACGAAGTAACCGAAGTTCTCGGTGGTACTTTTTTAGAAGGAGGAAGTTTCGCAATTGGTAACCTCCCAATTTCTCGTATGGAAGTTGGTTTTCCAATAGGTTATTTTTATGGTTTGCAAACCAATGGAATCTTTCAAAATCAGGAAGAAATCGATGCGCATCCTAGTCAAGATGATTTAGGGGCTGCTACGGCACCAGGAGATTTCCGATATGTAGATACCAATAAGGATGGAAAAATAGATTTTAACGACCGCGTAGAAATTGGAAATCCGCAAGCAGACTTTTTTATGGGATTACAGGCCTCTGTAAATTACAAGAACTGGGACTTTAGTACCTATCTCTATGCAGAATTAGGTAAAGAAATGGTGCGCAACTTCGAACGTTTCTTGCCAAATAGCAATAAACCGAATTACTATTTAGGTAGATGGAAAGGAGAAGGAACTTCTAACGAAATTCCTCGTGTTACCACAGCTGCAACAAACAACAAATTGTTTTCCGACTTTTATGTAGAAGATGCTTCTTTTCTAAGAATGCAAAATATACAAGTGGGTTATACTTTTCCAACCGATTTAATGCAGAAAGTGTCTTTAACCAAAGCTAGATTATATGTGGCTGCAAACAATTTGTTTACCCTAACTAAGTACACGGGTTACGATCCTACCATTAATAACGGCGCTATAGGAGCTGGTATCGATTCTGGATTTTATCCTTCGGCAAGGCAATTTATACTCGGTTTAAATGTAACATTCTAAAAACAATAATGATGAAAAAATATACAAAAATAACAGCTATTTGTACCCTCATTGGGATATGCGTTTTTAGTTTTTTTGCATGTACCGATGAATATATAGACGAGGCAGACTTGTATGCCATAGACTCAGAAACTTTTTTTAATTCGGAAAAAGATTATTACAACGCTCTAGTTGGGGCTTACGATCCCTTACAGTCTACTTCTATAAATGTGTTAATGGGAGAAATTGCTTCCAATAATACACTTTGTGGAGGCGAAAGTGCTACAGATGTTCCAGGATATCAACAAGTAGACGATATGATTCATACACCTGTAAATGCCCAATTAAAAAATCTATGGAACTGGATGTTTGGCGGGGTTAATAGGGCTGCATATATCATAGAATTTAAAGATAAAACAGATTTTGAAGGGAAAGATATTATTTTAGGTGAGGCTTATTTTCTTAGAGCGTACTACAATTTCGAATTGGTAAAGTGGTTCGGTGCCATACCTATTAAACCTAGTGGTCGCTTTTCTGTAAACGACGAAAAAAGTATTCCACGTTCTCCTGTAAATGAAGTGTATAAGCTTATAGAGGAAGATCTTAAAATTGCCATAGCAAGTCTTTCGTATAGTGCACCACAAGTTGGTAGGGCTACAAAAGGATCTGCACAGGCTTTACTTGGTAAAGTGTATTTGTATCAGGATAAGTTCGAACAATCTGCTGCTGTTTTAGAAGATCTAATTCAAAACGGACCATTTCAATTAGAATCAGATTATAAAAAGATATTTGAATTTTCTGGCGAGAATGGTGTAGGTTCGGTTTTCGAAGTACAATACACCGATGTACAAGGGGCTGGTTTTGGTTGCATACAATGTAGCGAAGGAAATGTAGCTGTAGGTTTTCAGGGAGTTAGAGGTTATGAAGGACCCGATTTTACTTCAGGATTTAGTTTCAATGTGCCAGTACAAGAGGTTGTAGACGCTTTTGAAGATGGCGACAATCGCAAGGATGTAGCTATTTTAGATATAGTGGCATGGGCAGCGGCTACAGGAGCAGAATATACCACAGGATATGAACATACTGGGTATTTTAATAGAAAGTATCTCCCAAGAACAAGATCTGCAAATGCTGCTGGAGATCTCAATTTAACCAATCCAAACAATTATCGTGCTATCCGATATGCCGATGTGTTGTTGATGGCTTCCGAAGCTTTTGCGCGAAAAGATGGTCCAGATTTTGGAAAATCACAAACCTATCTCAATTTGGTTCGAAGACGGGCTTTTGGAGATACCAACCACGACATAACCGATAGCGGACAAAACTTGGTTCAAGCAATTTGGAAAGAACGTCGTGTAGAACTCGTAGGTGAAGGGCACCACTTCTTCGATTTGGTGAGAACGGGTAGAGGTACAAATATTCCGGGTTTTGTTCCTAACAAACACGAAGTATTCCCTATACCATTTGAAGAAATACAATTTTCTCAAGGAAATTGGTCACAAAATCCAGGATACTAAAACAAAATAAACAATGAAGAAAATCAAATATATATACAGTCTAATTCTCTTTTTTGCAGTATTGATGGCCTGTGAAAAAGATGCGGATCTGGATTTTGTCCAAAACATACCAGAGCCAAGCAATGTAACAGCGGCTTTTGATGTTACCCAAGACAATACAGGTATGGTTACCATTACGCCAAGTGCGGATGCAGCTAATAGCTTTAAAGTCTTTTTTGGAGACGACACAGAAGATCCTGTAGATGTTAGACCAGGTGAACAAATTCAGCATACCTATACGGAAGGAAATTATGATGTAAAAGTGCAAGCTTTTAATTTAAACGGCGTTCGTGCCGAAGCAATAATACCCTTGGTCGTTTCGTTCAAAGCCCCTGAAAATCTAGAAGTTACTATAGAAAACGATCTTGTGGTGTCGAAACAAGTAAATATTACTGCCACTGCAGATTATGCAACGATGTTCGAATTTTACTCTGGCGAAGACGGGGTGGACCAACCTGTAGCAACCGCAAATATTGGAGAAACAATCCAATATGTGTATGCCAATGCAGGAACATTTAACGTAAAAGTAATTGCTAAGGGGGCAGCAATTGCAACTACCGAAAGCGCACAGGAGTTCGAAGTAACCGCTATTTTACAACCTTTAGAATCTGCACCAACGCCACCACGGAGAAATGCAGTAGATGTGATATCTATTTATAGCAGTGCCTATTCCGATGTTCCGGATACCAATTATTTTCCAGATTGGGGACAAGGTGGTCAAGGAAGTTCTTGGGCAGAATTCGATTTTAAAGGCGATAAGATGCTACAATATATCAATTTGAGTTATCAGGGTATTGCTCTTAAAGATGGGGTTAAAATAGATGTATCTTCTATGGAGTATTTGCATTTAGATGTGTGGACTTCCGCAGATGGAGATATTACCGATCTAAAAACATCTTTAATAAATAATGCCGATGGTGTAGTAACCGAAAAACCTGTATCTAAAAGTCTTGCTGCTGGTGCTTGGACGCGTATCGATATTCCAATTTCAGACTATACCAACCAAGGACTAACGGTAACCGAAATTTTCCAACTCAAGTTTGTTGGAGAACCTTGGGCAGCCGGAACGGTGTTTATAGATAATATTTATTTCTATAAAGCGCCTTCTGCACCTAATACCGTTACGCCTATAGATTTTGAGGCACCCTATACACTAGGTGGTTTCGATGGCGGATCTACGGCCGTAGTAGCCAATCCAGATACCAATGGAAATTCTTCTGCCAATGTGTTGCAAATGATAAAATCGGCAGGGCAACCTTGGGGCGGTTCTAAAATTACGATACAAGAACCATTCTCTTTTACAGCTAGTACTACGGTTACAGCAAAAGTGTGGTCGCCTAGAACAGGACTTAAAGTGTTGGCCAAATTTGAAGATGCGGTGCCATGGCCCAATAATACGGCTTCCGCAGAAGTAATTGCAACTACTACAGTAGCAAATGCTTGGGAAACCTTAACTTTCGATTTTGCGGGTATCGATTCCAATATCGACTTTTATAACTTAGTACTGATAATGGATAATGGTACGCAAGGAGATGGATCGGCAAATTATACGATCTATGTAGATGATATTTCTACGAGTCCAAATTTGGACTTTGAACCTTCTTTTGCTTTAAGTAGTTTTGATGGAGGAGCAATAACTGTAGTTGCCAACCCAGATACCAATGGAAATGCATCTACTATGGTAGCAAAGATGGTTAAAAATGCGGGGCAACCCTGGGGCGGATCTAAAATTACGGTACCAGAAGCCTTTTCTTTCGCAGGACAAACCAAAGTGAAACTTAAAATTTGGTCTCCAAGAGCTGGTTTGAAATTATTATTGAAATTTGAGAACGATGTTCCTTGGCCCAATACAACTGCTTCGGCAGAAGTAACTGCAACAACTACAACGGCTAATGCTTGGGAAGAACTTACTTTCGATTTCACTGGAATAGATACCAATATAGATTTTTACAATCTTGTATTGATAATGGATAATGGAACGCAGGGCGATGGTACTGCAAATTATACGATTTACATAGATGATATCTCTCAATTTTAAATTTATATAATGAAAAATAATAAATATATAATCGTTTTGCTGGCTGTATTTACCTTAATTGGCATCTATAGCTGTCAAGAAGATAATTACGAATTTGGATCTATAGTAGCACCATCTAATATTACAGTTACTGCTGAAATTATTGGAAAGGATGTAGACAATCCAAATGGTGATGGAAGCGGTAAAGTAAATTTCATAGTAAAAGCCGATAATGCACTAAGTTATACGATGCATTTCGGAAACAGACAGCAAGGTGTAACGCCTTCAGGAAGGTTTAGCACTGTTTATGCCAAAACAGGCGTGCATACCTATACAGCTGTTGCTACTGCGGTAGGTTCAGGAGGAGTAAAAACAAGTAAAACCATTCAGGTAGATGTGTTTAGTTCTTTTTCCGATAGGGAAACAGAGAACATGCTTAGCGGGCCAGATGTAGGAAATAGCAAGAAATGGTATTGGGCTGCCAACGAAGCCAGCCATGTGGGACTTGGTCCTGTTGAGGATGATTATGGAAATGGTGAGTTTGCCTATCCGGCTTGGTGGAACATATCGGCATGGGATAAGCAGAAGTCTTGTATGTACGATAACGAGTTTGTGTTTACTCGCACAGCAGATGGCATAACCTTTGAACAAACAGCTGGACCCGCATTCGTGCCAGGTGCCTACGCATCAGTACTAGGAGTAGATGGCGATGCGTGTTACGACGAAACTGTGGCTACCACTATGTTTGGCGTAAAACAAGTTTCTTTTGCACCTTCTAGTTCTAAAGCAGCCTTAGAAGGTACTTGGGATAACGAAGCTTACAAAGGAACTAGTTTTACCTTGTCCGATGGTGGTTTTATGGGATGGTTTATTGGTGCTAGTACTTACGATATAGTTTCTATAACCTCTGAAAAACTCATTGTTCGAATCGAACAAAAAGAAAGAGGGTTTGCTTGGTACCAAACTTTTGTGTCTAGTAAACCGTCTCAAGGACCAAATTACGTACATACCAATCTTGTTTGGGAAGATGATTTTAATACCGATGGTGCACCCGATGCAACTAAATGGACTTATGATATTGGTAAAGGCACTAATGGATGGGGAAACAACGAATTGCAACATTATACAGATAGATCGGATAATGTGAAGGTGCAAAATGGTAATTTAATTATTACAGCCAAGAAAGAAAGTTTCTCTGGAAGCGATTATACTTCGGCACGTATTAAATCTCAAGGTTTGTATGCATTTACATACGGTCGTGTAGAAGTTCGGGCTAAATTACCTGCCGAAGCTGGTACTTGGCCAGCATTTTGGATGTTGGGAGCCGATTTTCCAACTGTTGGTTGGCCAAAATCTGGAGAAATAGACATTATGGAACAAAATGGCGCTAACAAATCCAATGTATTAGGTACGGTGCATTGGTTCGATTCTGGATCGCCAAACAATCATGCCAGCGATGGTGGAAATACAGCGGTAAGTAATGTAGATTCTGAGTATCATTTGTACACGGTGGAATGGACTGCGGAAAAAATAAAGATTTTCTTAGATGATGAAATGTATTACGAGTTCGATAATAATAATACACTTCCTTTTAACAAAGATTTCTTCCTAATTATGAATGTAGCAATGGGTGGAACTTTGGGAGGAACGGTAGATGCCTCTTTTACCGATGCAACCATGGAGGT
>JAOXRU010000128.1 GCA_025800395.1 Flavobacteriaceae bacterium
AAAAAGAGCCGAAAGAATGGAGAGAACTAATTGGCAAACGCTGCAAAAAAAAAGTCTACAACGCGAAACACCGCCTGATGAGACCATATATAAGATATCGGCGAAACTCGATGTTCAAAGTAGCCACAAACATTGGAACTGGGACTGTGGACTACTGGCTATTGATTATGGATCAGAAAATACGGGCTACATTAGGACAATAATTTAGCGGCATGATTGTTTTTTTTTTGGGGGGGGGGGGAGCATAATTGCAAAGCTAACACAAATATTTTTTTCCATGTTTACCTTAATTTTCTTCCAGTTCTTCATATTGTAAATTCTCTGAAAATTACTAAAACATTTATCTATTCAGTACTAACAAAAATGATCGAGGTATTAAAATCAAAACTGGATGCAAGGCTAGCACAACGACAAAATGGCAGATTTATTTAATTGGCCAAAATTTCGACAAACCAAATAAGTCTTCTTCAGGACTCTTCAGGGCCAGGGCTATAAGCCGAGGCACCCATGTGTACTCGCGCATGAGTAAAGGCTACTTGAAGCCTCTTGTTCAACCTGGTTCAGGTCAATTGTCAGCTAAGGTCTTCCCAAAAT
>JAOXRU010000146.1 GCA_025800395.1 Flavobacteriaceae bacterium
ATTAAAAGTGTAGGCAACAAGCTAACCAAACGAAATCACAAAAAGTAGATTTAAGATATGAATAAAGTAATCTTAATTTTAATAATTGCATTATCCTTATTCGGATGTAATCAAGAAGAAAAGAATCAAAAATTAAAAGAAAAACAACGTTCTATATTAAACGATTCATTAACCAATAAAATAGATAATGCTTATGCAATGGGCTTACTTAAAGGTTTTTCTGTAGCTGTTGTAGATGAAAAGGATATTTTGTATAACAAAGGATTTGGATTTAGAGATATAGACACAACTTTATTGTATACATCGTCAACTGTGCAACCCGTGGGCTCGGTATCCAAGACTCTAATTGGCGTATCATTAATCAAAGCGGTTGAACTTAATTTACTAAAACTCAAAGACCCTATTAACAAATATTTGCCATTTAAGGTAACAAATCCCAATCATCCCAATACCGATATTTTAATAGAACACCTTGCATACCATACTTCTTCCATTATAGATGTTAACGAAGTCTATCTTGGTGTTTATTTTTTAGAAAACAACAATAAAGGAGAGCGTGAGGGAGCTTATGATTTTTTTAAAAAATCGGAAGAAAAAATAAGTATGGAAAAGTATTTAGCAAATGCCTTAGATACAAATAGTGCACACTATTCTAAAGAGTCGTTTTCCTTAAATAAGCCTGGCGAAAAGAGGCAGTATTCGAACATTGCCTCAGACTTATGTGCCTTGATAATACAAAATGCATCCAAGAAAAATTTTAGAGACTTTACATTGGAATACATTATGAAGCCTTTGGGAATGCATTCATCGGGGTGGAAATTTGAAGATATTGCGCACACAGAACAATCTAGATTATTTGCTTATAAAGATATGATGATAAGCAAATATTCCGAAAGTAGTTACGCCAGCGGACAGTTTATGACATCTAGTAAAGATTTGGCCCTGTTTTTAAAAGAACTCATTCGTGGTTATAACGGAAGAGGAGAACTATTGAGTAAAAAAGGATATAATACCCTATACGCAAAAAAAACGTTTGACCAAAAATCCTATGGTCATTTTATAGAATACACCAACAACTGGTTAGCTATAGAAGATACTATAATAGGTCATAATGGTGCCGATTATGGTGTGTTTTCGGGAATGTATTTTAATCCAGAAAGAGGAACAGGAAAGATAATGATTTCGAATACAGACACAGATTTTTATGACAACCTTGATGTGTGGCCAGAAACTAAAAAAATCTGGAAGTCATTAATGGAATACGAAAAGAAAGTGCAGCGAATAAATACGAATAGGTAATACTATAAAAATAGTAGCGGTTTTAATCCGAAAAGTTATTGCTTTAAAATCTGCTATTACTCTTACACAAGCCCCGTTTTGTTTCATTTAAAAAGGTGTCGATATAGAATTTATGACTAAGAATAAAAAGATTTTAATTATCAGAGTTCTATTGTTTGGTGGCACTGCACTCTCCTTGTTTTTTGTACCATGGATTTTGGTAAAGGCTTGGATTTTACCGTTACCCGATACTGTTCAAGAACAAGTAGATGAAGCAATTGGTCATGGTTTTGATGGTATAATTGTATATGTAGACAAAGCAGGAAAGCCACCAGTATTTTACACAGGGGGTTGGAAAGATAGAGAAAATAAAATACCAGCCGATTCGAAATCATTGTTCAAAATTGCCAGCATTAGCAAGTTATATACCGCTGTAGCAGCAACTAAATTGGTTAAAGAAAAGCGTTTGTCTTTTGATAAAACACTTACAGATTATCTTCCAGAACTTAAAGGAAGGATTAAATATGCTGAAGAAATTAGCTTGCGGATGATGATTAAACACCGTTCTGGTATTCCAAATTTCACAGATAACCCAGCTTATTGGGAGAACGAGCAGGAGAATGGCAAAAATGCCTTAGATTTTGCCCTCGATCTACCGGCCAATTTTAAACCTAATGAAGGATATGCATATTCCAACACCAATTATCTATTGCTTCGTAAGATTATGGATCATGTTTTAGGGTATAGTCACAATAAATATATAAAAGAGAAAATTTTAATACCCCTAAAACTAAAAAACACCTATTTTTCGATTACTGAAGTCGATTTAGATGATGTTATGAGTGGATATTATGTAGGATCTGAGGAAGATTTTAAAGCTCGTGAATATGGAATGTTGGCTACAGCAGAAGATGTGGGTATATTCTTGCGAGCCTTAAACGATGGTTCTGTATTTAAAGAGGGAGAACAGGAAATTTATCCTTACGAATACAACCATGGCGGTTTGGTGGTAGGTTATCAGAGTCTTGCAGAATATCATAAAGACATAGACGCAGTAGTAGTTCAGTTTATCAATACCACAGATTTCAATGGTTATGAATGGAACTTATCGGAAATTACAATTAACCGTATTGTAAAAATCGTCAGAAAGGAAAATTAGTTACAACAATGTGGACCTATCAAATGCCCTTAAAGGAAATAGGGTTTTTGTTCTATTTATAACTAAATTAATGTATGTTCGATATACCTTAAACACATAGTGGTTTTAGATTTTCTGTATCCATCCGACGAACTGCCCCTTAATTTTTTGGGAGTATCCAGGGAGGAGTTCTTCTAGGCGGTTGGCTTTTGCAAAACCCTTAGAATTTAATCTAATTGCGTATATTTAAACTACTAAATAAGTGGTATTGTGAGCGGGTTGCGTTTATATATAATTTTTGAGACGTGATATTTATACGACAAGAGAAGCAGTTGCGCAACCTCTTATAATTTGTAAAAAGATTTCAATCTAAAAAAAAAACACCTTTAAGTACTGTTGTCAAATATAATATTTTTCCTACATTAGTAAAATAAAGCGTATTTGAACAATTAATACCAAAGAAATGAGTAATCAAAAAGAAATTGTATTATCCTCTAAATGGACAAATATAGGATTGTATTTGGGGCTATCCTCAACCTAATAGTAATATTTCTTATAGTTTTACTAGCTAATAAAAATAAAGAGCTTGAAGTAGTTATGATCTTGGCCGGTATCATTTTTCTTGTGTTAATTGGATTTTGGGTGTACTTGTTTATCTATTCACGTGAGGCGCGCGTAATTGGTGATAAAATGATTCTAAAAAAACAATTCAGATCATCTAAAACTTATTCTTTTGACAGAATTAGCTATCCAATATCTTTTCGTCTAAAAAGCTCCAAATATATTGCGTTGAAA
This sequence comes from Flavobacteriaceae bacterium, assembly GCA_025800395.1. Classification (GTDB taxonomy): domain Bacteria; phylum Bacteroidota; class Bacteroidia; order Flavobacteriales; family Flavobacteriaceae; genus JAOXRU01. Next base: position 3,212 of record JAOXRU010000146.1, read on the forward strand.
ATGAAGATAGTACCCTTGAAAAATATATTATCATGAATTCTAGGTTTGTTTTATCATTAGACAAGTAGGATGCAGAGGAGACATTGATAGGTTTATAACATCTTGCCATGAAAAAGTAGAACCTGCACATACCATTCTCCCTACAAACAAAAAACCACTTAGACCATAAGTTTTACAGATTTAGGTAGTTTTGACTGAATGGTGAAGCTTACAACATTGGGAAAAGAATGTCCAACATTAAAACATATAAAAAAAGATGAAGAAGCTAGTTTTTGTATTGTTATTCGTACTTAGCTTTGCTTGTTCTAAGGAGCACAAAACAAAGGTAGAATTGCTAGAAAAGGATAAGAGAGAATTAGTTGAGAATCTAGACTCCTATAAGGTGACTTCATACAAATTTGGTAAAATACTGATAAGAGCATCAGCAGAAAAAGATACGATCTCTAGCGAATTCCAGCATTTTAAATCTGACTTAGATAGAATTTTTAATAAAGCTGTTAAATATGATTTGGAAAACCCAGAGAGCTTATCTGTATTAGATTATGTTTCTATTTATCGAGATTATAAAAAAATGGAGGACTTTATAATGGAGACCGATGAAGATATTTTTCCAACTTTACTAGATGTTTTTAATGTGACATATGGCGACTCCATAAGTAAGCAAAGAGCTTATCTAAAGGGTGAGGAAAAAGTATATCTTCAAAATATAGAGCATGCTGTTTTGAGTGCTATCGTAATTTTAAGTAAAGATATGGGCAAAGAAGTATCTCTTTATGAGTGTTCGAAAACAAATCCAAGCTTACTTCCCGATTCTGAGATTAAAACATTATTGCGATATTTTAGAGGTTTTTTATTTTATGAAAAAGAATTGTATTATTTATCAGAATATGAGATTACGTCAAATATAGATTGGCTAAACAATAATAAAGGAGTAGATCTTCCCTATACAAGAGCAATGTTCCAATGGGGAAATCTAAATAACGAACAGACACATATAGGCATTCATTCATTGAATCACTTATTTCGTGGTTTTGATAGGTTGATGATGGAAAGTGAGATGGATGAAAAACGTGCTTTAGAAGATTTTGAAGTGTTTCTCAAAGATGCTAAAGAAATAGGCTTGAATAACGAGATTGTTTGGTCTGTAGAAATCTATTTGTACTTAAAGAATGAAGAAAATGAAAAAGCAATTGCAGCTTTAACTCATTTAAAAACAAGTTCCTTACTTTCTTCTGAAGACAAAGAGAGGATAGACGAATCCATAGAATATGTAAAGGGTAGAAAGCCAGGAAAGGTGCTAAATGGATTTTATGACAAGTACTTTTTATCGAAAATAGCCACAAAGTATATGTTTTCCATTTTATCCAATATAAATTGGAAGAAATTAATGAAAAAGCAGCATGTTCCGCATACTGAGGAAATTTTTAAAACCATGGATGCACTAAAGAAGTTTACAGAAAATTTGATTAAATATGCTAGTACAGAAAATTTGAAGGATACTGGAGGCGAGCTTAAAAATAAAGGAAAAAGCCTTTGGAATAAAGCAAAAGAATTTGCCGAGTAAGAGATCGTATAGTGTATCAGAGGCTAGCTTTGCAAAAACGCCCAAAACACTAATTATAATTGGATTCTGCTCCCTAAACCACTAATTTCCCAAACTTTATTGCCCTAGATGTTTTTGGCTATGGGAAATGAATAAGATGGTTTTTTAGAAAGGGAGTTGATTGCCAATTATTTATACTAATTGCGTATATTTAAACTACAAAATAAGTGGTTTTGTGAGAGGCTGCTGTTAAACATATTCGATGAAAAACTTCATTTATTTACTAATCGTACTTTTTTGCTCAAATGCCAATGCACAGTTTATAAACGATGCGTCTTATTTGGATTCGGAATTTTTCCAATTCAAAAATGAGCTCTTAAGTTGTGTTATAAAAAAGGATACAACCAAACTCAAAGAATTTCTTGCAGAAACAATATTTGATGGTACTAATGGCTGTGACTATCCTGGGTGCAGTAAAGAGGAGTTTATACAACACTATTTAAAGAAGCGGCAGAAAGATCATGGAGTAATATGTTCAAAATCATTAGGTTTGGTTTTGTAAGAGCGATAGATAAAAATCCGAAAAGAATCGTACCTCATGATTCCCTTATTTTTCATGGACCATCCTACTTAAAAAAAGTCGCTATAGATAATGAAATTATCGTTCTTGGTGAGCACGTTAATATAAGAGAAAAGCCTAGCTTAAAAGCAAAAGTAATGCGAACTGCATCATTTGAGAAATTCAAATGTGATTGTAGCATTTTGACAGCTAAAAAAACTACTTTTCAAAGGGTAGATGGAATGGGCTGGTTGGAAATAAAATTAGCAAATGGTGAAATTGGATATATCGCAACTAAATTGACATCATACGACTTGGTAAAAGAAATGACAATCGCAAAAGTAAAGGGAGAATGGAAGATCATTGCCTATTTTCACCAAATTGGATGTTAAAAAGATAGTAGCACTGAAAGGGGACAACCTCCTAAAAACTTTGTAGGAAGTATAGTAAGACGTCCTGGCTCTTTTTAATTGGAAACTGATGTACGTAATGTTGTTGTGATATAGACCTATATTTCACGTTCATGAGTCTATAGGAAAGCATGCTGTAGCATGGGGAATTATTTACCTTTTTTAAAACCCCTCCAAAAACTACCAATATACAACCAAAATTCTATGCTGATAGCTTAGTTCGGCATGAGATGGAGCGGCGTTTCTGGGTGGAAAATAGTTAAAAACCTCTACATTGTTATAGTTGGCTGTTGGTACTTTCACGGACTTTCTATCTATTTTCATGAGGTAAGTCGGTCTTTTCACTTTTCTTTGGGTAGGATCATTGTTTGTCTGTTTTTAGTAAAAAAATGTACTGTAAATTTCAGACCTACAGCAGAAAACACCTTTATGGATTTTGCTGCTATTTTATGTGATTTAACTATAGTAGGTGGGCTCAATAATTTGGGAATATAAGTTGTTGATGGATTTTAATAGAAACTATATTCCTATTAGAAAGAACCAATTAGGATTGCAATGATCTGGGTCTTCAACGTATTTAAATTGTTTAAAAATATGGTGTTAGAAGGAAGAAGTACAAAGATGACTTTTGGGTATAAAATATATAGGAAAGAAACGCTAACGATATTAAAAACAACATTTTTTTTAAGTTTTAATTGGGTTTTGAGAAGTAGATTTTGAAAAATAACAGAGGTTTTTGCCTACCTAAATCTTTTTCGCAATGAAAAAAATATTACTTTTTTTGCTGTTTTGTGCCGCTCTCGGAGAGGTAGCAGCGCAATTGCCTGTTGAGATACCAACAGTGCAGAATCTTAAAATATTTCCAGATTATGGCACCATTTTTCATGAAGATGCTAATTGGTATTATGTCAAAGAAGATAGGAGATATTATTCTGAGCGGATCGTAAAATATCCAAAATCAAACTCGGGCAAGTACTATACCGAAGACGATAGGGTAATTGTATTTGAAATACCAAATAAAAACTTTTCATCAAATTTTCGTACAAGTTTTCTGAATTTTAGACATAATGATCAGGTTATTATTGGAGACGAGATGTATTTTTTTGCATATACAGGAGTTGGAAACTATGGTATTGAGATTGCCCGCCTGAATTTAAAAACACATGAGTATCATGATGATTTTATTAGCCTTTCTGGTTCGGATCTAAATGCAGCCTGGAAGGGTATGTATCTTTTTAATGGGCGTATTTATGCGCTTGCTGAAATGAGAAGAAACACAAGTTCTATTGCCTTAAATGCGCTTGATGAAAATATCATTGTTCAAAACGATTCCCCATCTAATAATAGAAAAGTGCAAGCAGCACTCATTAGTTTTAGTGTGGGGAATATGAGAGATGTTCGATTAGAACATCATTTTAAAGACCCCAACTATGTTGATCACTATTATGTGGCTTACGACAATCTCTTTAACAGAGGTGGTGAAGATGTGGTTATTAAATTTCATAAGCAATCATATGATCCACGTATTGAATCTTTTTTTGTTCATTTTAATTTAAATAGCGCTAGTATTCTAAGCAGCAAAGATGTTATAGGAAATGTTGCTTTTTTGTATGCTTCTAATGGAGAATTTGTTTTTACAGAAAAATATGCTCGTGTTCCAGATGAACATGGTAATTTTTCTATACAAACTGTTCATAGAGTAAGCCGAACTAATACCAATTGGGATGTTATATCTGTTGAAAAAGGTTTGTACGGTCACGCCTATGGTGGAGATGGTGACAATCATATTATTTTTATCAAAGAAACAACAAATCCTATTTCTAAGTATTTTTTTGCAGAGGGAGCGCTTTCTTCTGGTAGTGTTTTTTCATTTAGATTACCAACAACTTATAATTATTTCTTTAGTACCGATAAGCTTAGAAGAACTTTTGCATATTCTGAGTTGGAGCCAGATAATAATTCAAGTATTGATCCAGATTTTGAAATGAAGAATATATGGAATTGGAGCGAAAATGGATTTTCTGTCTCTTATCAAATTGAGGGTTTCTCTGGAACTAAATTTAAAGACCCTACCTATACAGGAGGGTTTGAGAATGGAGAGCTTGTAAAGTTAGGTGGGCAGAGTGTACTTAGCCCAGATCATGGTAATTACTGCACTTCACCATTTGGTGCACCTGAGTATGCTAATAGAAGAACTGTTTTCGGGTATTATGCTTTTGCGGACATGTCTAACAAAATTATAAATTTAGAAATTTCCGCTAATGAGACCCTGCATATGAATTCTAAAATTTTAGCAGATGGAACTGTGGTACGTGGTGATGCTCTTGAAATTGTTTTAGAATCTCCACAAAATTTTGTTGTAGATGATAATATCCCATTCCATTATTTTGAGGGAACTCAAAGCTCGGGCTGGGGTGTTATATATGGTCAAAATTATCAATATCCTTGGGTGAGTGGTCATCCAAATGATTTTGACTACGCAAATGTGAGAGAAGAAAACGGTATTAAATTTGTTGATGTTTGTTTAACAAATTATCCAGAATCAGCAGAATTTAGATCCGCTCTTTCTGGTGCGAGTGCTTCTAATAGAAAAACCTATCGCATTTATTTAAAGCAAGTTGAAGATACTACCGATACCGATGGTGATGGTATTTTTGATAGTGCGGATAATTGTCCAAACACTCCAAACACAGACCAGGCCGACACCGATGATGATGGTATAGGAGATGTTTGTGATACAGAAGAATGTGACGGTTTAGATAACGATGGGGATGGTGAAATAGACGAAGGTCTACTAGCCACCTATTATCGTGATGTTGATGGAGATGGCTTTGGTGATCCAAATGATTCTCTTGAGGCTTGTTCTCAACCTACGGGTTATGTAACAGATAATACTGACAGCTGTCCGAATATTGCAGGTCCTATTAATGGGTGCATAGATTCAGATAATGATGGTGTTGCTGACATTAATGATCATTGTCCAAATACACGCAAGGATGAATCTGTAGATGCAAATGGTTGTTCTTGGTATCAATTGGATGACGACAATGATGGTGTTTTAAATTTTGACGATATGTGCAACAGTAGCCCATCTGGTTCTAGTGTAAATACAACAGGTTGTGCTGCTGTTCCATCGAATATTTTTAATATTTCGGTGAATACAGAAACTTGTCCAGACGCAAATGATGCATTTATTGTAGTTTCTAATCGTTCAGCATATCGATTTACGATAGCAGTATCTGGAGACAACGGCTATAGTCAGATATTTGATGCTGCTTTGGCACCCAATGCAAGTTTTACTATTTCCAATCTTACCCCTGCTACATACACCTTAAATTTTATTTTTAGTGATACGGGAGTCGGACAGGATATCAATGGTTTTGTAGCTTCTATTTCCGCAGTGCAATCCGCACAAGGATCTCGACAGTCTTTGGATACCTCTTCAAGAACTGCCCATTATTCTATATCTGGCGATAAAAAATATAATATCTATGTAGATGATGTATTCCAACGCTCAGAAGAATTTTTGGATGAAGGAGTGCATGAAATTGTGGTTTCAAATTTACCGAATGGCAATGTTTCGGTAAAAATTGTTGCAGATAATGCATGCCGTGGTTCCATAGAAGATTGGATTCATATTCCAAATACGGATATAAGCTATTATCCAAACCCAGTTGTAGAAGGGGTGTATATAAAAGGGATACCCTCTGCCGAGATTGCTATTCATATTTTGAATGTACAAGGTGCTTTGGTGTATTCCAAAAAACATAGTGTACATCAAAATATGGTGTTTGTTGACCTTTCAGCGCTTACTGAAGGTTTATATATAATAAACTCCGTGCAGGAAGCAGGAGATACGATTCATTTCAAAATTGTTAAAAAATGAAAAAACTAAGATATATTTTTGTGCTTCTTGTTGCCTCAAGTTTTATTACAGCATGTGGCGGCGGCGGCGGAAGCGACGATCCAGATCCAGTGCAACCAACACCTCCTGGGGGGTTTGCACTAACCAGCCCTGCGAATAACGCAATATGTGTAAACGGTGTGTTTAGCTGGTCATCTTCTCTATACGCTAGTTCGTATGAATTACATGTAAAAAATGGAAGTGGACAATATTTATCTGGTTATCCAAAAACAGGAATATCAGGAACAAGTTATACAGATAATAATCTGCCAACTAGCACTGCAATTGCCTGGTATGTTGTTGCAAAAAATAGTGATGGTTTTAAAGAATCAAATACCTACTCCGCTTCCACACCGGGAGATTCTCAGGTAAATTATTTACCTGTTGCAGCGTCTGTGGTATTTTCATATGAAAACGACAATGTTACTATTGTTGCGACAGATGCAGAAAAGGAAGACATTTCGTATGTACTAGAAACTGCACCTTCAAGTAATTTTTCTACCAATATTCAAGAGCTTTCTTCTGGAAATGTTAGCTCTGGATCGACAATTGTTCAGGCTAATCTTGGGCTTATTTCTGGTCAAACCTATTGGCTACGGATAAGCTTAATTGATACCCATGGTAACCAATCGCGTACCGTACAGAGTTACACACCCAATTAATTTTTGGGATACAAGTATATATAAAACCCCGCATATACGGGGTTTTTAAAATATTGAAACTTTGTACCATTTAGTTTAAGACGATACGCTTCCATTTGAGTTGAGGGTATGGCTATCCTCCCTTGTGAGTCTTTAGTATACCATGTGATGGTACGTACCACTTTGTTTTAATCTAAAGCATGTTCGCTGAACAATATTAGGCTAGGAGACTATGGCACGGGCTTTGGGGTGTCGAACTTTGTCTTTTTACTTTTAAAATCTACTATGGTTCCAGCACGAATCCTTTCGTGTGGTGGCATTTTATATTCATTTAGTTACAAAGAAAAATAGCATCTATTTCTTTTAAGGGCATTTCAAACTAGATATGTTAAAATTCAAGGCTTTTTGGGACAAAGATTGCTGTTTATAAGGCTTTCTATAGATTCATTTTGTCTTTCCTTATACGTCGTTGTGATCTTTTAGAGCTATAAATAGCCCTTCAAAGCCAAGCCTAGCCTAAGAAAATAAAAATAAACTGTGTGCGTAAGTTATATCGAACTCACGTTATTTTAAGTGTTGCTATTTTTTGTCTTGTAGTAAATCTCGAATTTCTTTTAACAAGTCGTTGTCGGAAGGACCTGCTGGTGCTGTTGGCTTTTCTTCTTCTTTCTTTTTGCTCTTTTCATAGGCTTTGAGAAACATAAAAACAAATAGACCAACTACGATAAAATTAATGGTGACTTGAATGAGATTCCCATAGGTAATCACGGCCGCTCCAGCTTCTTTGGCAGCTTTTAAATTTTCATACGCATTGCCATCTAGGGCAACAAATTTTTTGGTAAAATCGGTGCCACCAGTAAGCACCCCAATTACAGGCATAATAACGTCGTTAACCATGGAGTTGACGATTTTGCTAAATGCACCTCCGATGACTACGGCTGTAGCGAGGTTTACAATATCCCCTTTCATGAGGAAGGACTTGAAGTCTTTGAAAAATCCCATATTTATAGTTTTAGTGATCGTAGAATGCTAAAGATAGCAAAA
>JAOXRU010000161.1 GCA_025800395.1 Flavobacteriaceae bacterium
CGTAAAACCGCCTATTTATACTATATGACCTAAATGATCGAAATGTTATAGAAGAGGATGATCTTCTCTCGTCTGAGGAGAAAATTTTTGTTGAGGTAACAGGGTAAAATGGCCATCGATATTCACAGGGCTGCGGTTCCTGTAAGTAAAACTCTTATTTCGCTACAAAATGCCACTAATCCCATTAGGACTGTAACGTGGAAACCAGATGGAGGCAAAGACTGAACCTGGGGAATTCAACTATCGATGGCCATTTTACCCTGTTGCATCCAAAAAATCATCTCCCAAAACAAGAGAGGGTGAAGTCTCCGGTTTTCTCCGCGAGATAAGTGGCATGGCCGGGAACATGGAGCTGCATTGATAGCCCACGTTCGATATATCAAAATTATAACGCCTCCGAGGCTTGCCGCACAAACTTCTATATTTGGTTTGGGTTTATTTGTGTTCAAATCAGGCTAATGGGAATAAGGAGAATCTTTAAAAATTTCCAATCTCGTCCGGAAGACCTTGGAGTCATGTTAGAATTTTGATATACCGACAGTGAGCTATTGTTGTATATCCTCACCGGGTGTCCTCACTCCCAAGCGTCCCAAGCCATATTAGTTGTGGAG
>JAOXRU010000211.1 GCA_025800395.1 Flavobacteriaceae bacterium
TTTCCAGCACCACCGTCGGTACCTAAAGATTTTACTTCGGTAACCTTACATTCGAATGCAACAGGTGCTTCTCCAACTCGCGGCGGTGTTACAAGTTCTGACGGAATTGCAGTAAAACCTGCCTTTTTAAACTCGTTTATACCAGTTTCGTACTCTGTGCTCGACAAAGACATTTGCTCTACCATGGCATAATTTACAACCTGTATTACCACCTGCTTAGTAGCTAAGGCATTTTCTAAAGTGTGTTTGGTGGTATTGTCGCGCACCCTACGTGCTGGTGAAAAAATTAATATGGGCGGATTGGCACTAAAAACATTAAAGAAACTAAACGGACTTAAGTTTACTTTACCGTTTATATCTACCGTACTGGCCAATGCTATTGGTCTAGGAGCTACAGCTGTTAGCAATAAACCGTGCAATTCTACGGTGCTAAGTAATTGTGGATCTATGGTTTGTGTTTGCATTGTTTAGTGGAGCCAAGATTTATAATAGTCTTCTTCGTTCATAGCCATAGCAGCTTTGGTTACCTTTAGTGGTTTAAATGTATCTACCATTACCGCTAATTCTAGGGTTTCTTTTTCCCCAATACTGCGCTCGTAAGCACCAGGGTGGGGGCCATGCGGTATACCAGCCGGATGTAAAGAAATATTGCCTTTTTTAATATTGTTTCTGCTCATAAAATCCCCGTCTACATAGTATAACACTTCGTCCGAGTCTATATTGCTATGGTTATATGGTGCAGGAATTGCCTTTGGGTGGTAGTCGTACAACCTCGGGCAGAAGGAACAAATTACAAAGGTACTCGTCTCAAAGTTCTGATGTATAGGTGGTGGTAAATGCACACGACCAGTAATGGGCTCAAAATTGTGTATAGAAAAACCGTACGGATAATTATACCCATCCCAGCCAATAACATCAAACGGGTGCGATGCATATACCAGTTCATGAAGTTGGTTTTGTTTTTTTATCTTCAATACAAAATCTCCCTTTTCGTTATGGGTCTGTAAGTTTTGTGGTAGTTTATAATCTCGCTCACAAAATGGCGAATGCTCTAATAACTGCCCAAACCAATTCCGATACCGTTTGGGGGTGTATACAGGATCAAAAGATTCTACAATAAACAATCGGTTGTCTTCGGTGTCGAAATGCATCTGATAGATCATTCCACGAGGAATTACCAAATAATCGCCGTATTCAAAAGGAATTTCCCCTAACATGGTTTTTAAAGTTCCCGTACCCTCATGAACAAAAATAACCTCATCTGCGTCTGTATTTTTGTAAAAATAGTTCGTCATCGATTTTCGGGGTGCACTTAATGCAATATTCACATCGCTATTACACAAAACTATGGTCCGGCTCTCTAAAAAGTCGTCTGCTGGTTTGGCATCCATGCCTCTTAAGAGCATCGAAGCCATATTGTTCTCTATGGCAATTTCTGGTTGTAAATCTACCGGATCTTTAATAGATTTTACCATGGTTGGTGGGTGCATATGGTACATTAGACTAGACATGCCGTCAAAGCCAATCGGTCCAAAAAGTTGTTCGTGGTATAAACTGCCATCTGGTTTTCTAAAAACCGTATGACGCTTCTGCGGAACCTCTCCAAGTTTGTGATATATAGGCATAGTTATATTTTAATTATGAACATTTGTTCATGTAAAAATAGAACAAATTTTTATAAACGCGATATGTTTTACAAAAAGGGTGTGTTTTACATTTTACTGGGTTGTTTTTTTTATTTGGGTGTGCCTCTTCGCTTTGGCT
>JAOXRU010000213.1 GCA_025800395.1 Flavobacteriaceae bacterium
GTTTTGGAAGGGTTTTGGACCCTTTGCCTGGAAAAGGGTCACCCCTTGGTTAAAATATAAGAAACTTGAGATACTCTCCCTAAAACAAACATAACTAAAAAAAATATTTTTTTTTTAGGTTCTATGTTTAAAAATGCTCAACCCTATATGCTCCAGTTCCATGTAAAAGAATCGCATATACATTTTTGGAGGTTTTTTTTCCAGAAAGATAGATGTTTTTTTTCTACAATTTGGAGATGGTTTTGTAAACATGGAACCATCAAGAGGGCATGGTCGGCAGGTTCCATGTTTGTTTTTTCTGATAGATTCTGATTGGCAATGCCACTTCCTCTGAGGTTCTATCTGTTATTTTGAAGCGTCCTTTCACGTGGTCTATGTTTGCAAATGATGCAATTCATTACCGTCCAAATTGATCTTTCTCCCGGCAGAACTAACACAGACCCCAAAAAATCTAGTTCCATGTTTGTTTCAAGTGGCAAACCCTTGCTTGTGGTTGAGTTGTTTGTGTTGTATGCTGTTTTTTGTTGAGGCCCGGCCCCACCAATTAATTCGATGCCCCTGAAAACCTATTCAAAGTTTTTGGCCCCTTCGTGGGTTCTATGTTTGTGAGCCACGCCTAAAATATTCCACAGCGCTATACTTTCCAGAGATTTGTTTCGCAAGCAACAACATTGGTGGCGCAAAATGGCACAATCAAGTTCCATGTTAATAAGTTCCCACATCACCGTGGCCCAAAGCTGCCGAACCCTAGAGTAGAAAGGAAATCTCAGCGGAAAAATGTTTTTGTGGGGTCCCCCCTTTGCGGGGCCAAAAAACCTAAGACTTCGACATAGTTTTAAAAGGAATTTGAATAAGAACTTGGTCTTCCTTTTTTTCTTCATTGTATTGTGAGATTTTTTGAGGTGTACATCAGCCAGATATTCCACGCCCCTGAAAACCTATTCAAAGTTTTTGGCCCCTTCGTGGGTTCTATGTTTGTTAGCCACGCCTAGAATATTCCACACCACTATATTTTCCAGAGATTTGTTTCGCGAGCAACAACATTGGTGGTACAAACGGTTTGATTGGCCAATTTTTTAAATTTTTGCCCAGGGGTTTTTGCACGCAAAGATTCCATATTAAATCGGCAATATCAATACAGCAGTGGGTGCAAGGACTTTTGCAAGATTCTCCCAGGAAATAGTTTGTGTTTGGGATTGTTGGGGTTAAATTTTCAGGCAATTGAGATGCCCAACCAATTCAACATAGAACCTGAAGGAACTATGCAGACCCCTAGGGAATGAGGCTCTGTTTGGTAGGTTCTATGTTTGTTTTTGTTGGTTCCCGCAATCCTCATCTATATGAAGATGTTAAAAAATGCAGGTTCTATGTTTGTGCACTGTTCAGTGATTGGCAGATTCACACTTTCCCCAGGAATAATACTGAGACCAGATGCCATGTTAAATATCCACGTTTTCCATTTCCAGTTCTATGTTGTTTTTAGGGAGTGTA
>JAOXRU010000217.1 GCA_025800395.1 Flavobacteriaceae bacterium
CCGATCTCTTCTGTTCCAAAAGATACTGCTGCATACAACTTTTTGGTTACTCGCATATCTGCAACAAATTCCAGTCCATTATATCCGTCTTCCAAAATACCTCGCAATGGTTTACTTAAATCTACACCCAATCGCAGTCCGTAGCGTTCTTTTATAAACATACTATCCGACTCTTTTTCCGACTGCGCCATGGCAACCGTTACCAAAAACAACAGACTATACTTAATGATAGATTTTAACATGGGTATTGGCTTTAGCATCTACTGTTGTATTTATAATTTCTATTTCTTTTATCCATTCGGTGGCACCACTTGAAAAAGGAATTTCCAAATTTTCGAAATTGGCAACATACCCACAAGCCCTAGATACGTACACATCTTTTACCGCATAATTAGCAACCACCACATCTATATCCTCTGGTTTTTCCGCCTCGGTACTACCAAGATGCTTTGCAAAATCTAAACTGGTAGTATTGGCAGCTGTATTTAAGGGAATAGCAATAGAGTCTGTGGTAGACGCAACCATTAACTCTGTTTTACCCGTAGCTCTTACAGAGAGGGCTTCTACTTGCTTCTTCTCTTCTTTATCGTTTATATTATGAAAAGTAACAATAAGTAAAGGCGTATTGCCATCTACACAAATATCGTCTTTTTCGCACGACCACAGCATAGCAACTCCAAAGCCAAATACTAGTATACATAGGTACCAAAGTGTATTCTTCATTCTTAACGTTTTTCCAAAAGTACAACATTTTCTACATGATGGGTCTGCGGAAACATATCCACCGCACGACTCTTTACTA
>JAOXRU010000227.1 GCA_025800395.1 Flavobacteriaceae bacterium
CAGTAAACTGCAAGAAACCGCGTTACATTAAAGGGTTTACTGGGTGTGAGGTTTTGTGATAACGGAGGGGTTTGAGTTTTTTGGGGGTCTGAGTTTCCATGATACAGAGAGATCTGAGATTTTGGGGGGTTTGAGTTATCACGACAAGGAGTCTGAAGCCCCATTTACACTAAGGAAAATTTTTGGTACGGGCTTGGATAAAAATGGTACGCGTACCCAAAAAAATGGTTCAGCTTGGGTAAATTTTGTAGTGTAAAGGACTTTGCAGTACAAATTGTTATCCCTGCCGAACCAAAATTTCACCCGTGCTCAGCCCTTCTGAAAAGGTAGTCCGAGTCCGGGTGAAATTGGTACGGGTGCCAGAAAAATTAGTCTGGCTCGGATGAAATGTGTAGTGTAAACGTTCGACCGAGCCGAACCAACCTTTTTCGGAGGAGCCTTCATCTCTTTGGTCATGAGCACGAATCTTACTAAGCATGCGTAGAAGCTTTATTCAAGATGGCCACCGCAAAGTTAGCAAAGCAAAAGTCGACTTAAAAATATCGTGGTGTATCCTGGAAAAATACGGACACCAGTGAGCTTCTTCCTAAAGTCATAAAATAGGAAACGATAC
>JAOXRU010000229.1 GCA_025800395.1 Flavobacteriaceae bacterium
CCGAGTTCGACCCTTGCCAGTGGTCCATGAGCATAATAATGGTATTTGGCATCGGTATTCCAAATGTGGTTATCTCTTGAGGTTTGTACACGAGTAATGCGGTTATCGGCATCATAGAAATAGCGATGAATAAATTGGTCATGAGGTATGGAATCGGTGGGGTGTTGTTTTTTCTGATACCAGACTTTATGGACATTTCCAGAAATCAGGTCGTATTCATAGTCGATAAATTTGGGTTTTTGTAGTGCATTGAGGAGTTGGACAATTTTATGTACGTTTCCGTGTTGGTCGTAGGAATAAAGGGTTTGGTTTGCGGTTGTGAATCTGCCTAATTGATTAGCTTGATTGAAGGTAAAGGAATGAGCGACTCTTCCTCTGAGGTTTTCTTGTGTAATGGAGGTAAAGGCGATTGGTTTTTGGTTTTCATCGACTTTGTCAACCGTTATGAAGGTATTGTTTTGATTACTATTTTGATTAATAGTTTGGTCATAAATGGTTTTGGTGATTTGGGTGAGTTGGATATAGTCGGCTCGGTCTGCCTGATTTTGGGGCAGTGTGTCGTATTTAGGAAACTGTGGATAGTCGATATTTTGTTTTAACTTATTGAAATCAGGGGATTTATTGGGTGTACCATCCCATTGGAAGGTGAGCATTTGCCCTACTTCTGTAATTCGTTCTTGGGGGTCGTACTTGGTATAAGAGAGTTGTCCGTGTTGTTTTTGTTGGGCATTTTGTGAAAAACGGAGCTGTTGTTTTTTATTGTAAAAAAACTGGGTTTGTCCTCCGTCAGGTGTTTCTTGCCATATAGGTTGCCCGAGGGAATTATAGCGATATCGTGTTGTTTTATGATGGATACCTGAGCCATTGGTATTAACGCCTTCTGGGGGAACGGTTTGGACGAGATTTCCCGCTTGGTCATAATAATAAAGGGTGTAATGGTGTTCGGTTTGGGTATAAGTGGCGGTAAAGGTTTCGTTTGCGCTTCCGAGGGCAATGGTTTTGAACTCAATTAGCTTTTGAATCATACGTTGGTGTAATTGCTCCTCTATGATGGTATTTGCTTGAATACGAGCTTGTTCTTGGGCATTTTCTTGACATTGTTTTTTGAGGTCTTCGGGCTGAATGGGTAGGACAACGGAGGA
>JAOXRU010000262.1 GCA_025800395.1 Flavobacteriaceae bacterium
TACGAACCACAGGCCAAACTAACCAACAAAAAGGTTAAATGGTTACAAACAGATGCATCTGCCAATTGGAAAATAAGCCCAGAGATAATGGCAGAACAAATTCAAGAAAATGACGGTAACTGTGTACTCATACTTAACTATCCGTCCAATCCATTGGGAGTTACCTATACCGAATCCGAATTAAAAGCCATTGTCTCGTTTTGTAAACAACAGGGAATCCTTATTATTTCGGATGAGATTTACGGAGAAGTAACCCATAGCCAGCCACACCATACTATGGCCAAATTCTACCCAGAAGGCACCATAGTAAGTGGCGGTCTTAGCAAATGGGCAGGTGCTGGCGGATGGCGATTAGGGTATTTTGTAATGCCCAAAGCACTTAAAACTATAGCAGATGCCATGGCCGTAATTGCCAGCGAAACCTTTACATCGGTAAGCGCACCTATTCAGTATGCAGCGGTAGAAGCATTTAAGGAAAATACTGCATTAGAAGTGTATATCCAACATTCTAAAAAAATACTAGAAACGGTTGCAAACTACACCTATCAGGAATTAAAAACAGCAGGGGTAGAAATGCCTGCACCAGAAGGAGGTTTTTATTTGTTTCCAACATTTAACAAATGGTTACCAGCTCTAAAACAAAAAGGAATTAACAATAGCGAAACATTTTGCAAAGTTTTATTAGAAGAATCTGGGGTAGCTTTACTGCCAGGCAATGTTTTTGGACACAGAAACACTTCTATTAGCGCTCGCCTTTCGTATGTAGATTTTGATGGTAAGCAATTGCTGGATGTTTTAGAGGCAAATCCTAACAAACAATTGGGAGCAGATTTTGTGAAACAAAATTGTCCAAGAATAGTGAATGGCATTAAAAGCTTAATTACGTGGTTAGAAAACTTATAATCCTAGCCTCGGTATTCCTTTGTTATACCAGTTATTGTTTGAAATTACTGGGAAATAAATACTATTTTTCTTTATAGCTAAATTAATACCATTTCTATTTTAAAATCACCTCAATAAAGCTGGACAAAACCCCTATTTTAGCAGCATACACGCCATCGCCACAGAAGGAACAAATTGAATAGGTGTCGCCGATCCACGGAATAGCAAACCCACACAACAAACTAAATTTTAAACCCTATTTCCTTTTTATAACCACACCATTTAAA
>JAOXRU010000294.1 GCA_025800395.1 Flavobacteriaceae bacterium
GCTTCAAATTTTTGTCTCGAACTTTGTCTTTTTACTTTTAAAATCTACTATGGTTTCCGCACGAATCCTTTCGTGTGGTGGCATTTTATATTCATTTAGCTATAAAGAAAAAAATCATCCATTTCTTTTTAGGGCATTTTACAATAGAAATGGTATAATTTATTCGTCGTGTACATCTCCTCTATATGGGCCTTGGTCTCCTTCTAAAATTTGCAGATAACTTCGGTATCTACTCCAAAACAAGACATTGTTATCTAAGGCATCTTTTACCGCGCAACGCGGTTCGTTCACATGCAAACAATTGCTAAATTTACATGCAGATTTTAACGCAAAAAATTCTGGAAAATAGTCTCCAACTTCTTCTTTATCCATTTCTACAATTCCGAAACCTCGAATACCTGGGGTGTCTATAATTCGCATATCTTGTGCTACATCGAACATTTCTGCAAAAGTGGTGGTATGCTGCCCTTGTTGGTGCTGCATAGAAATCTCGGCGGTTTTAAGATCTAATTCTGGTGCTATTTGATTAACCAATGTAGATTTTCCAGCTCCAGAATGCCCCACAAACATAGATACTTTGTTTTGCATAAGGTCTTTTACCTTATCTACATTTTTGCCTGTATATGCAGAAATACCTATACAGGTGTATCCTATCTCGCGATACATGGCAGCCAGATATTTTACTTCTAATAATTCTTCCTGGTTATACCCATCTATTTTGTTAAACAACAAGACCACGGGAACGCTGTAGGCTTCGGCAGTAACTAAAAACCGATCTATAAAGGCGGTGTAGGTTTTTGGATTGTTTAGTGTAACTAATAAAAAAACACAATCTAAATTAGCAGCTATAATATGTACTTGTTTAGACAGATTTACCGATTTGCGAATAATGTAGTTCTTGCGCTCTTGAATGTGCACAATTACACCTTGGTTGGCATGTTTTTTTTCTAACTCGAAATCTACCCGATCTCCAACTGCAATAGGATTGGTGCTTT
>JAOXRU010000312.1 GCA_025800395.1 Flavobacteriaceae bacterium
CCACGATGCGGTGAATAGCTATGCTAAAAAACCTACGCTCACCAACCAAATTAAAATTGCCCAGGTCTATGAGAAAATGTTGTATCCAAAACAGGCTATAAAACAATACGAATTTGTGTTGTCTAAAGACCCAAATAACCCAATAGCCCAATTAGCATTGGGAAAATTGTATTTAAACAATAGGAAAAATAGTTTGGCAATTACGGCTTTTCAAAAGCTGATACGGCAAGATAGCACGGTTGCCAACTACCATTATTATTTGGGAAGAGCCATTGCTCCAAGAAAAGAATGTATAATACATTATAAAAAGGCGGTGGTAATAGACAGTACCCACTTAAGGGCATTGTACCGATTGAGCAAGGCGTATTTGGATACAAAAAAATGGCATTTGGTAGACCTTACTACGGCTAAGGGTTTGTCTAGTAAGCCAGATGATAAAAATTTATTATTGGTAAGAGGGGAGGCTTTTTATCAAAAAGGCTTGTATGGCGATGCCATTGCTATTTTTGAGCGTTTGATGTCTGTAACGAATCTAAGCGATAGAACCAAGTATAAATTGGGGTATAGTTATTACGAAGAATGGGAGTTTGAAAAAGGAATAACCTTAATGCAAGAAATGTTAGAAGCTTCTTTAGAAGCAGACTACAGGGCTTGGTATATACAAGGTTTAATATACATTAAACAAAAAAATTGGACTAAAGCAGAATTTGCATTAAAGAGATCTTTAGAAGAAAAAACCCAAACTTTCGGCAAAGAATACGATGCTTTGGCGAGAGTGTATGCTGGGCAACAGCAATATAAAAAGGCGGTTTCCTATTATGAAAAGGCATTTCGGGAAGAAAACAATCCGATGTATATGTTTTACGCCTGCAATATCACCAGTAAACACATAGGTTCTAAAGA
>JAOXRU010000181.1 GCA_025800395.1 Flavobacteriaceae bacterium
TTAATTTATTTTAAAATATCAGATCATACTTTATAAACAAAGGAGTCTGTAAACTAATTTATATCCAACAAAAAAAAAGGCAAACCCTAGTGGCTGCCCTTTTTTCTAATGGTCTGCTATATAGATTATAGCGCTTTTATAGTTCTGTATGCCGCAGAATTTTTGGTGTAATTAGATTCTATGAGATATTTAATTTCCATGCAAGTTTGCACTAGCAGTTCTTGTATTTCTCTTCGTTTTTCTTCGGCAACTTTCACCTCTGCTTTAGCAATGGTTACTTTTTTGTTAAGCACCTGCAACTCGTTGTGCAGGGCCTGTAATCTGGCAATGCTAATTAGCTCGGGCACTCCCTTGTAGGTAGGACCAAAGGTGGCTATCACGTTTATAATATGTTGCAAATCTGCCAAGAGCTTCCCATAGGTAGAATTGTGCTTGGTGTAATTGGTATCGCCTTCTACTATAGGCGCTACTTGCTTAATCGTGGGCTTAAACTGACGCATATTCTGAATAATTTGCTGTATAAACCGCTTCCCCTCTGGAGAAACCTCACGCCTCCCCAAAAGGTATTTGTTTAGGCGGGTAAGTCTACGCATAAGGCTATCTTCGCCCACCTTGTAGCGTTTGTACCTAATTTTTACTACCGTTTTACGCGCATCTTTAAGGACGTCTAAATTATCCTTAAGGGTCTTTCCGGAGGCGATATGCTTTTTTAGCTCCTTTACTAAGGCTGCCTCCGTTTCTACAAATTGGGGTAAGGTGCTTACCCCTTCTAATAATTGGCGTGCCATTTCTAGTTTATTCGGAAAACTGGCACTTTTAA
>JAOXRU010000321.1 GCA_025800395.1 Flavobacteriaceae bacterium
CACTCCCAAGCGCCCCAAGCCAGTTGTGGAGAGGAAGCGAACCCAGAGGTGAAAGAGAGTGAGAGCTCAAAAAACCTGTGCACTCAGAGAAGGTATTCGCTACGAGGAAGTGGAAGTGGTACCAATCGAACACCTGGCAGCGAATAACCGTAAAGACAATAAATACCGTAAAACAGCCAATTTATACTATATGACCTAAATGATCCAAATGTTATAGAATGAACATTTGCATTGGTATGCGAACGGAGGTCCACGGGAAGCTTTGTAAGCTTCAATTGCAATGGGATTGAGGCATTTGTCTTGTCGGCGTATTTTATTTTTGTGAAAGATTTGTTTTTTAAATCCCCATGTTTTGGGCGCATAATAGAACAAATGTAAAATGCAAAACTATTCTCATGGGTAGATTCGCCATACTGAATTTCGCAAAAGTGCAAAATGTTTCGTAGAGATCTGTTTCAAATTCGAGAAAATATTGAAGTTTTACTTTCTCGACTTTTACAAAGAAATATATGGCCGGCAGGCTTTGTAAAAATCGAAAATTTTTTAATG
>JAOXRU010000323.1 GCA_025800395.1 Flavobacteriaceae bacterium
GTGCTGTGATTGGCAGATATCAGAACTGTTGGAGTCGAGTTGTAGCTTTTTGTGAATACAACAAACTGCAAAATTAAGCAAATCGTTAGATAGTACTTCTGATTTTATTATTTTATGTTGCATAAATTTGTAAAAATGTAATTTCACTTCTCGCATATTCATTGGCTTGGTGTATTCAGTTTCCCCTTCCCATTCCCGTTTCATTTTTGTCTTCGTATTGATATTTTTATCTAATTTTTTCTTTTGTTGGCTTCAAAATGTTTCTATCAGAATTTGCCTTGACATCGACTTTTTTTGGAGAAATATTAATTGAAGAAGCACCAGTTTGCATTTTCATACTACACCACAGGACTCCATTCTTCCATGCACAGAATAGAACACAAACACAGGATTGCCTGCCGACATACTACGCCATAGGTCGCCATTTCTGAATGATATGCCACAGGACGTTTTCATAGTGTGATACAGAACTCCAAGCGTACATATTGTGCAACACGAATAAGCCAATTCGGAGTTTGAAGAATCTGTTCAGTGAGCATGCGTTTTTATCCCTAGTTTATTCTCTACTGTTGCGCGCATCCCGATTTAGCTTATTCAAGCTTGCATAGCATGGAACTCCATTGGGAATGTTGTGTTTTTATCCTTGGCTTAC
>JAOXRU010000364.1 GCA_025800395.1 Flavobacteriaceae bacterium
CAAGCAAGGAATTCTGGACTAGACCAAAGAAGGGTACTGTCATACGTTTGGTGAAAAATCCAAAAACTGGTAAATATATGAACGTATATACTGAACCTTAATCTTATCTAATCATATTATATATGAAATCTTATTGCGTGAAACAAAAAAAGATCACTCTATGTGTACCCGGGAGTGAACGATATGAAAATGCTAAGAATGGGAGGCTTATGCTTAAATGCAAATGCTCTGAATGTGGAATCACTAAGACAAAATTCGTTAAAAGCCAAAAGGGAGGTGAAAATCCATTAGGTAAAGCTTTTGAGGCAGCCAAAATAGCCGAACAAATAACTCGCAAAGTAATTCCATCAACCAACCATGTATTTGACCGATATTGGTCTGGTGATATATTGAAAGGTGCTTTCACAGGACCCACAGGTATAGCAAGCAAGAAATTTTGGACTCATCCCAAAAAAGGTACTGTCATGCGTTTGGTTTGGGATCCCAAGACTCATAAATATAAAAATGTTTATATTGAACCTTAATATAACTTATTATTAATATGACAAAGAGTTATTGCGTAAAACAGAAGAAACAAACAGGATGTATTGAGCCATCAGGGTATAAAACAACACAAAATGGGAGATTGATGCATTTTTGTACTTGCGTTGAATGTGGTATTACTAAGACGAAATTCGTCAAAAGTCAAAAGGGAGGTGCTCTTTACAGAAAAAAGGGACCAAATATAACTGACAAAATAGCTTATGTTGGCTCTATGGTTGTAAATCCAACTGCTTCTTGGGGCGCTCTTGGAAGGGTATTAGCATCACAAGCGTATAAAGGTGTT
>JAOXRU010000369.1 GCA_025800395.1 Flavobacteriaceae bacterium
GCAACAAAGCAACAAAGCAACAAAGCAACAAAGCAACAAAGCAACAAAGCAACAAAGCAACAAAGCAACAAAGCAACAAAGCAACAAAGCAACAAAGCAACAAAGCAACAAAGCAACAAAGCAACAAAGCAACAATGCAACAAAGCAACAATTAACAATTAGCAATGCAGCAAAAAAGAATCAAATGAACACCATCACTACAACCAATTTTCAGTTTACACCCAATCAGCAAGTGTACAGAGGAAAAGTTAGAGAAGTATATACCATAAACGAAGACGTATTGTTGATGGTGGCAACAGATAGGCTATCGGCTTTCGATGTGGTCATGCCCAAGGGAATACCTTATAAGGGACAAATATTAAACCAGATTGCTACCGAGATGATGGCTGCTACCGCAGACATTGTGCCCAACTGGCTCATAGCTACTCCAGACCCAAACGTAGCTATAGGGCATGCATGTACTCCTTTTAAAGTAGAAATGGTCATTAGAGGCTATATGTCTGGTCATGCTGCTAGGGAGTATAAAGCAGGCAAGCGCATGCTATGCGGAGTAGCCATGCCAGAAGGAATGCAAGAGAACGATAAATTTCCGCAGCCTATTATCACTCCTGCTACCAAAGCAGAGGCGGGAGATCATGACGAGGATATTTCTAGAGAAGAGATTTTAGCTAAGGGTATCGTTTCGGAGAAGGATTATCAGGTGTTAGAAAAGTATACTAGGGCATTGTTCCAAAGAGGAACCGAGTTAGCAGCCAAACGCGGTCTTATTTTAGTAGATACCAAATATGAATTTGGAAAGACCAGAGATGGGAAAATTGTTCTTATCGATGAAATACACACCCCAGATTCTTCTCGATATTTTTATGCAGATGGTTATGCCCAAAGACAAGAGCGAGGTGAGGCCCAAAAACAACTCTCCAAGGAATTTGTAAGACAATGGCTTATTCGTAATGGTTTTCAAGGGTTGGAAGGACAACAAGTACCAGAAATGACCGATGCCTACATACAAACGGTTTCTAATAGATATATAGAATTGTACGAACAAATAACAGGAAAAACCTTTGAAAAAGCCCCTATTTCAGATATAGAAAAACGTATAGAAGCCAATGTGGCGGCTTATTTGAAACAATAACAAAATGTAGACATATTGTTCTAAAGTCGTAAAACTTATCAACAACATACTGATGTAAGACGGTGGCGGGTATTCGTTATTGTTGGCTGTGTGTTTGGTTATAGATTAATCCTAATAAAATATCGATAATTGCATAAAATATTGATTTACAGCGATAAAATTTTATGTCCTTATAAGCGCTATTTTCTCTATGGTAATTCGCTGTAGGAAAAATGCGTGTTTGTTATAGTAAATTTTGCTTAACCCCTTGTTTATACTGCGATGGTTTAAATTATCTTGTTGATAAAATAAACTTATCTTAAAGAATAAGCAGCTGTTTTAACTTCTAAAATGGCGTATATTTCCGATCTAAAATATTCGTAACTTATGAAACACTATTACTTTGGAAAACAACATATTATTGTTGTTTTGGCGATGCTTTTTTCATCGCTCGTTTATGGCCAGCCAGCGTACTATAACGGGGTTGACTTGAGCCAGAACGGTGCTAATCTGAAAACAGCTTTAGCCACCTTGATTCAGACCACCCACACGACCAATCTTTCGTATACCCCTGGGGTGTGGGATGCCCTAAAACAAACCGATCTTGATCCTACTAACCCAAACAAAGTATTGTTGATCTACGGATACAACGATACCGATAGTGATATTAGAAACGACAGATCCCGTGGTAAAGACCAAAACGGGGGGGCTGTTGGGGATTGGAACAGAGAGCATGTTTTCCCAAGATCACTCGGAAATCCAAATTTGGAATCTTCAGGTCCTGGTTCTGATGCGCATCATTTGCGTGCCTCGGATGTACAATTTAATAGTTCTAGAGGAAACCGACCTTTTGTACAAGCCTCTGGTAATGCTCGCCAAGTAAATTCGGGTTGGTATCCTGGAGATGAGTGGAAGGGAGATGTAGCACGTATGATGATGTATATGTACTTGCACTATGGCAACCGTTGTAATCTCAATACGGTTGGAAGCGGTGCCAATACTTACTCGCCAGAAATTCCAGATATCTTCTTACAATGGAATGCCGAAGACCCAGTTACGCCTTTTGAAACCAATAGAAACAATATATTAGAAGGAATACAAGGAAATAGAAATCCTTTTATAGACAATCCTAGCTTTGCAACCGATATCTGGGGAGGACCACAAGCACAAGACTTGTTCGACGGATCTAGCCCTGGAGATACCCAAGCTCCAACTGCAGCTGCCAACTTAGTTGCAAGTAATATCTCAGAGAACGCTTTGTCGCTTAGTTGGGATGCTGCTACAGATAATGTAGGGGTTACTGCTTATCGTATTTTTCAAAACGGAACGCAGATGGCTACTTCTGTAACTACTACCTATAATGTAAGCGGACTAACTGCTAATACCATTTATAATTTTAAAGTTGTAGCCGTAGATGCTGCCGGCAATACCTCTCCAGATAGTAATGTGCTAAATGTGACTACACTAGAGGCAAGCACGCCCCCAGCTGGTGATGCTATAGTATTGCAAAATTTTGAAGGAGATGCTAAGGATACTTGGTCTTATACCGCCACGCCAGATCAATGTACTAGTGGTAGTGATGTATGGAATGTAGTAAGTAGCGTTGGAAATATTTCTGCCGCGGCAAAAGGTACTAAGTTTTTTGGTATTCGAGATTTATTAGGAGATTGTAATCCTGTTGCTAATGGATCGCTCAACTTTACTGCAGCAGATATAAGCGGACATGAAAATGTAACGCTAACTTTTGCAGTAAATATATACGGATTTGATAATGGCGATGTTGCGGGCTACGAACTAACTTACGATGGTGTTGCACAGCCAGCTGTTGATTTAACAGCAGGGGCGAGACCTTTTAGTACCAACGGATGGGAAACGGTTACGGTTAATGTTCCTGCAAATGTATCTAGCATTGCTTTAAAACTAACTGCTTCTCAAAATGGCGGATCGGACTATGCTGGTTTCGATAATATAAAACTTGCTGGAGACCCAAAGTCAAACACTCCCGACCTAGTTATTAATGAAATTGATCCAAACACTCCTGGTACCGATGTTGCCGAGTTCGTAGAACTATACGATGGCGGTGCAGGAAACTCTAGCTTAGATGGTTTTGTATTGGTATTCTATAACGGTAGTGATGATAAATCGTATGCTGCTTACGACTTAGACGGACAAACCACCAATGCCGATGGGTATTTTGTTATTGGAAACACTGGGGTAAACGGTGCTACCATGAACTTCGCCAGCAATGGCTTGCAAAATGGTACAGATGCTGTAGCATTGTTCCAAGGCGATGCTTCGGATTTTCCTAACGATACTGCACTTACCACAGATAATTTAGTAGATGCGGTGGTATATGGTTATAGTAACGATGCTGCCTTAATGGTATTGTTAAACGCAGGACAAAATAGATTGGAAGATGTTGCCAACGAGAGTTTGCAGCGTATTCCAAACGGACAGGGCGGTACTAGAAACACAGCACCTTTCCAATTGCTTACGCCTACACCGGGAGCGGCAAACCAAGCTGCTGTTGTAGTACCAGATGTAGTTATCAATGAGTTTGATGCAGACCAAAGTGGAACAGATACTGCGGAGTTTGTGGAATTATACGATGGGGGTGCAGGAAACTCTAGTTTAGACGGATTTGTACTGGTAATGTACAACGGAAGCAACGATACTTCCTATGCTGCTTACGACCTAGACGGACAAACCACCAATGCCGATGGGTATTTTGTTATTGGAAACACTGGCGTAAACGGTGCTACCATGACCTTGCCAAGCAATGGCTTGCAAAATGGAGCAGATGCTTTCGGATTGTATCGTGCAGATGCTACAGATTTCCCTAACGGAACTGCTCTTACTACAGATAATCTTATAGATGCAGTAGTATATGGCACCAACGATAGTACCGATACTGGTTTATTGGCATTGTTAAATGCAGGCGAAGCACAACTAAACGATACTTCAGCGGAAAGCTTACAACGTATTCCAAACGGACAAGGAGGAACAAGAAACACAGCACCTTTCCAATTGCTTACCCCTACACCGGGAGCGGCAAACCAAGCTGCCGTTGTAGTACCAGCTGTAGTTATCAATGAGTTTGATGCAGACCAAAGTGGAACAGATACTGCGGAGTTTGTGGAATTATACGATGGGGGTACAGGAAACTCTAGTTTAGACGGATTTGTACTGGTAATGTACAACGGAAGCAACGATACTTCCTATGCTGCT
>JAOXRU010000415.1 GCA_025800395.1 Flavobacteriaceae bacterium
TAAAAATTTAAAGTTAAACAAAAAATATCGGGGGTCATGACCCCCGATATTTTTTAACTTAGACACTTAATGCGATAGTCCTAGAAAAAAGTGCTTGATCAATTTATGTCGGGCAAGAATCTATTTGGTGAAGGCGGTGCCTTTGCCCCATTACTAAAAAATGTTATCGAGAAGGCTTTAGAGGCGGAGATGGAGGGGCATTTGGGTCAGATGGAGCGCAGCAAAGGGAATAAGCGTAACGGTAAGGGCAAGAAGACCATAAAGAGTAGTTTGGGTACTTTCGATATCGATACGCCCCAAGATAGGCATAGCAGTTTTGAGCCAGAACTGGTGAAAAAACGCCAAACCATTTTGACCGATAACCTATCGGATAAGATAATCGGCCTCTATGGCCTTGGGATGAGCTATCGAGATATCTCGGCCCATATCAAAGAAATGTACGATACGGACATCTCCCACACCGTTTTAAGCCAGATTACCGATAAGATCATCCCAGATGTAAAAGCATGGCAGAATCGCCCATTAGAGTCCCTTTATTGCATCGTATGGCTAGATGCGATGCATTACAAGGTGAAGGTAGATGGAAAAATCGTTCATAAAGCATTATACAACATACTGGGGATAAACAAGGATGGTTACAAGGAAATATTGGGTATGTATATTTCGGAGAGCGAAGGTGCCAATTTTTGGTTACAAGTACTCACCGACTTAAACAACAGAGGCTTAAAAGATATTTTAATCGCTTGTACGGATAACCTTCGTGGCTTTACCGATGCCATATTGAGTGTTTTTCCCAAGGCCCAGGTGCAGCTCTGTATCGTACACCAAATCAGGAACTCACTCAAGTATATTGCTTCCAAGGATCAAAAA
>JAOXRU010000425.1 GCA_025800395.1 Flavobacteriaceae bacterium
TTAAATTTTATGCCCGAGTACCCTACGAAATAGAAGGCTGGTCTCATGCCATCGATTTACGCAAGTTGGATCGAAAAAAACTGCGAGCTGCCGTACACCAAAAGCAATTGGAAATACAAAACTGGTATATTAAAGAAGATGCCGCCAAGATCATGGCGCAGAATTACCATGGAATAGAACGACTTGTGCATAGCGAATATAGAGACGAAAAGTACATACGTGAAGTGGTAGACGACTATATGGCATCCATATTTAGGCCTAATAAACGGTTTCAGCCTTTAAAAGATTATAAATTGGTGTTTTATAATGATGGGAAATCCGTCCAGGCTTGGCATCCCAAACTATTGGAAAAACCAGATCTAGATCCGCGTTTAGCAAACAAAGCGGCATCTTATTATTTGCATACCACACCCAAAGGCAATATACGGGTACAGTTTTTAGGGGACTACCTTTCTATCCCCAAGGACAAACACCAAAAAGGAGAATTTCATTTAGAATATACACGTTAAGTTTATGAAAAAGAGTTGGTATCTATTATGGTTTTGCAGTTGTGCGGTCTTGTTTGGGCAGGATACGGCTGGTATAAGCACATTCGACAAAGAGGCCTATATCCAACGGCTGGTAAAGGCCGTAAAGTTTTACCCCAAACAGCCCATGTACTATTTGCGCATCGGCCAACACAATTGCACTTACGAAATACTGGTGAACGGGAAACCTGTTACCAAAAATTTTTCATTGGATGTGATGGCCTCCGCTTCAGAGATCAATAGGGCCATCCTAAAGACAGGTTGGCAGACCCTTACCTATCGTTTATACCCTATAGAGGACCTCATCCAAAAAGCCTATGGGGAGGGAGAATATATCAAAACCCTGCTGGGAAATACCAGCATCACAATAGACATCACCCGTATAGACGATCTGATCACCTACCAGAGCATGTCTGAAGAACGCACCATACAGACGCATACCAGTGCTATAGATCCAAAGACCAAGCTTTTTGTGGGCAATGGAAAGCCATATTATGAACATACCTT
>JAOXRU010000192.1 GCA_025800395.1 Flavobacteriaceae bacterium
AGGACATCCACATACGCGCCGGTGGTAGTATGCAAGAACAAATAGGGAAGCACAAAAACACCTCCGCTTCTGGCAATATACAAGTACGCGCCACAGGAGACATCCAAGAACAATCGGATAATCGAACGGAATTGGCAGAGGGTGCATATAACAGACAAGCGTACAACTCCCACGAAGCAGCAGATGAGATCATCATCCAAAGCCAGCAAGACGATCTGCGCCTGCAAAGCGGCAAAAAAGTACAAATAAACGGAAGAGAAGGAACTAATTTATTCTAAACATGGCCATTATCAAACAAGCAAAGAACATCATCATTAAGGTAGACAACAAACATATTGCGGTCACCAAAGGGAAATTTATCCATATGGCAGATAGCATTCATATAGAATCTTATACCCAAGACCTAAAAATCCACAGCAACAAGGCAAGTTATATAAGAGGAAACCAAAAAATAGAAAGAGATGAGTAATGTAAATATTATTTTTGGCGATTATGAGCCATCGGAGAGAAAAGAAGAGGAGCCAGAATATCCAAAAAAGGAAAAAGAACACTACTTTTTTGTTCATGTAGAAGACATCGTTTACAATGGAGAGAAATACGCCTGTCATGTTGTAAATTATTCCGAAAAAAATACGTATGGTGTGTTTATCCCGGGGTATGACATAAGGTATGAAGACCATCGGTTTTGTATACATAAATTGACATCAATATATTTAGATGGTAATGGTGTTCCTATCAAAGCCACATTTAAAAAAAGCCAATGGGATTTGAAATTAAAATTTCAAAATGGTATATTGGATAATTTACTTAAAACCAATTATGTTTTTGAAAAAGAAAACATCAGAACGCTCAAAAATTCGGAGATGAAGAACGTGAACATTGCAGAAGAAATCTTTAACTATAATCGATATGCGGGAACCCAACAAGTTAGATTCGAATTGTGGGATGATTTCCGTGGCATATTGGATACCATGGGCAAATTTACCAGAGAGAATCCGATGACATACCCCTATTATGCCAATCTGGAAGAACACCAACACAATCAAAAAATGGTACAGATCATGAAAACACTAGCTGCTTTTACGCCCGGTGCTTCTTATATCGCAATGGCCGATGATGTAGTAAGATCCTTAAATGCTATATTTGATTTAAACATCCCCATATATGAGAACAAAGTAGATCATTATGGCCCTGTACAATTTGGAGAGTATCAAATTGATTATTTTAAAGGAGGTCATCGAAACACCGTGGAAAGAGGTGAATTTTATGAATATTCTAAAGTGGATTTTGATACATTTTACAATGAGCTATAAATATCTTTTTATTTTAAGTGTACTCTTTTTAGTTTCATGTAAGAAGCAAGTTAAATACATCCGATATTTTGAATCCACAGAGGCATTTTCGTATGATTCCATTATAGAAAAAGCACCATATCTTAGAGAAAAGGTAAAGTACAAAAATATCCCTCATAAAATTCTAAACCTATATTATAATGGGTCTGGCAGAAAAAGGGAAGAAGATATATGGAAGATTGAAGCCCTTATAGAAGAAAAGTACAAACAAAAAGTGACCTATACTAGAATACGGCGCAATGATACTGTGTTTGTATATCGCAATTATTTGAGGTATTTAGAAAAGAAAGACAGTATTGTAAAGATGGAGGATTTTCTTGCAAAAAACAACTTAAAACAAAGTCAAGTAAAGATTATTCACAAAATTGCATTGCGTTTCTATTCTCCAAATATTCAATGTTATATAATAGAATACGATGGCTTTCGACATGAAATTATTTTTTATAGAGGTAGAGTTATTATGCAATCACATCCAATAGAACAGCAATACTTTTGGGAATATTTTGGCTTTTATATGAATTATAGTTCCCAATCAGAAGATTATATAAGGAATAAAAAAAGCCGCAGAAAAGAATACAAGGCTTTGGTGAGGAGTCAAGGGGCATTGGATTAAAAAGACGCCGGCGGCAACCTCCTAGAGTTCGACACCAAGAGCAAAAGCATTACCATAAACGCCCCAGAGACCTTAACCATTAACTGCAAAAACTTTAATTTAAATGTGGGCGAAGATATGCAGGCGAATATTGGGATGAACCACAATACGGTGGTGGGGATCAATAAGAGTGAGCAAGTCGGTGGCTTGAGCACCGAGAGTGTGGCTGGTAATAAAATGTTGCTAGTGAATGGAGATTTCACAGAGGTCTTCGAGCAAAACGTACATAGTGAGAGCAAGGAAGATCGCAAGGAAGTCACCAATGGGGAGCACCACGAGCAAGCCCATGGCGAAATGCGAAAAAAGAGCCAAAAAAGATTTAATGGTAACGGAGGCGAAGGCACTGCCTTGCACTAAAAAAGAGAGATTATGGCAAGATTGCGATATGTAAAAGGAAATTACA
>JAOXRU010000465.1 GCA_025800395.1 Flavobacteriaceae bacterium
CTATTTCTTTTAAGGGCATTAGCAACTAGATATGGTATAATTCAAGACTTTTTGGAACAAAGATTGCTGTTTATAAGGCTTTCTATAGATTCATTTTGTCTTTCCTTATGCGTGGTTGTGATCTTTTCGAGCTATAAATAGGCCTTCAAAGCCACGCCTAGCCTAAGAAAATCAAAATAAACTATGTGCGTAAGTTATATCGAACTCACGTGAATTATATTTCAAACTTCAATATTGTTAATTTTTTCAATATTCTTTTCTTTAATTCTTGCTTTATCAATCTCAAATTGGGTTTGAAATTTCATCCAATAATCAGCAGGAATTTCAAATATTTTTCCCAATATAATAACAAAATCAGCCGTAAGAGGCCTTTTACCTTTTATTATTTCGTTTAAAAATGAAGCTTTAACGCCAAGCTCTTTAGCTAAGTCTTTTTGATTTATGTCATCACAGGCATCGCACTCATCTTTTATTAGAACGCCCGGGTGAGTAGCTTCAAATGGGATTATGTTGTTGTTTTGCGTTGCCATGTCTTTTCTATTTGTAGTGATTACTTAGATCAATTATCGAACAAATTGTTATACAGTTAGGTTATTCTCCTTCAATAGTCGAAATAAATTTTATTCGACATTTTTGGTCAACCCTTACTGATGCAATTCCTTTTTTGTCTCCGATTAATTTTTCATAATTAAAACTTTTAAAAACATACAAGTCTTCTATTTTTTCTGCAACTCTTAATTTGTCAATTGTGTTTTTATATTTTCTTATAACACTTTTCTAAAAGCGATACTTTTTATTTTTGGCTTTACCATCTTCATAAAGTTGTTTTAGGTATTCTTTTTCAAATTTTATCTCTATAAATATGGATGTCTTTCCTATTACAAAGACAATAAAACAAATAAAATTATTCACTAATTTGGTGAACTATTTTTATTTCATTGTATAGTGACTAACATAGTTTTTACCCAAAATCTCCAACAACACTTTTAGTTCCTATTTTTTTAAACCGCCCGAAAACAAAGTTCTGGGTGGTGCTAAAAGGGGTCTGATGGTCTATGGTAAAAGTATTTATTGCTTCAAAAGTATCTGAAAATTGGTGTTTAAGACTTTCATCCGAATATTGTTGCACAGGAATACCGCTGCACTTTAAAGGGCTATTGGTAGAAAAGATGCCCATGAGCAACAAACCAGCTTTTTCAATTGCCATTTCTTCGCTGCGCGTGTATAGTGAAACTTCTTTGGGATCTGTTAGAAAGTGATAAGCTGCTCTATCGTACCACAAAATATAGTGTTTATTTGGCTAAAAATTGGCAACATCTGCCACTATCCATTCTACCTTACTTGCCTTGTTTCCCAGTCTTTTTTCGGCCCTTTCTAGAGTCTTTTAGGAAATGTCCGACACGGTAATATTGGCATAGCCCACATCGAACAAATGGTCTACCAAAAAACCATCTCCTCCGCCTATATCTATAATGGGGGCATCTTTGGCGATGTCATAGCTAGCAATCAGTTGTAAAGAGGTTTCTGGTGTGGGTTGGTACCAACTTACCGCTTCCAATTTTTTGTTTTGTACACATTTTACCAGTGTTTTTCTCTGTCGAAAGTTGCCATTTGTTTTGGAATAAAAATACTGTTTTGTTGGATTAGGCCATATCTACAAACACTGCCCATCCAAAACAGCTTGTACTACTTTTTGGCATCGCAAGCCCAAAACAGTACATCTACTTATGCTGTATGTTTTAAAATAGAAAAAAAAGCCCCTTCCAGTATAGAAATGGCTTATGATGTTGTAAAAGCATAGCTTATCCGCCTATAGCCATCTTATTTGGTGCACCAGAGAGGTAAAGGCTAATTACTTTTCCACCTGTAAGGATTATGTCTGCTTCTAGCTCTATTTTGCTGCTGTTGTATTCTATTACTTTAGGCAGATACGATTCAACTTTTTTGGCATACTTTGTATCTTCCGTAGTTCTGGCTATGATTTGAGCTTCGCTCACTTCATCTATTTCACCCCCGGTTATAGAAACACCTTCAGCAATTTGTATCACCATGTTTAGGTCTTTCTTGGTGTAAGTAGTATTGCTGGGAAGTTCCTTTCCGTCTCCTGCAAAAAAACGTTTTGTTCTGTAAAATTGCCCGAATAGGGTGCATCTCTCTGCATTTCTGTTTTTTGGTAGGCTATATCCGAAAGAATGGTAAGCAGTATACCAAACTGATCGCCATGGGAAATCACTCCTGCGCTATTCAAGTCAAAGGTTTTTCCTTGATGTACAAAAGTCAGACTCAAAAATAAAAGAGCAAATAGGTTTTTTTAAAGAAGTTTTCATATTAAAAGTTGGGGATTTAAGGTTATAATATCGAATTTAAAACTATGACTTTGCCTACTCCACTGTTGCATAGATTTGTCCTTTTTGTCGATTTTATAAACACCAGTTTTGCTCAACAGTCACAGAAAATCCTTTGCCAAAACAAAGCTTGCCAATTGTACTTTGGTGTAGTTTTGTACATCCAAAAACAATTCCAAGTGCTGCTTGTTGGTTAGCAGTGTTTGCCCATGTAAATTGATAGACCAGATTCGATTGTCCTTATCTTTTTGTAACCCAAAAACAGCAGATCCTTTTTGTTGCGGATGTCGATATCTTTGGTAGGTATAGCCATCATAGCGATACAAACTCTGGTTGGTGGCCATCCATATGTTTGTGGTATCGTCTTCTAGCAAATCATAGATCTCCTTGTCGGGCAATTGGGCGTCTTGCAAAAGCTTATAAGTACTTCCCATACAGCTGTAGGGAACTATTGGGATAAATTGCTGTGCTAGTATAGTGGTGTATTGCAGCCAATCAAACCAAACAAAAGATATAAACTGTATACGCATCATTGCAAAACACAAAATTAGCTGTTCCAGCTTTTGGATGGCCAAAGATCTTTCTAAAATAGCTCCTTTTTTTTCTGTACACCATACACTCCAAATCCAATTGGCTTGTACAGGCATTTTAGATAGAGGCGACTGTCTTTGGCTGTTGGTTGCCACAGGAATAAAACCCCCAACAGTCTGCACAAAATTCCGTTTCCATTTTTGATGGTTTTGTATGCCACATCACTTTGGAGACCAGCTTGTATTCAAAAACGTCAAATGGGGAATTCTAATTGGGGTTTTTGTACGGTGAGTGGTATTTTTCCAACCAGCAGTCGGTTTTGTATGTTTTTTGATTTTTGGCCTTAATTTGGTATTTGGTCGATAAGCATGCGCTGTAAATGTTTTTTTTGAGCACATAAAAACACCAAAAAATGATTTTTTTTAGCTTTTCAAACCATGGAGTTTGTATTACAAAAAAGGCCGTTTTCTGGCTTATTGGATCAAATTTTGGACAATTTTGAGCTTTTGAAAACTAAAATTGGGGAGATTTTAAGCAAGCAAGTTCTAAGCAAAATAGGCAGAAATACTAGGCCACCTAGCCCTAAAATTTAGTAAGGGAGCTAGGAGGGGATTTTAGAAAAATTGAAGCCATATTTTTGTGGGTACACCCCTTTTTTAGTTGGGGTTTCCAATTTATGATTCCAACACTATGCGGGGGACTATCTAGGACAGTATATCGCAAAAAAATATAGAAAAGTCTAAATATGTATTTTCTCTTTTACGGTATATATGCGATGGTATGCCTTCTGCAAATTTTCAAATGTCCCCAGAGAAAAATATACCCTTTTCCAATTCCGATTGATCTAGAGACAGCTATTACATCTAGGCGATTTTGATGGCAGTTTTTATCCCGTTTCAGAAAGAAAACAAACCATTTTGGGGTTCACATTCCTTTTTTATAGACAAATTTTTTCACCAAATAGGAAGAAAACGCCTAAGTGCATATACCAAGATATAGTCACTTATAAAATGATCATTTTGTAAAGTAGTTATGCTAATTGTATGTGGATTTTATGGACCGATTGTACGAAAATCTAAGGGCTGTTTTTCAGTATCTGTAGATTCAGTTAAAGTTAGGAATGCTAATTATAGCTATTTGCTGTCCGATTTTTTAGTTGGCCTCTGCCAAGCATTTTTGCCAATAGCGTCTGTGAGCAAATACTAATACCATTTCTAGTTTAAAACCACCAACATATTGTTGTTTTAAAAGCATGTTTTGAAAAAAAGTGCTGCAAGTAGGATTGAAAAATGAAAGCCCAAGTTTTTCTACTGTAAAGGATTTATTAAAAAATGCTGCAATTCAATTTTGCCTAGGGCGTTTAGATAAAGATTTCTGTTTGCTAGTTAGCGATCCGCAGTATGTTGAGGGCTGCGATTGTAGGATCGTTGTTTTTTGCAACCGAAGATTTCGCCAAAGGAGAAAGGAATCGTATTTTGGATACAATAAAAATTTCAAAAGTTGGCTTTAAAAATATTTGGATTGAAAAAGTATTTGGGATTATCTTATTACTCTAGAGAAGAAGGGTGTATTTTTTGGAACTACAATTTTGCCAGTTTTGACTATGACCAGTAGGAGACGACAGCGCTTTGGGTTGCGACTTTGTTGTGTAGATTTGTCACCGCTAATCCATAGAACAACAATTTTGATTTCTTTTTCATTGCAACACGCTTTACCCTTTGGCATAGTTAATTCGCATTTTACGAATTTCATCACCATCCAGTTTACAGCCCTCAAAATATTCGTCCCATTCCAATTTTTAAATTCTAAAGAGGATTTTTGGCTTTAGCTCGTAAATCTTTCTAATCCATTTGTCAAATTCGGTTGTTTTCTTGGTGATTGCCATTTTAGTTATCCGATTAGATACCATAGCTATTTTATATGAATTTATAAATGGAAGTTTATGGATGTTGCATAGATTGTCCCAATATGTTACAACATAGAATCAAAAACCAAATCGAAAAAACGGAAGTAAGCATTGGCCATCAGTGGCAGGCACCCACTGGTGTTATCAAAAAAGAAGAGGCGCCTACACAATAAGCATAGGCACCTCTTTTGGATTTAGTTCGTTGTTTAGGCTTTCGGCCAACGATTGTCGATCGCAGCATTTCCAATTACGATTTCTTCTGCAGAAACTGTAAATTTAATTTTCATAGGAACTTCACCAGCTACATCCAAGGTTTCTTTGTAGTACACCAAGTACGCAGTTTTGAATTCCACTTCTTTCATTTTCGAATCTTCGTCTGTTTTTTTGAAAGTCACTTTACCGTCTATGGTCTTGAACTGTGAGTTTAGCATCGATTCTACTACAGAAGTATCTTCGGTAGATTCGATTTCTACAGTTACACGTCCACCATACACATTAGAAGATGGCTTTCCTTTTTTGTCTGTGTCTCTACTAAAGCTGTAGTCACAAAACAATACGTCAAATTCTTTTCCGCCCATTTCAAGGCTCGCTCTAAATGATCCCATTTTGAATAAAAAATAAAAATTAATAAATAGATTTAAAGCAGAAAAAGCGGGGCTTTTTCCCAATAGGACATATACATCACAATAGAAGAAAATCTAGTCTTAATAGCCAAGAACGGCTCTAGGTGGGGAGGTATAAACTATCTTCGTTTTTGAAAGTATATACCCCATCGTTGCAAAGTAAAAATACAATATTTTTGTAAGAAAAAACATGTTTTAATTAAGTTTTAGATCAATGCGCTATTCGTGTAGATCAATGACACAAAATGCTAGTCGAATGGATTTTAAGGTCAAAACACAAATTAGAAAATCATTGATAATAAATACATTATATGCTAAAGTAGAGAACTAGATTGATTTTCACCCCCTTCACATGACCCATGCTTTAAACCGATTTTGCGCCGACAGTTAGGGAATTTTTATAGCCGCCAAAAAGAAAAACCAATACAAAACATCGATTCGATACTGCAAAATAGGCTTTGGTCATTGTTTGTCGATTTGCAATTTTGTGCTGTTTTTAGAGCAGTTGGAAGCAAGGTTTTTTGCCTTTTACTCTGACTCAAAATAGGACACAATGACTACTGTTTTGTACCGACGAATGACCCTTTACAGAGCATTGGTTTGTTTTTCGATTAATGGAAAACGGCAGCAAAAACACTCTAATTTCATATTATACTCTATAAGATATCAAAAATCAAGGTTTTAGATACTTCATTAATTTCTTTAAGTTTTGTCCAAATATCCAAGAAACAGACGATAGAGTTTGTATTTCGATGAACAGAAAAGCAACTGTTAAATCGCATAAATCGTCGAAATTTTAAGCCAATTTTCCCCTTTAGAATCCCGTTTTTAGAGTTTTTTTAGGTGCTTTTGCAAGGCAATTTTGTAAGAAATATTATAGAAAATCAGGTCTGTTTATCGCCTATTATTGGGCCTGGGATTTTTGGGATTTTTCTTCAAAAATGCGCAAGGTGCGCAGCTAAAAAACTCCCCTTCAAAATGGAATCGATTTTTTTCAACAAAAAACCGCGAATTGAAGGGGAATTTTTCTAATAAGTGGGTCTAAAACCGCTTTTTTTTATGGCCGAAACCTGGAATTTCTTACAAATGTTGGTTTTTTGATGAAGATAGGAGTCCTAACACCAATGACCTACCAATTATAGGCTATTTTTTATTCGTTCGCGTATTTCAGACAAGCGATGTTTGACCAATAGCTTCCCATCTCGAAACACCTCTTTTAGAGCGCCGGTTTGTTCTTCGCTCCAGCTTACTTGGTCTT
This sequence comes from Flavobacteriaceae bacterium, assembly GCA_025800395.1. GTDB lineage: Bacteria > Bacteroidota > Bacteroidia > Flavobacteriales > Flavobacteriaceae > JAOXRU01. The sequence goes on from JAOXRU010000465.1 coordinate 6,664, forward strand.
TCAAAACATAGCCTTCTGGGGTTTCCACTACTTGTAAGAGGCCTTTGGCAGACTTTTTTACCCCATTATCGGTTATAGGGTCTTTAAATATGGCCCTTCCTACACCATCTACTTCTCCATAGGTGGCTTTCATCGCAAAACCAAAAGTGTCTCTAGTGTTGTATTGGTAGGTAAAGGAGCCGATACCCAGCACCACATTGGTAGAAGCGAAGCCCTTTTGTTGTAAGCCTTGGCAGATCTGGCTTGCGCGCTCCAAGGTAATGCTGTCGCCATAAATGGCTCCTATATGTGCATCGAGTTCTTTATAGCCTTTGTCGTTGGTGGTGCCGCCAAATACTTCCCATAGCAGCTGTACAACGCCTTTGCGGGCAGCTGCAGTATTGGCATGAGGGTCGCCACAAATGATTTTTACGGGATTCCCACTGTCGGGACGAATAACCACTTTTCCTTCTCTGTTCAAAACCTCCTTTTTTAAGGCAGGCAAATATTTCGTAAGCACCTTCCACAAGTCCCAAGTATCGGATACTATAGATACGATCCCTTTGGGATAGACTTGGGTAATGAGTCGTTTAAAGGTGTCCAGTTCCTTATCTAATGTACCCATACACATTACCGAATGCTCTGTAGCGGCTACCGAACCCCCTACGATTTCGCTATGGGCATCGGCACCATAGTATTGTTCCAAAAAGTCTATGGCAGGAATGGTATCGGTGCCATAGAAACTCAGCAAATGAGCTGCAGCACTCATTTGAGCAGCTTCCAAGCCTGCCATACCACGCATCGAAAAGTCGTGCCCTTGCCAATACACCATTTCGGGCACACTACTCGTTTCTGCAGCATAGGTATGCAGTATCTTGAGGTACGACTTGGCAATGGTAGCCGAATTGCAAGGCATCCACACTGTAGTAGATAGTAGGGTTTCAAAATAGTTGGTCAACCAAAAAAATTCGGGCTTGGTGTTGTACATCGTAAACATAGGTATGCGTAGAGGCACTTCAGATCCTTCTGGTAATGCTTTGAAAACCATTGGAATATACCCCAAATCGTGCAAAGAGGCTATATGTTCGCTGCCTACTGCATTTTCTCCCAAATAGGCATTGATGCGCGCTGTATAACGCCCTACCACTGCTGCCTTGGGCTGTGCAAAAAAATGCTGATCAAAAGCTGCTATCACATATTTTTGCAAAAAGTATTGCAGACCAAAAAAGACCACCTTGTCGATGCCTGGCACACGACTGCCTCTTGGGGTCCAATTGCTATATACCAAAGTAGTTTGTTTGGGATATTGTCGGCGATGGTCTACTTTATAACCATCTGTGTATAATAATGGATTCATAATCGAAATTTTTTAAGGGTTAAGTTTGTTTGGATAAGGCATAGTGAAACTTTTTGGCTAAGTCTAGTATATCGCTACTTCGGGCCAGTTGTTGGACCCATGCTTGTGGAATGGCATCCCAACCAAAATGTAGTCCAGCCAAGCCCCCATTGATGGCCGCAGTGGTGTCGGTATCTCCTCCCAAATTCACCGCCATTAGCGCCGATTCTCTATAGTCTTTGGCGCTCAGCAAACACCAAATAGCGCTCTCTAAACTATCCAGCACATAGCCTTCCGAAGAAAGCTGATCTATGGGCACATTTGCCATATTGGCATGGAGTATTCTAGCAAAATGATGCATTTCCTTTTGGTTGAAACCCTGCTGTGCTGCATAGGCTTGTACCTTTTGTTGCATATGCCTATAGGCGGTTTGGAGATCCTTGGGATATTGGCAAATAGAAATTCCGAATTCAACAAAAATAAAACAGCTCATCACCGATCTAAAATGCGCATGGGTAATAGAAGAAACGGCTTTAACTATGGCAAATCGCTTGTCTATTTCTGGCATATGGCGCAAATAAAACACCAAGGGAAGTATGCGCATCAGGGAGCCATTTCCATTGTTTTCTTCTTCCCATTCCCCGCTGTATAAGGGACTTTCGCCTTGTTGTATCCTATCGAGGCTACGTCTTGTGGTGCCGCCTATATCAAAGACTTTGTGATGGGCGCCCCAATAGCCTTCTGTATACCATTGTACAAAACGATTGGCCATATCTTCCAAATGGTAGCCATGCAATAGGCTCTCTACCGTGCAAAATAGCATAGAACTATCGTCCGAAAAGGTTCCGGCTGGTTGGTTCCAACAGCCAAAAGCTCGATAATCCGTAACGGGATTGGCTTGTAGGCTGCTCCTAGAAGTAAATTCTACCGGTACGCCAAGGGCATCGCCTATGGCCTGTCCAAATAATGCTGCTTGTATGTCTTTCAATGCGGTTTTCATAGGGTATTTATTTGGTGAAAAAAATCTTGCCTTGGTTGTTTTCTAACTGTATCGAAAATTGCGTCAATAAGGGATGCTTGGGCATGTCTCGAAAACTGTTGGTGCAATACACTTTGGTAAAAACTGTCTCCAAGGGTTCTAATCCTTTGCTAAATATCCCGTGACTAACCGCCAAATAGAGATTTCCTGCATTTTTGGCTTTCAAAGCTGCTGCCAGACCTATAAAGGTGCCGCCACCGTCGCAGATATCGTCTACGATTAGACAGTCTCTGCCTTCTAAATCCTCGGCATATACGCGAAATCCACTGAGTTTGCCGCTTTTTACATCTCTCTTTTTTCCTGCTTCAATTACTTCATAATCTTGTAAATAACCCCCCAATTCGTATATTTTTTTCTGAGCACCAGCATCGGGAGATACGATATAGAGATCTGGCGGAAGTTCTTGTAGCAATTCCTGTATAAATATATGGTTGCTGAGTACTGTGGGCGCTTGCAAAACGGCAGTAGTGACTTCGCTATGTGGATCGAATATCAGCAGCTGATCTAGCCCTTGTTGGTTGAGAATATCGGCATATACTTTTACACTCAAGGCAGTTCCTGGCGTGGTAACACGATCTTGACGTGCTGCAGGAAAATAGGGGATAAAAGCGGATATACTGCGGATTCCCATACGTTTTAGAGCGCCTATAGCCAAGAGTAAAAAACCAAAATCTTCGAAATTTCCTATGCGGTGACAAATGCAAACCGCTGTCTTGGTATCTTGTAGTGGTTCTATCTCTATATGTGGCTCTCCACCAGGGAACACCAAGCTTTTGTATGCTATGGTCTCGTTTTTGGGGAAGGGATTGAAGTTTGGATCTAATAATAAAGTCTTCATTTGCGTAATTTTTACACAAATATAAAAAGATATTCTTTTTCCTACAAATTAATTTGTGTTAAAATTACGCAAATTGTATATCGAAATGAAAGCCTTTATTTAATAATTCTTTGTATTTCAATTCGTTGAATCGAAATAATTGTGCAGGGCGACCAGAACCAATTTTTTGTTTCTTCCCAGTATCGTCTAGAATTTGGAAACTAAGTATCTTTTTGCGGAAGTTGCGACGGTCCAATTTTTTTCCCAGTATGGTTTGATATAGGGTTTCCAAATCGGAGAAGGGAAATTCTCTGTGTAAGAGCTCGAATCCAATAGGCTGATATAGTAGTTTGGATTGCAGCCTTTTGTGTGCCATTTGGAGGATTTTTTTGTGGTCGAAGCGCAAGTCGGGAATTTGGTTTATAGGAAACCAAGCAGCGTATTGTGCATCGGTATTGGCCTCTAGTTCTACCTGTTCGGGATTGATGAGTCCAAAATAGGCTACGGAAATGACTTGGGCTCTTGGATCTCTATTTACCTGATCGCCAAAAGTATACAATTGCTCCAAATAATCGGCCTGTACCCCAGTCTCTTCTTCTAACTCGCGTTTTACAGCGGCAGACAAACCTTCTTGGTCGCGAACAAAGCCTCCAGGCAACGCCCAAATGTCTTTCGATGCTTCGGATTTCGGATGAATCAATAAGATTTGAAGTTGTTTGTTGACATAGCCAAAGACCACAGCATCTACAGCAACTTTTATGTTTTGTGAAATTGACATAAGACAAAAATACGCAACCCAAGCCAATCTAGAGTATGCTTCATCGGCGGATTCTATAAAATAATTTGGCATACCACTTTTTTCACCCCTATGCAACAGCACCCAAAGGGGGGACTTTTTTGTGGAATACAGAGCAATGCAAAAACACCAACTGGTACGTAATTTGGAGTACCAACCCGGTTTTGTAAGTAGGAAAAATCTATCAAAACATAAAGTGCTACTTTAATAAAATTTTACTTTAATATGGTTTATATAAAATATTGAAAAACAGTAATTAATAATACATGAAAATTCATGAATTTATAGCATATAAAGAGATTTTTTCATGACCCTTCCTTTGGACTTAATGTTAATTTGACCATGTTTTTGGGCCAAAAAAACCAGAAAAAAGGTATATTTAGAATATAAAATAAACAACTATGCGCAGCCTTGGATTTGTTGGACTACTATGGGTCTTTATATGTTCTCTTTTGGCTTGCAAAAAAGAAAAAAGCAATACTATAGTGCCTGTTTCTCGTGTGCAAACACCCAAAGAAACCTTAGAAATTGCTTCTTCAGTAGACCCTATATTGGAACTACCTCATGGGCCGAATGCATTCGTACTCGATTTTGTAGAAGAAATAGAAGATAAGGGATGGATATCGGATAGCCTTCGTTTGCAACAAGTAGGAATTTACAAAGCGCTCGATCGCAAGGGAGTGCAACTGTTTGCCAAGAAGCCCTTTTATCCGATTGCCTTTAAAAACAGCGAAATCTACGATGGCTTTCATCATCCTATTGGAAGAACGAGTTTGGAGGCTACCGATATCGCAGTTTTTGAAAAAGTCTTGCATATATGGGCCTATTATTATCGCAAAGCGGGTACTAGTTCGTGGATAGAGGATGGGGTAATAGAACAATGGGCGTTTCCCGATACGGCCACCGCAGCGCAAGCCAAAAAAATTCTTCAAAAGCCTATGACGGGCTTGTATTTTAATACCCGACCATACTACCATCAGCATCAGCATTATCTATATGTTTTTCAGGCCAGAGCGATGGCATTTAGCTATACCCAGCAGCCATTGTTTGCCGATTTTAAGAAGAAAACCGAGCAAAATACGCCCTAGTCTCCTCATCAGCTTTCACTTAGTGAAGCAATTTTAGAATCGAAAAGATTGCAAATAGCATTCGGGTCAAAACACGATATCTCCCACCAAATAGTCGCCTTTTTCTTTGGTATTGAGCTGCAGGCTGAGGTATTGCATCTGTTGTTTTTTGCTTCCAAAATGCGTGTATACCATAGCCCGTACGCTAGTATTACCCATTAGTTTCTGTTGGTGGTTGGCGTACAAATGCACCCGGATGCTGTATGTTCCTTTTGGGGCGTGTTTGAGCCAAAATGCTTCGGGTCCGTAGCCTTGGGTGATATCGTTGCTCAAAAACCCACCCAAATAGCTATGTCGATTGCGATAGCTGCAGGTTTCTTCTAGGGGATCGGTCACCCACAAATCGATGTCGGTATTATCTGTATTCCAATCGATTACAATTCTAATATCTACAGGCATGGGCGCTTGCAAACAAGGAGGAATATGTCGGATATCCAATTCTTTGCGATGTGCCGTGATAAGCGCATTGATATCGGCCAATACGATGTTTTCGATCCAAGGAAAACGCAAGATGACTTCAGAATCCCAAGGAAATTCCAAGATGTGAAACCAACTATCTAGCGCCTTCTGATACTGCTTGTCTGCCAAATAGGCCAGACCCATATCATAATAGGTTTGGGGCTCAAAAGCACGACTTTGGAGCATGTCCTCTAGCAGAGATACAGCATAGTCGGCATAGCCGTATTGCATAAGGGTTTTTGCCAAGCTACGCTTGTATTCGTTATGGTTGCTGTCTTGTTCTATCATATTGCTCCATATGGTAAAGGCCTGCTCTTTTTGGCCTTGTTGCATCATATAGTTGCCCATGTCAAAATAAAAGCCAGGCTGATCTTTGTACTTGGTTTTGTGTTTCAAATAGGCTGCGTAAAGCTGGTCTTTCCCTAGGCCATCTAGCTCCTGCATATAACTGGCATTGGATGTCCAAGCCTGTATCCTTATTTTGGGTGCTTTGGCAATAGGGTCTTCTTTTTTCTGCACCCTCTTTTTGTGCTCGGCCAAGGCCTCATGGCCCGTATCCATCTCTTGCTCTTCTATAGCTACTTCTTCCACTTCCTCCATCAGTTCCATACCGGCCGCCATAGTATCTGGCGCTTTTTGGACCATCTTGCGGTACTTTTCTAAGGGCATATCTCTGCGATCGGGTGCGTCTTTCCAATGTGCATAATTTTCTTTGAAAGACATACATACGGCTTCCAAACGGTCTTTTTTGGTTTTTTTCTCCCATTGTAGCTCCTTTTCTAGTTGCTCGGCATAGGCAGCTTGTAGGCTGGAGGGAGGCTGAATCCGATATTTTACATAATCCGCCACGTCTTCCAATACAATAAGGGAAGTGTGCTCGGAAACCAATCCGTATTTCTTGCTATGTAACTTGGCACTTTGGGCTTCGCCATTTCTGTATAAGCTTTTTAGCTTTTGCTGCACCCAAAGCCGTTCTGCGATTTGGTTTTTCTTCGGGTCTTTTTTCTTCAGCCTTATGGTTTTTATTTCGGAAACCTTGCCGTCAAATCCGAAGTAATACCATTTTAAAAATTAAAAGTCGTTTTAAAAGCATTTAAATAATGATGATTTCCAGTGATCGATTTTATAGTTTCCTTTTTCATTTGCTTGACAGTATTGTGCAACCAATTTTTTAAATCTTCCATAGAGTCAAAACGT
>JAOXRU010000198.1 GCA_025800395.1 Flavobacteriaceae bacterium
AACGGCATTACCGCCTGGATCGAGGTAAACCTTTGCTCGCCAGTGCTCCTTGTGAAGGCCAAAGAACAAATAGTAACCATGGCTAAAAACAAGAACAAATTGTTAATGTAGACCAAGGGTGCGTTTTTTTGGGAGAATCCAAAAACGGATTTGTGATCCCAGATCATATGGATTCTTTACCACCAATAAAACGAAAAATCCGAAAAAGGATTATTTTATTATGACAAGGTAGGATGGAGGCACGCAATGTTGATGTAAGTACGGTATTTCTCTGGTAATGCCCGAGAATTCGACCGGAATTGAATACAAAAAATGTGCAAACAAGCTGTTTGTGTCCAAAATCTTTAAAATCAGTCCCTCAATTAATAGAAATGGTACCCAAGTGAAGTTACCTTGAAGTGGTTATGTTTCATGCTGCACTTCTGAAGAAAACTTTCCAATTATACGAAGAGAATAAACAGCTGAATTTTCTGTTCCACGAGCGAAAATATGGCGAGACAAATATATTTGTACGGAAGACCGCTCGTCAGATGCACTTTCTTCGAATCCTTTCCCAAAAAAATGCTG
>JAOXRU010000519.1 GCA_025800395.1 Flavobacteriaceae bacterium
AGAAGTTTACCTTAAAAAAATAGACGAGAACAACAGACCTGTAGTTATAGATACTACCATGATCTTGCAGAATAGCTTCAGCTTTAGTGGAGAAACCCCTGCATTAGACATGTATCTGGTAACCATCAACGGCGTTGGCCAAGTACCAGTTATATTAGAAGATGGTGTTATAGAAATAAATACGCTTAAAGACAGCGTACAATTTGCCAAAGTAGAAGGCACCGAGCAAAACCAAATCTTTACCAATTTTAGACTAGGAAATGTAAAAATTGGTAAACGCATGCAAGCTATCAATCAAGAATTTATGGAAGCCACTCGCTCCCAAGACTCTGTAAATATGCAGGCATTGCGCGACGAATACGCCGAGTTACAAGAGGAAAACAAAAATTATATGGTTAATTTTGTAAAAGACAATCCTAAAGGTCTCGTTTCTGGTATGGTACTAAACAATTTACTACAAACCAGAGCCTTAAAAGCCTCGGAAGTAAGCGAAATATATGCTACCCTGGCACCAACGGTAAAAGATCACGGGAGCGTTAAAAAGATCATGGAAACCATTAATGCCATGAAGGTTACCGAAGAAGGTG
>JAOXRU010000540.1 GCA_025800395.1 Flavobacteriaceae bacterium
TATATAGCGCCGGACTTTTACTTAGAACTGGTTTTGGAAAAAAAAATTTCCAAAATATAAACATATATAAACATAGCAAAAAATACTTAGAACGGTGGGACGTGCATCATACTTAGAACGCATCCCAAATCACTAAAGCTATACTTTGTTTTGGCTGTGTGCCTGCTAGACCACACACTTAGAACAGGCATAAGAGGGCATGGTATTCTCAGATTCTCTAATGTTTGATCTTTCTACTTTGCTATAATAAATGTTCACTTTTCACACACATACTTTTTCATAGGCATATATTCTTGCTTCATGTGTGCCTATTCTTCTATCCAGAATTATTCTTGTGAGAATGCTGGTTTCTGTTCGTAGTATCTATATACATTTAAACCCAGGTGCTATGTAGTTTTTCTGGCAGCATTTCCTTGGGGAAACCCATACTTAGAACCTGTTCTCTAATAGCACTACTCGTTCACACGTGCAGGAAACATGGCATTTGTTGGTACGTCTGTCGCGTTTCTACTAATATCCCCTCACTCAACACGGACTTGTTTTATATACATTGTGTTTGGCATTTCTTTCTTTTTAGTTGGTAATTAGTTATGTGTATTTTCTTTCCTACTTTGTAGTATGTATGTTGCTTCAAACCTAGGTTGTACGTACCATGCCTTTTTGACCAGTAGTTCGTTGGGGCAACCACACTTAGAACACAGGTAAAACCATGCCATTTTGCCGCAAATCCGAGACTTAATGTCTTCATGTTGATATTTCATCCTCGTTTCCAGGAGTTTTAAGCACGATTCGCTTGAGAAATCCACATGTAGAACACTGATGCAATATCACCCTTTTTCATATGTGCAAAAAAGTCGCCGCTAGTTTTCTACTCGAAGTATATGTTACTTTTATACCTAGGCTCGACCATTTTTTCCTAGCAGCATTGGCTTGGGGGAACCCACACTTAGAACACATGTCTTGTCTTACATGAAACTACATGAATGTAAAGTGTCAGTGTCTAATATATTCTGATATTTCTACTACGCTAATAATGCTCCCTTTCCATATATACACTGTTCCGTAGGCATATACTCTTGTTTCATATGTGCCTATTTTTCTATCCAGAATTATTTCTGTGAGAATGCCGGTTCTATTCGTAGTATCTATATCGGTTTAAACCCAGGTTCTATGTAGTTTTTCTGACAGCATTTCCTTTGGGAAACCC
>JAOXRU010000207.1 GCA_025800395.1 Flavobacteriaceae bacterium
ATAATTTAAAGTTGGCGAATGCACAAATTCGTGCATGCAGTATTTAGGCGAACGTAAACACCAACAAACACACACAGGTCATTAAAGAACATTTTGTTGTTGCCTGCCAACGGCACAGAACCGCTACGAACATTATACTTCCACTCATATAAGAGGTGAACTAGCCTTGCTCAAATACATAAACTTGTATGCCAAAAACTTTTGTACATCACATTTTTAGTAAGTCTAATGTACCTGAATGAGTACCATATACGAAATACGGACTAGGATCTGTTTTGTGTTACAGAAGGAGTAAAACTGGCCATTTAAAGAAGTTTTGCATTTTGTCTTCTTCTAATGCCTGAAAAGCAATACCATTTGCTTGGTGGTACTGATTTGTTAGCATATTATCTTCCCTTAGTCCTATCTTTCTCTGCTTAGTGCTATATTTATGGAGAAAATCAGTCATTTTGTGCTACCAAAAAATACATTTCAATTTTCCTGAAACTTCTTCTGAAGCATTTCTACACATGTACGAGCAAGGGCGAAGTGTGCTGGTAGCGCTATAAACAAGTTGGATTTTCACCATTATGAGTGGGACACCCTAA
>JAOXRU010000563.1 GCA_025800395.1 Flavobacteriaceae bacterium
ACAGCAACCATGTTTTGTGCCGTGACAAAACACTACTTTACCGCCCCATTCGGCAGACCATATTTTTTCTATATCTCGCGAACTATAAACCTCCTGGAGGAAAATGATTTGGAACTTTCGCCCATGCAGCCATCTAAAAACTTGCCTCCTTTTACGCTCATTATTTAAGCCTCTGACTTTTAAAGTGACGCAAGATACATTGATCGCCATGAACAAAGCAAAGTCACAGGAAGAAAAAAACACGGATACATACCTCCTTCCAAATTTGCGCTGGTAAGCGAACGGTCTTTCGTGATAGAGTGGAATCCAAGTATGGAACCCGCCGAGCCTTCACACCGAGCATTAGTATTAATAAATAGTATAAGTAAACAAGTAAAACAGCTATACCCGTACATACAAACGAAAAACTAAAGAGCCCTTTTCGGCTCGATCACAAGGTAAACAAATCTCGATTGGTTTTTTAACTAAGACTGATTAGCGAAAGCGGACCCAAAGGGAACGAGCAGAAAATATGAGAGAGATAATAGTAATTCTAACAATGCTGACTCTGGTAAGAAACTTTTGCTGGTAGATATGGGTTGCGAATTATAGCCTATACAGTTGCCCATTTATATATAATTTATCATAAACTAAAGTTGCAGTGTGTCCCTTCTTCTTGGCGTCTTTTAAGGTTGGTAAGAAAAACTTTCTTTTATCCACGATCTCTTTCGGAAAATCACGCGCGATCGCAAAATTGGTATCACGGAGATTCTTGGCCTGACTTATCACAAATTCTTTGTCTTTGTGATACGTAAATTTTGCGATGAGCGGTCTCGGTTTGGAGTCAGTAAGGCTGGACTTTCCAATGCGATGGACGCGTTCGAAAGAAAT
>JAOXRU010000610.1 GCA_025800395.1 Flavobacteriaceae bacterium
GAGTTCGATATAACTTACGCACACAGTTTATTTTGATTTTCTTAGGCTAGGCTTGGCTTTGAAGGGCTATTTATAGCTCGAAAAGATCACAACGACGCATAAGGAAAGACAAAATAAATCTATAGAAAGCCTTATAAACAGCAATCTTTGTCCCAAAAAGCCTTGAATTAAGGGTTTAAGCTGCACCTTTTTAATCCAAATCTCATTATTTATAAGGCTTCTGTGAAGATAATTTATATCGAACTCACGTTTATTATCTTTTATTGGTCAAATCGCTAGTAAATTTAAGGCATTTTGTTGTCAATCTAAGGATTTTGGTGATGTTATACCATTTACCTTTTGAAATCACCCCAATAAACAGCGCTTTTTTCCTTTCTATTTCAGAATAAAAAGAAACCGTAGCGAAGGCTATGCTTGATTTTTCTTCTTTATATAAAGAAAAAAATCATCTATTTCTTTTAAGGGCATTTCAACCTAGAAATGGTATTAAATATTAAATCTATTGTATAGTCTAGCCAATACTTTGTATTAGCCGTATAATTTCCAATTCTTCACTACCTACTGGCATCATCAGATAGATACGGTTGTAGTAAAAAGAAATGTTATCGCTTTTTAACGGAATTTCTCTATAACTAAATAAGGAACTTTGCCCTAAATGATAAATAGATTCTTGTAATGTTGTACCTACTACATATTCTTCTTTATCTATATTCTCCAAACAAACCAAACGGCCATTGCCATACAACTTCATGGTATATTTTTCTAAAGGCATCATGATGTCTTTTTGTAAATCATAAAAATTTGTTCTTGCATATAGCTGTTGAATTCTCTCTTCTGTATAATAATAGCTTACAAATTCTTCTTGCAAGCCCTTATCTATGGCTTTCCAAAAGGCTTGGGTATTGCCACTGTGTAGCATTTCTCTGTATTCTTGGTATTTTGCAACTACTTTTTCTAATAATACCTCCTGATCCCATTTACTCAAATCCTGTGCCTTGCTCCAACCTTCTAATTCATAGGGGACTTCGGCTTCAAATTCCCAACTAGCCTCATATAATGGGATAGGCTTATCAATTGGCGTTAAAGGAAATTGTACCAATTTATGAATGTTTTCTTCCTTTTCGTCCGTAGTATAAATGCTTACTCTTATAGGTGGTAATTCATTTGGAAATTGTTTGGTGTGGTAGGGCTCTATATTTAAAGTTCCCTCTAAACAGTATGCCCTAATTTTCACATTTTGAATACCCGATTTCAGTATGTATGGATTGAGGTCTATATACCCACTTAGAAATGATTTTCGAAGTTTTACATCGTTAACACATAATTCCATGGAAACAGAACCAGGAAGCCTATAGTCTAAATAATATCTTGTTTTTTGCATGCTATCGTTTATTATCATTGCTGTTGGTTTTCTGTTTTTTTGTGCGAATGGCTTGGTCTTTTTACAGCCAATGCTTAAGATGATGATACTGAATAGGACTAGCGTTCTCATTTATTCTCCTTTATTTTTTAATATGTCTATTTTTTTAGTAAGCTCAGGAACCACTGGAAATTGTTTTTTTCGCCATTCGTCCTTTATAAAAACCATAGCAGAAACATTTACCCCAGAGAAGTACATATCTGCTGTAAAGAAATCGGCA
>JAOXRU010000617.1 GCA_025800395.1 Flavobacteriaceae bacterium
ATTTTCTGCATATCGCAGGCACCTTAGGAGGAGTTTTGGCTATGGTTATTTTGCCCAATCCCTACCATTTCGAACAACGAGATCCCGCCATCTTACATTCCTATTGGAAACCATCTTGGTACACCCCGCTTATACTTAGCATGCGCAATATACTACCCTATATAGTAGCTAGTGCGCAATTGGTATTTATAGCCAATATGGCAATATCGTATTACAGAAAAGAAAAGAATTAAAATACCCCGTTGTAACGGCAAATCCTGGTTGGCGCATCGAATGCTTTTGTGTGCCTTGTTTCTTGTTTTTAAAGCAATTTCTAGACATAATATATTTTCTAATGCATAATTCGGGTTGTCGTTGCGCACATCCATTATTTAGGTTATATTGGGCGGTATGTAAAAAGCTAAGGTGCTACTAATACCATTTTTAATTTAAAACTGTAACAATTTCAAACAAAATCTATCTTTATTTCAAAAAATAATTAATGAGAAAATATGTTTTCCCAATCCTACTTTTAGTTTCATTAAAAAGTATTGGACAAAAACCAGAGTTAAATATTACCATAGACGAAAGAAT
>JAOXRU010000624.1 GCA_025800395.1 Flavobacteriaceae bacterium
ACCAAGCAATCGCCAAGCTTGGAGATCTTGTTCGTATTGCGTATCGTATTTTTCTTGAAGGGCTGAACTTGTTTGCATTGATTTTTTTCCAGATTAAAACTTTATCTTTGGCATCAGACTAAGGTACAAATTCCATGAGCCAAATTGTGATTCAAGTAGAAAATTTAGCTAAACGATATCGTTTAGGGACGGTCAATTCCCAAACACTTCGGGAAGACCTTGCCCAATTATTTGCTCGTCTCAGAGGCAAAAAACAAACCCTCCAAACCGCTACCAATACCTTAGATAGTATAGATAATCCCTACGTTTGGGCATTGAAAGATGTAAGTTTCAAAGTACCACAAGGACAGGTATTAGGCATTATTGGCAAAAATGGAGCAGGCAAATCTACTCTTTTAAAATTATTATCCAAAATTACGGCACCTACTTCAGGCATAATTAAGGTCAAAGGCAAACTAGCCAGTTTATTGGAAGTTGGTACAGGATTTCATCCCGAATTAACAGGTCGAGAGAACATTTTTTTGAACGGAGCAATTTTAGGTATGACCAAAGCCGAAATTCGTACAAAGCTAGACGAAATTGTCGATTTTGCAGGAATTTCAAAATATATTGATACTCCCGTCAAACGTTATTCTTCAGGAATGAGTGTTCGACTCGGTTTTGCAATTGCGGCACATTTAGAACCTGAGATTTTGATAGTAGACGAAGTATTAGCTGTTGGCGATTATGAGTTTCAGAAAAG
>JAOXRU010000667.1 GCA_025800395.1 Flavobacteriaceae bacterium
CTGCCAGATGGCATGTATGCCTATAGAGAATTTGAAATATATTTGGGAGAGAAGCAAATTGGAAGTTGCAGTACTACTTGGATGGTGCTAGATGCAAATACAAGAAGACCAAAACAAGTTACATTTAAAAATGAGGTAACAAAACAATTAAAAGGTTTTCAGCTTTCTTTCCAAGCACAGAAAATCCGATTGCCCCATTCTTGGCAGCATGCTCAAAATCAGCAAGTGCAATTTAGCGATCTGGATATGAATATGCATGTAAATAATTTGCGATACGCAGAATGGGTTCAAAATACCATCCCAGCCAATTTGCAAAACAATAGGAAGATTGCTGCTTTCGAAATCAACTTTTTGGGGGAATGCTTTCTATCAGAAACAATTGCTTGCTTATTAAATGATTCTGATCCAACCAACTGGTTTTTTAAAGGCTACAACCAAGATAAGGATAAGCTTGTTTTTTCGGCACGCTTACAAATTGACGGATCTTTTCAATGATAAAAGATATACCCCTACAGAAGATATTTCATCGAATATAGATTTTTTCTTTATTATCCCGCAACTATTAAGTTTCACAAAACCAATATCTTACGACTATACACCACCCACAAAGTAAGATTTTACGCAATAAAAAAAGAGAAATACTGTTAATATTGATACTAGGCTACAACTGTACTAACTACAAATTTTTTGGAAAGTGGCAAGTATAGTGAACAGATATCATGATTTTAAGCAGCGTCATTCGTGTAAAACGATAGCTCTAGATATGTTGTCTCCCACCAAACTTAGGTTTTCTTGTTCATTCCCAAAACTGTATTCGAACACTTCCTGTAATAGTGTTATAGCAAATACGCAAATCATGAACATTTTTAATAATTATTTACTTAATACCTTTAACAATGAAACCAAAGTTCTCAAATTTTATTTATGTACGATTCTTTTTTGTAGGCCTACTTGCCTTCGGAATTCTATCTTGTGAAAAAGACGATCATTCGATGGCTGACACAAGTATAGATCCCAATGCGGTTGCTATAGAAGGTTTATCTTCAGAATTTCTTACCGTAGGAGAAACCCTCGAAATTTCTGGTCGAAATTTTATCAAAGAAGGCGAGCAAACTTCTCTCGAAATAGGAGAAAGAAGGGTGAGACTCACTCCAAACAGTGTTGGAAAAATTATGTACACCATCCCAGACAATCTAAAACTAGAAAGCAAATTATTGCTAAAAGTTATGGTAGGCGATCGCTCCAGTAATGCAAAGTATATCTATATTCGCCCTAGTGGGTGGGTAGAAGTGCTCGACCATTCCAAGTCAAGTTATCAAGCTTTAGACATACGCAAAGCTTTTTCTTTTGATGGCGACAACAATGTTACTTTTTTGGCTAGAAGAGAATTAAACGGCAACTATGTCGGTTTTATAAATAAAGTAAATGTCGATAATAGAGGGTATAGATCCAAAGAAATTTCTTTAGGTAGATTTAGTCAACTCGATTTGGAAATGCATTCTAGTGGGGTGGGGGTTACAACTACTTCAAGATATGGCTATTTTACCACCGACGGATTTAACAATATACGCGTTTTTGGAAATTTTGAGGAGTTGGGAGAGTTTAGCGGCTACAACCAGATTGTAGAATTAGAAGCATCCAAAGCAGTATTGACCAATCTCAATGGTGCGCATATTGTTACTACAGATGGAGGTAGCTCTTCTACTACCATCAATGCGGCACCATATATGTATGACAATAGCAAGACTGGTTTGCAAGCAGTACGCGCATTGGTCAAAGGTTATGGAAAAAGCCTCGATGGTAAATATTACGAATTGGGTGCTATGGTAAAGGATCCTAAAGCAAATCTTGTGCGATCTGCTACTTCATTAAATGCATGGACTGTAGTAGATAGCACTACAACTTTTAGTGGAAATATGAACAAGGCCAAGTTTATCGATATCAACGAAATTGTTTCCATAAGCGAAGATGGAAATTTGGTGCTTAGCGTAGACCAAGGAGCAAATTGGACGGTGAAAAAGGCAGATGTAAACGCTATTTTTCTAAAAGATGCCTCCGAGTGGTACTGTGTGTCCGATGATAAGCTAATGAAGACAACCAACAAAGGAGATAGCTGGACCAAAGAGCTCGATTTACCTACCAATGCAGTGATCAATCATATGCATTTCGATGGTGATAAAGCGGTATTGGCTGGTAGCTCTGGTATCTTATATGTAAAACAATAATTACAAATACAACAATTGCAAGCCGCTTGAAAGTCTCTTTCAGGCGGTTTTTTGATGCTACCAACTCACGCTATACTAGTAATCTCAAATACTAAATGGTATTATATGTGGCTACTAAATGCCACAATTTCTGCAATACTCTCTTTGTTTTGCTGCAAAAGTGTGGAGCTATGGCCTGTAGCATAGGTAAGAAAACGATGTGTATGCTTTTTTTCTTTAAAAAAAGCGATAAGTGCTTCGGCTTCAGACATGTCTACTTGGGTGTCGTCTGCTCCATGTAGTAACAATACGGGAGGGTAATCTGTATGAAAATTGCTGTCGATGCGAAATGCTGGTAATTTTTCTTTTTCTACACTAGGGTCAAAGCCAAACAATTCAAAAAAGAGCAATTGTTCCTCCAGTAAATAGTCAAACAGTTTCGACCTTTGCTCATAATCGGCATAAGAAATACATTTGCCTACCATATTGTAGGGGCTGTCTATATTGCGCCTTGACAAATCGCCCAAGGGTATATCATAAGCAAAAAAACCTGTAGGTGCGGATATAGCAACAATTTTTTGTGGCAACTTCACCATTCCAAACCCGCAACTCAAAGCCAAAAATCCGCCAGCAGATCCACCAGCCACTACGATCTTATCGCTAGATACGTTCCACTGTTTGGCATACGTACAAACCCATTCGAATGCTGCTCGGGCATCCGAAACGATATGCTGCATTTTGTTTTCTGGAGCCAATCGATAATCTGCAGAAATCACTGTAAATCCAACATCTAGCAAGGCGTCTCTAAGTGCAGCTTGCAAACCAAGTTCGCGATTGCCCATCACAAAGCCACCGCCATGAAAATATAAAAATGCCTTGCCATTGCAGTTGTGCTTCGACTGATATACATCTGCCATGATTTGACAATGGGTAGTTTCTTTATAGCAAAAACTTTGTTTGCTGTATTGGAGCTTTTTCATAAGTAAACCTTGTGGAGTTTAAAAAATATCTATTGCGCAAACCATTCCCTCATTCGAACGAACATTGAAAACGGTTTGGTCTTCAAATATCCAATATTGCCCTTTGATACCTTTTAGTTTGCCCTTATAGTTTGGCGTCTTGCTGAGGTTTAAACTTTTTACTTTTTCTGGGTATTGTAATACAGGAAATTCTAAACGAATTTCTTTTTGGTTTTCTAGGAAATACGCTTTGGTTTCCTCAGGTATGTATTGTTGTATGTTGTCTCTTATTTCTAGTAAATTGATATCTTCAATGTCGTTTCTTAGCATTTTCCTCCAGTTAGTTTTATCGCTAAGGTGTTCTTTTAGAGCTACCTCGGTGATTCCTGCCAAATATCTATTCGGTGTCTCTACTATTGGAAGAGCCTCATGTGCACCCTGATCAATCCATCTTGTCGGTGTTTGGCTCTTGCGTGTTACGCCAACTTTTACGTTACTAGAATTAGCTAAATACACAATATGAGGTTGTAATTGCATGGCTTTTTCGTATGCCAAATTACGATCCTCCTGATTTAAGTGTGCCTTGCTCAATTCTGGTCTCATAATCCAATCTGCTGCTTGGGGAATTTCGAAGAAACAATTTCTACAATACCCCTGACGGAAAATAGGAAGGTTTTTACCACAGTTTAAACATTGGTTTTTAACAAAATTAATTTGAATGGTTTTGTCTAGTAATGGATTGATATGCAGGAAGTCATTTTCAAAATTAAGGTAGTAATTTATTGGTTCTCCAATACTGGTTTTCATTTTGGTAAGTACCCCTTCAAACATATCCTAGTTTTTTGTTATTTTTATATTCAAATATACTGTAAAAATGCCAATACCTTTATTTAATTCCATAGCTTCTTGGTTGCTTAAAAAACGCTATCATCAAATAGAGTTGTTTTTGAAATACCCCCACGAAGTGCAAACCGAAGTGATGGAGCATTTAGTGTCGGTGGCGCAACATACAGAAATTGGCAGTTCTTTTGATTTTAGATCCATAAAAAAATATGAGACCTTTGTGGATAGAGTGCCGATATCTACTTATGAAGATATTGAAGGCTTGATAGACCGTGGAAGGAGGGGAGAACAAAACATTTTTTGGCCGACCAACATCAAATGGTACGCCAAAAGTAGCGGAACCACCAATGCCAAGAGTAAATTTATACCAGTAAGCGCCGAAGCCTTGGAGGATTGTCATTTCAAATCGGGAAAAGATCTGTTGTGTCTGTATCTCAATAACAATGAAAACTCACAACTATTTACCGGACGTAGTTTGCGCTTGGGTGGTAGCAAAGAATTGTACGAAGACAACGGAACATTTTTTGGAGATTTGTCTGCCATACTCATAGATAATATGCCTTTTTGGGCTGAGTTTAGCAGTACCCCATCACATAAGGTATCCCTAATGAGCGAATGGGAAAGCAAAATGAAAGCCATAGTGCAAGAAACCATCCACGAAAATGTAACCAGTATGGCTGGTGTCCCTTCTTGGATGTTGGTATTGCTCAATAGGGTTTTGGAAGAAACAGGTCAATCAGATCTGTTTGAAATATGGGAAAATCTAGAAGTGTATTTTCACGGAGGAGTTAGTTTTGTTCCCTATCGAGAGCAATATCAAAACATATTACCCAAGGACAATTTTAAATATTACGAAATTTACAATGCTTCCGAAGGGTTTTTTGCGATTCAAGATAGAAACAACCACAACGATTTACTGCTGATGTTGGATTATGGTATCTTTTATGAGTTTATTCCCATGGATGCATTTGGGTCCGAATTGGAATATGCGATTCCGCTATGGAAGGTGCAAACAGGGGTAAATTATGCCGTGGTTATTACGACTAATGCAGGATTGTGGCGATACAAAATTGGCGACACCATACGGTTTACTTCTCTAAATCCGTACCGAATTAAAATCACAGGAAGAACCAAGCATCATATCAATGTATTTGGAGAGGAACTTATAATTGAAAATGCAGAACAGGCACTGCAGAGAGTTTGTGAAAAAACAGCCAGTGAAATTGTAGACTATACCGTAGCGCCAATTTTTATGGTGGATAAGGAAAAAGGGTCTCACGAATGGATGATCGAATTTAGAGAAGCACCACAAAATATGCATTTGTTTACCGAATTGCTAGATAATGCCCTCAAATCGCTCAATTCCGACTACGAAGCCAAACGATATAACAATATGACCCTCAGTATGCCTAAGGTGCATGTAGCAAAGACCAATTTGTTTTATGATTGGCTCAAGCGCAAAGACAAATTGGGAGGGCAACACAAAATACCTCGATTGTCCAATAGTAGAGAATATCTCGAAGAATTGTTGCAAATAAATGGCAGCGTAGCAGAAGAAATTTCTTGATGTATTTTATAAATAAAAAAAAGGTAAACCAATCCGTTATATGATGGTTTACCTCTTCAAATATAAGGTCTCAAAAAACGACTAGCTTACTGCTTTGAGCTTTTTTATAGCCGTTTTAGATAGTTTGTCTTGCGCATAATCCTTAGTTACCTTTATGCTCGATTCATCCGAACTTGGGAGTTCAAACATGGCGTCGGTAAGTATGGCTTCGCATAAGGAGCGCAAACCTCTGGCACCAAGATTGTATTCTACCGCTTTTTCTACCACAAACTCTAAAGCACCGTCTGTAATTTTGAAATCGATTCCGTCCATTTCAAACAGTTTTTCATATTGTTTGATGATCGCGTTTTTCGGTTCGGTGAGTATAGCTTTTAGAGTTTTGTCGTCCAAAGGATTCATATGCGTGAGCACCGGAAGTCGACCAATGATCTCGGGTATTAAGCCAAACTCTTTCAAATCTTTTGGAATGATGTATTGCAAAAGATTTGCTTGCTCTATTTGATCTTCTTTTTTAGAAGCACTATATCCTACAGCCTGCATATTGAGTCGTTTGGTGATATGTCTTTCGATACCGTCGAAGGCACCACCAGCAATAAACAAGATGTTTTCGGTATCTACTTCTATAAATTTTTGATCCGGATGTTTGCGTCCACCTTTAGGCGGTACATTTACTACAGTACCTTCCAATAGCTTGAGTAAGGCCTGTTGCACCCCTTCACCCGATACATCTCTGGTAATGGATGGGTTGTCGCTTTTTCTGGCGATTTTGTCTATTTCATCTATAAAGACAATACCACGTTGCGCCTTCTCCACATTGTAGTCTGCTGCCTGCAACAAACGGGTGAGTATGCTTTCAACATCTTCCCCTACATAGCCAGCTTCGGTAAGTACCGTCGCATCTACTATAGCCAAGGGTACATTTAACATTTTAGCGATGGTTTTGGCAATAAGTGTTTTTCCAGTACCTGTTTGCCCAACCATGATAACATTGCTCTTTTGTATTTCGATGTCATCTTCGCTAGGGGATTGCAGTAGTCTTTTGTAGTGGTTGTATACCGCTACAGACATTACTTTTTTGGTATGTTCTTGTCCTATAATAAAATCATCTAAAAAAGCTTTGATCTCCAAAGGTTTTTTGAGGATCAGTTCTGCTGAAAGTTCATCGGCATTAGCCTGGTTGGATTCTTCCATTACAATGCCGTGCGCTTGTTCTATACAGCGATCACATATATGAGCATCCAATCCTGCAATGAGGAGGTTGGTCTCCGGTTTTTTACGCCCACAAAAGGAGCATTCTAAGCTTTCTTTTGTCATATTTTTAGCTTCTAGCTAGGATTTCATCTATCATCCCGTAAGTCTTGGCTTCGTCGGCACGCATCCAATAGTCTCTGTCGCTATCTTCGTGTACCTTGTCAAAACTTTGTCCAGAATGATTGGAAATAATTTGATACAGCTCGTCTTTGAGCTTCAAAATCTCGCGAGCAGTAATTTCAATATCACTTGCTTGTCCTTGCGCACCTCCTAGTGGTTGGTGTATCATTACTCTCGAGTGGGTAAGGCCGCTGCGCTTCCCTTGGGCTCCTGCACAAAGCAATACCGCAGCCATCGATGCAGCAATACCTGTACAGATTGTAGCTACATCTGGCTTGATGAATTGCATAGTGTCATAAATACCCAAACCAGCATAAACACTACCTCCTGGTGAATTGACATATATTTGTATGTCTTTTGAAGCATCTACGCTCTCCAAGAATAAAAGCTGGGCTTGAATAACATTGGCGATTTGATCGTTAATTCCAGTTCCCAAAAAGATGATGCGATCCATCATCAATCGAGAGAAAACATCCATCTGAGCCACATTTAATTGACGCTCTTCGATGATGTAAGGTGTTAAACTACTTGTGATTTTATCGTAATATACACTACTGATACCGTGGTGCTTGGTAGCATATTTTTCGAATTCTTTGCCGTAATCCATTTACTAATTGTTTTCTAAAAATTAAAGTTTAAGAAGTTAATTCTTGTCTAAAGATACGATATTCTGAAGACTTTCTATTAACTATAAACTTCTTTAATGAAGTTTTCGTATGTGATCTCTTTAGTTTTTAGGTTTGCGTTTTCTTTGTAAAAGGTAAGGAGCTTCTGACTCATCAACTGTTCCGACAGTCTTTTTACTTCCTCTTTATTGCTCATAACTCTGTCAGCAATAATGTCTAGTTCCTCATCGCTAGTTTGCATCTGACCAAATTGGACTATCTGCTGATGGACAAATCCTTTGGCAAATTCTTTTAATTCTTCAAATTGTGCTTGCAGATTGTTGTCCTCTATAATCTTGCCTTCTATAAGCTGGTATCGCCAGCCTTTTTCGGATTTCTCATATTCTGCCGTTGCTTCTTCTTCCGTCATTGGATTTTCACCACCTAGGCGTATCCATTTCTTCAAAAAGGTTTCGGGCAATTCAAATTTGGTGTTGTCTAATAGAGATTCGGTGATGTCGTTTAACAATTTTTGATCGGATTGCTGCTCAAAATTTTTCTCAGAATCTTCTTTTATTTTGTTTTTCAACTCTTCTTCAGAGGTTACATTGCCTTCGCCAAATAATTTGTCGAAAAATTCCTGATCCAAGGGGGCCAATTCTCTTTTGTTGATCTCCTCTATATCAAATTGCAGGTCGATGTCTAAGTCGTTCACCTTATCGTGCTCTACTTTGAGGTAAGTCATCAGATCGTGATCCTCGGCGAATAATTTCTTACTCTTTAATGGAATGCTGTCTCCTACCTTGGTGCCCAGAAATTTGTCTTTGTTGCGCTTTCCTTTGATTTTGTCCAAGCTCAAAGTTGTCTTATTCTCGATACCTTCTTCTTCGTTTTTGAAAGTACCTGTAATTTCAAAGTCTTCCGCTACCGTATCTTGGGGAATCAATTTGCCATATTGTTTTTGTATGCGCTCCACCTGCTCGTTTACCATTTTGTCGTCGGCTACGATTTTGTATCGGGTGATCGCTTTTTTGGATTTCAATTTGATATCAAACTTCGGTGCCAATCCCAATTCGAATGCAAAAGAAAAATCTTCCTGATCCCAGTTGAAATCTTCTTTCTCTACGGGTATAGGATTGCCTAGTACGTCCAATTTCTCTTCTACCAAATAGTTGCT
This sequence comes from Flavobacteriaceae bacterium, assembly GCA_025800395.1. GTDB lineage: Bacteria > Bacteroidota > Bacteroidia > Flavobacteriales > Flavobacteriaceae > JAOXRU01. The sequence continues at coordinate 8,727 of JAOXRU010000667.1, forward strand.
GAGCGATACTTGTAACAGCTTGTTTACCTCGTCTACCAATACAGCCTTGCCATATTGCTTCTTTACCAAGCCCATAGGTACGCGTCCCGGACGAAAACCTGGGATATTAGCCTTCTTGCGGTAATCCTTTAAAATTCCCTCGACCTTTTCACTGTAATCTGCTTTACTGATGGCTACCGTTACCACTGCATTCAAATCATCAATTTGCTGTTTTGAAATATCCATGCGCTTCTAATAATTTTATTTTCAATAATTGGAGCGCAAAATTATAACAATTTTATAAGTTGAACAAGTTTTTAACCACTTGAAATTCAAAGCTTCCTTTTTAGTGCTCCTTGTCTTTTTTTAAAATGGAAAACAATATCGACTGCAAGATGGAAAGCAATACACTGAAAAGTATGGCAATCCATATGCTGCTAACTGCAAAGCCATCTAGTAGTTTGTCTGCCAATAAAATGATTAGTGCGTTTATAATGAGTAGAAATAGACCAAAGGTGACCACGGTAATTGGTAAAGTGAATAGTACCAAAAGGGGTTTTACCAATACGTTGAGTATACTAAGTGTAAGTGCTACCCATATCGCAGCCGTATAGCCTTCTACCTGTACTCCAGGTAGGACTTTGGAAAGCAGCACTACCGCTAAGGCGGTCAGTAGAAGTTTTAAGATATAATTCATAAGGTATATGTATAAGTCACAATTTAAGAAAAAAATAATGATTTTGTGGTTTTAAAAATAAAAAGCTGGTCGTTCTATGCAAGTATGTCTAGAACGCTCCCTTTTTGGTTTTTTTTAAATAAGGCTTAAAGTGTATGATTCACTTTTTTTAATGGTGCGGGTTCTTTAAGTGGGGTATAAAAAAGCCATTACCATGTCAAAAAATTGCTTTGGATCCTCGGCATGTAGCCAATGCCCAGTGTCTGGGATGCTTGTGATTTTAGAGTTGGGGAATTGATGTCGTATTGCTTCGTGGTCCGATTCTAAGATGTAGCTAGAGTTTGCGCCGCGAAGAAATAAAGTGTTGCTATCACATATCCAATCTGGCGCTAAAGCTTTTCCAACTTCTTTGATGTTGTAAATGAGTGCTTCTAGGTGAAAACGAAAGTCAAGCACACCTTTTTCTCGCCAATACAGATTTTTGAGCAAAAATTGACGTATGGGGAGTTCTTTAATATAGTTTGATAAGACATCATCGGCCGCTTTTCTGGAAGTCACCTTATCAAAATCTATGGCCTGCAAACCAGCTAAAATGGTTTGATGGTGTTCAGGGTAGTATTTTGGTGCTATGTCTGCTACAATGAGTTTGTCTACTTTTTCTGGATGTCTACATGCAAATTCCATAGCGGTTTTACCGCCCATAGAGTGCCCGAGTAATACCATTTTCTCAATATGGTGTGCTTGTGCATAGCGATACAGATCAGCACACATTAGGTCGTAATTGAAATCCTTGTGGTGAAAGCTTCTTCCGTGGTTTCGTTGATCTACCAGATGTATTTGAAATCCTTTTTCTGCAAAGGCCTTTCCTAGTGTTTTCCAATTGTCGGACATCCCCAAAAATCCGTGCAGAATCACAAAGGCCTTGCCTTTGCCTATGATTCTCGAGTGCAGATTTTCCATTATTGTAGCTTTCTCAAATACATGCTTACTACATTTTCCAATCCAAGATACAGCGATTCGGATATGAGTGCGTGCCCAATAGATACTTCGAGCAAATTGGGGATTTCTTGTTTAAAAAAAGCGATGTTTTCTAAGTTCAAGTCGTGGCCCGCATTGATGCCTAGGCCTGCTTGGTGCGCTGCTACAGCAGTATCGTAGAAAGGTTTTATGCATTTTTCATCTCCATTGGCATAGCCAGCTGCATAGGCTTCGGTATAGAGTTCTATGCGATCGGTGCCTGTGGAAGCAGCGCTTTCAATGTATCTGGGGTCCGGATCCAAAAATATGGAAGTGCGTATGCCAGCTCCTTTGAAAGTAGCGATGATATCTCTTAGGTAGTCTTGGTGGGTGATGGTATCCCAGCCTGCATTGGAAGTGATGGCGTCTGGTGCGTCGGGTACCAAAGTTACCTGAGTGGGCTTTACCTCTAGAACCAAATCTACAAATTGGGATACTGGATTCCCTTCTATATTAAACTCGGTTTGTATTATCGGTGCTAAATTTCTTGCGTCTTGGTACCTAATATGGCGTTCATCTGGTCTAGGATGGACGGTGATACCTTGTCCGCCAAAAGATTCGATGTCCTTGGCTACCTTTAATAGATCTGGTACATTGCCTCCTCTAGCATTGCGCAATGTGGCTATTTTGTTGATATTTACACTAAGTTTTGTCATGTTTTTTTTAAAAATTAAAGCAAAAATAGCGCAAATCTGTAATATTAACTTAGAATTTGGTTATTTTGTAGGGTGAATCGATACATATGGAAATTATACAATACCTAAATAACGAGATCTTGCCCCTGACTCCCGATGATAAACTATCGGAAGCTATAGGGCGCTTCAAAAACCACAGTTGTACCCATATAGTGGTAGTACAAGACAATGCGTTGCTGGGGCTGTTGTCTGAGTTGGATATGGATGTGTTCGATCCCGAGAAAAAGCTTGGTGATGTTGCCTATTTGTACCAAATGTTTTTTGTGCAGGCTAGTATGAATTGGTTGGAAATTTTGTCTCGTTTTGGGGAAAACGAATCCAATATGATGCCCGTGTTAGATGAGCAGCAAAAATATATAGGGTATATTGACCTCACTAGCCTAATTACTACTTTTGGGGAAACGCCCTTTTTGACTGAGCCAGGGGCGGTGGTGATTGTGGAAAAAGCGCTGCAAGATTATTCTTTGAGCGAAATATCACAAATTGTAGAAACAGAAAACGGAAAGTTACTGGGGGCTTTGGTTTCCAAGATGGATGGGGATAAAATACAGCTTACCTTGAAAATAAGCGCGATGTCGTATAATGAAATTATGCAGAGTTTTCGGAGGTATGGCTATGGAATCGTTTCTGGAGTAAACGACGATCAGTTTATCAAGAATCTCAAAGAACGTTCGGCTTATTTGAGAAGATATTTAGATTTTTAGTTTGGTGATTAATTTGAAATAGGAAGCAATAAGTGAAAAAAATAGCCATATATGGTCAGCAGTTCGATTTGGATGATATCGACTGTTTGGAAGAATTGTTGGAGGTCTTGCAATATCAAGAGGTTGAAGTCGTGATAGAACGAGAATTTCGTGAGAATATAGAGTGCTTGCATTTGTTGTCCATGGAGATGGGGAGTTTTGATAGTCATCAAGATTTGGATCCCCATACCGATATGTTGATCAGCCTTGGAGGAGATGGTACCATATTGAGAGCTATTACCTATGTGCGCAATTATAATATTCCGATTTTGGGTATCAACACAGGTCGATTGGGCTTTTTGGCAACGGTGCACAAAGATCTGGTTCGAGAGGCTTTTGAGGAACTGTTTGAAGGAGAATATGTTATTGAAGAACGGGCGCTTCTAGAGGTGGAAGTGGCCGATCCAAAAATTGACTTCAAATCGCTCAATTTTGCCCTCAACGAAATTACTGTCAGTAGAAAAAACACCACTTCCATGATAACGGTAAGTACCTTTTTGAACGGAGAATATCTGACTTCCTATTGGGCAGATGGGCTTATAGTTGCTACGGCAACAGGAAGTACAGGTTATTCCCTTAGCTGTGGTGGACCAGTGATCATGCCTAGGGCAAATTCTTTCATTTTGACTCCTATAGCGCCACACAATCTAAATGCAAGGCCATTGGTGATACCCGATGATACCGAAATAAAATTAACAGTCTATGGTCGGGAAGAACAGCATTTGATTTCTTTGGATTCCCGCATAGCCACGCTCCAAAATGAAACAGAAATCATCTTGCGCAAGTGTAATTTTGGAGTGAAAATGGTACAATTGGCATCTGGAGGATTCTTCAAAACCTTAAGAAATAAGTTGCTCTGGGGAGAAGATAGGCGAAATTGAACAATAAAATCCAATTATTTGTGTTTTCAAAGCATATAGTTCCGTAGTTTCTTCTGCGAACTCGTCGTAATTATTATATTTGCAAACTTTGAGATATGAGAACCTGCTTAGTTTTAGTTGTGCTTTTGACTGTTTTGCCTATTTCTGCCCAGAATTATGAGGTGGGAGTCTATTTGGGAGGAGCCAATTATATTGGAGACATAGGTCCGACTACCTATGTGAATCCAAATTCGTTGGCAGCAGGAATGGTTTTTAAGTGGAACAAAAGTACCCGGTATTCTTGGAGAGCCTCTATTATTAGGGCGCGTATTCAAGGAGACGACAACAAAGCAAGTATTGGATCTCGCAAAGAGCGTGGCTATGTCTTCGACAATCGGTTGACCGAGTTTGGCGTAGGCTTAGAGGTGAATTATTTTAAGTTCAACCTGCATAGGATGTCCTCGCAATTTACGCCGTATCTCTATACTGGTGTTCATTATTTTATGTATGATGAAACCTATTTTGATGGCAACCAACAGCGCAAAATGGGAACAGACACTAGCTTTGCGATTCCTATGGTCTTAGGGGTCAAAAAAACCTTGGGAAGGTTTTTGGTAATAGGGCTAGAGGTTGGTGCACGTTATACTTTTACCGACAATTTGGACGGGAGTAATCCCAAAAAAACGCCGGGAGTATTGGATGTGCAGTTTGGAAATAAGTTTAGCGACGATTGGTATGTATTTACCGGTCTTACACTGACCTACACTTTTGGGCGCAAACCGTGCTACGATTGTGTCGGAAATTAGATGTAAATGAGTTTAAAGGAAGAAATAATTAACGAAGGCTTGCCTCAGCATATTGCCGTTATCATGGATGGTAATGGACGTTGGGCTAAAGCGAAAGGGAAATTGCGGATTTTTGGACACGAAAACGGGGCTAAAGCAGTACGAAATACCGTAGAAGCTACTGCTGAGCTTGGAATCCAATACCTTACTTTATATGCTTTTTCTACCGAAAATTGGAGCCGACCAAAATTGGAGGTGCAAACCCTGATGAAACTTTTGGTGTCTTCGCTCAAAAAAGAAATTCACACCTTACACGAAAATGATATTCGACTAAATGCCATTGGCAATATAAAAGCATTGCCGCCAAAAGTGTATAGTGAATTGGTGGAGGTGATGGAGAAAACCAAAAATAATAGTCGAATGTGTCTCACTTTGGCGCTGAGTTATGGGGCTAGAGAAGAATTGCAAAATGCTGTTAAAGAAATTGCAACCAAAGTTAAAAATAATATAATTTCAATAGATAATGTTGACGATACCATTATAAATGATCATCTTTACACGCATGATTTGCCAGATGTAGATTTGATGATACGTACTAGTGGTGAACAGCGAATCAGCAATTTTTTGCTGTGGCAAATTGCTTATGCCGAATTGTATTTCTTGGAAATATTTTGGCCAGATTTCTCGAAAGAACATCTGTATGAGGCAATTGTAAATTATCAAAAACGAGAAAGAAGGTTTGGGAAAACCAGTGAGCAACTTAATGTTAATAATGAAAAGAAATAGATCTTTTTTTACCGCCCTATTGCTAATAGCTTGTATGATGACTGCCTATCAGGCAAAAGCACAGGATATTCCTTTTGAGAAAGGAAAAAAGTATATCCTCGGTGGACTTACAGTAACTGGAGCAGAGAGTTATAACGAGCAAACAGTAAAAGCCTATACTGGTTTGCATCTTGGGCAAGAGATTACGGTACCTGGAGCGCAAATTAGTGATGTGATTAACAAACTGATCAAATTACAGTTATTTAGCGATGTGAGTTTTTATATTACCGATGTAAAAGGTAAGGAAGTTTTTCTAGAATTGTATATTCAAGAGCGTCCTGCTATACGCGAAGTAACGGTATATGGTGTAAAAAAGAGAAAGGTAAAAGATGTTTTAAAGGAAACGGAGCTCACCAAAGGAAGAAAGATTACCGAGAGCTTTATAGCGAATACCAGAAACTACCTAACCAATAAATACAAAAAGAAGGGATATCTCAATACAAAGGTGAATATCGCTACCAAAAGAGTCGAAAACGATAGCACCAACCTCAATAGTGTAGATATGGTGGTGAATATTGTAAAGGGGAGCAAGGTAAAAATTCGCGATATCAATATAGAAGGAAATGAGAAGCTTGCAGACGGTAAGGTTCGCGGAGCGATGAAAAATACCAAAAGAAAATTCTTTGGGCGTTTTTGGAAAAAATCCAAATTCATTAAAGACGATTATGATGAGGATTTAAAATCTATAGTAGATGCCTATGCGGAAAATGGATATAGAGATGCCCGAGTGGTTGCAGATACCATCGTAGATGTAGACGACAACAGTATCGATATCAATCTTAACGTAGTAGAAGGAAGACGCTATTTTTTTGGAGATATCAAGTTTGTTGGAAATACAGTATATAGCGATAGAGATTTGGCACGTGCCTTGGGAATCAAAAAAGGAGATGTCTACAACGGGGTAAAACTCAAAAAGAAAATTCAAGATCAAAGCAAGCCAGATGCATTGGATCTTACCAATATGTATCAAAACAATGGGTATATGTTTTCGCAGCTCAACCCTGTAGAGGTCTCTGCCAAAAATGATACTGTAGCATTTGAGGTGCGTATTATAGAAGGAAAGGAAACTTTCTTCAATCATGTAAGTGTAGCAGGAAACGATCGTACAAACGACTATGTGATTTATCGTATGTTGCGCACCAAGCCTGGAGAGCGATATAGTAAGCAAGAAATTATACGCACCATACGCGAACTTGGAGGATTGGGCTATTTTAATGCAGAAACTATTAATCCGCAAATTCTAAATCCCAATCCCAACGAAGGAACTTTGGATTTGGAATATGGTCTAGAAGAGAAGGGTTCTAGTCAAATCGAACTCCAAGGTGGATACGGTGGCGGAGGCTTTATAGGTACCTTGGGCTTGTCTTTTAATAATTTCTCTATAAAAAATATTTTGAACGGAAAAGCATATCAGCCAGTTCCTATGGGAGATGGGCAATCATTCTCACTACGTGTACAGGCTAGTAGGACTTTCCGTACCTACAGTGCGTCTTTTTCGGAACCTTGGTTGGGAGGAAAAAAACCAATCAATTTCTCTTTTTCTGTTTCACGTACCCAACAATTCTTGTTTGATTTTGCAAACAACAAGGTGGACAAAAGCAAGCAGTTTGCTATTACTGGAGTATCCTTGGGCTTGGGGAAAAGGTTGGAGTGGCCAGATGATAACTTTTTGTTGTCGCATGCCTTGAGTTACCAAAACTACGATTTGCAGGATTATAATGTAGGACTGTTTACCTTCGGTAATGGAACTTCCAACAACTTGGCATATACCTTAGCCTTGTCTCGAAAGAATGTTGGTGTGAATCCAATTTTCCCAACTTATGGATCGGAGTTTACACTTAGTGCCAAAGTGTCTTTGCCTTATTCGGCATTTAACGATGTAGATTATACAGCGCTTAAGGAAGAGCGAGAATCTTTGGAACAAGCGATAGTAGATAACCCAGGAACTTCGAAAGTAAATAGTGAAAAAATCGCAAACATAGATCAAGAGCGTTTTCGTTGGTTGGAGTTTTATAAAATTAAATTTACCGGAACATGGTATAACAATGTTATCTTCAAAAAAATGGTACTGCGCTCTAATGTGGAGTTTGGTTTTTTGGGAGCATATGACAATGATAGAGGGGTGATACCTTTTGAGAGATTTTTTGTTGGAGGAGATGGTTTAGGTAATTTTACTTTAGATGGACGAGAAAATATCCAATTGCGTGGATATGAAAACCAGTCGATAACTCCCTTATTTACCAATCCAGTGAGTGGAAGGCAAAGTAGAGTGGGAGGAACTATTTACAATAAATTCTCTTTAGAGCTTAGATATCCCCTTACCTTAAAGCCAACGGCGTCTATATATGGACTAGCTTTTTTGGAAGGAGGAAACGCTTTCAACAATTTTCAGGAATTTAATCCGTTTAATCTTAAACGATCGGCCGGATTGGGACTGCGAATCTTTATGCCAGCCTTTGGTCTGCTAGGAATTGACTTCGGATATGGTTTTGACGAACAGCCCGGAAGCAACACAGGTAGTCCTCATGGATGGGAGACACATTTTATAATTGGACAGCGGTTTTAAGTTTGGCACGATATTTTCTATATTAAATTCGTAAGCAAATGAAAACAAAAGTTCTTTTAACTTTATTAACTATTGGATTGACACTCCAGCTAACAGCGCAAAGGGGTTCTCGTATCGCATATGTGGACATGGAATACATCTTGGAAAATGTAGATGAATACCAGCAAGCATCAAAGCAATTGGAGTCTAAAGCTGCAAAATGGAAGGTGGAAATTGAAACGAGACAGCAAAAAATAGACGGGCTGAAAAATGAATTGCAGGCAGAAAAAGTGTTGCTTACCAAAGAATTGATAGAGGAACGCGAAGAAGAAATACAGGCGCAAGAAAGAGAAATGTTGGAATACCAGCAAGATCGTTTTGGGCCACAAGGAGACTTGGTGCAGCAGAAGAAAATGCTTATTCGTCCAATACAAGATCAGGTCTTCAATGCGGTAAAGGAATTGGGGGTAAACAAAAAATACGACATTATTTTTGATAAATCTGATGTGGTGATGTTGTTCTCCAACGATAGACACGATATATCTGATCAGGTATTGCGATTGATCGGAAGGGCCAAGAAGCTAAAGAAAAATAAAGGCAAAAAGGCAAAAACGGAATTGGAAGAATATACCGAGCCTGTAAACGAAGCAGTAAAGGCTAGAGCTGATGAGAAAAAGAAAAAGGCCAAGACACGTGCAGAACAGGCGGAAGAGGCTAGAAAGAAGAAAATAGCAGAAAGAGAAGCGCGCAAAAAAGCCTACGAAGAAAGAAGAAAAAAATTATTGGCGGAAAGAGAGGCGAAGCGCAAAGCAAAAGAAGAAAAAAGAAAGCAATCAGAGCAGGATAAAAATAAGGAGGAAGAGAATAAAAATAATTCTCCTGATAATGGATAGAAAACTATATATTTGTAACACTTAGAATAAAACAGATTATGAAGAATTTAAAGACCTTTTTGGTAGCAATATTATTGTTTGTTGGTGCTACCACGATTACTACAGCCCAGTCTAAAGTGGCTCATGTAAATGTAAAAGAGATTATCGAGAAAATGCCAGCTTTGCAACAAGCGAGATTGGATTTGCAAAAATTGGAAAAAACCTATTCTGCAGATATCGAAAGCTCTGCAAAAGAATTGCAAGAAAAAACATTGCAATATCGAAATGAGGCGAAATCAAAAACGGATGAAGAAAACGAAAGAAGAGCCTTAGAATTGCAAAACTTGCAAAACAACATCCGTCAAGCACAGCAATCTGCATATCAAGAATTGCAAAAAAAGCAAGCAGAGTTGTTTAAGCCGCACGAAGAAAAAATAAAAGCGGCTATAGACAAAGTATCCAAATCTAAAGGATTTAACTATGTGTTGGATAGTAGCCCAGGAATAGGGATTCTTTTGGTAGCTAATGGTACAGATTTAACTGCAGAAATAAAAAAAGAATTAGGATTCTAAGAAAGAATTGCGATTTAAATAGAAAACTGCCCTACTTTTGTAGGGCTTTTTTTTTAGACCATGAGCAATACACAATCTATAGGTTTTTTCGATTCGGGCGTAGGTGGTACCTCTATTTGGAAGGAAGCACAAGAAATTCTACCCAATGAACATACCATATATTTGGCCGATAGCAAACATGCGCCTTATGGTTTTCATTCGAAAGATCGCATTGTGGCACTTTGTGAGAAGAATGTAGAGTTTTTGTTGGAGCAAAACTGCAAAACCATAGTGGTAGCATGCAATACAGCAACCACCAATGCAATATCGCATCTGCGTGCAAAGTACAAGCTGCCTTTTGTGGGTATCGAGCCCGCCATCAAACCAGCTGCTCTACAGTCAAAAACCAAAAATGTTGGCGTATTGGCAACTAAAGGCACCTTGACGAGTGCTCTGTTTCACAAAACTTTTAAAACCTATGGTGAAGGGATTAGACTCATAGAAAGAGTGGGAGAGGGTTTGGTGCCGCTAGTAGAAAATGGGAAAATTGATACCGCGGAGGTTCGTTCTTTACTGGAAGCTTATCTCTTACCTATGCTACAGCAAAAAATCGATCATTTGGTTTTGGGTTGTACACATTACCCATACCTCATTGATGTGATTCGTCAAATACTGCCCGATGAAGTACAAATAATCGATTCGGGTATGGCAGTGGCCAAACAACTGAAAAACGTGCTATTATCCAACGAATTGCGTACCGATGATATGATAGTGATGCAACCACATCGCTTTTATACCAATGCAGATAATGTGGAGGTTTTGTACACCCTGTTGGGCGAATCTTATGATTATATGGTCATGTACAAAGATTTTTAGCTCTTTTGGGTTTTATGTTCTTTACGCATATAGGTGAGGTACGTAAAAGAAAATTGATGCTTATCGTCTTTGGGATGGTAACTCGATTGTTTGAGCTCCCATGCAGCTTCTTCTATAGGCGGAAAAAAAGTATCAGAGTCAAATTCGCCATGTACACGGGTGAGCTCTATACAAGCTGCTATAGGCATGGCTAGTTTGTAGATTTCTCCGCCACCAATTACAAATGGTCGCTTGTCCTTTGGATCCACTGACGCAACAGCATCTTCTAGGCTATGCACTACAATGCAGTTTTCGGGAGTTTGGTAGTTTGGATCTCTAGTGATAATGATATGCTTTCGATTTGGTAATAGCTTAGGGAAACTTTCAAATGTTTTTCTACCCATGATGATATGGTGGCCTGTAGTCAGCTGTTTAAAGCGTTTGAAGTCATCAGGCAAATGCCAAACGAGATCATTGTCTTTGCCCAATTCGTTTTTTTCTCCAGCAGCGGCTATTAATGTAATCATTCTTCGTTTTCTGTTTGTGGTGTTTCGGTAGAAGCTTGAGATTCGGATTGTATGTGTTCATTGTACAATTCGCTCTGCGCCATCAGTTGCTCTTCTTTGACTAAGTTTTTCTTTATCTTTTCAATGCGATCTCTTTGTAGTCCTACTAGTTTCTTCATTTGTTCGGCTTCCCATTCTTTACCCAAAAAACGTTTTATGATATACACTCTTACCAAATGAAATAGCACAAAAAACCCCCAAATAGTTGTGGCTAGGATAGACCAATCTTTGTAAATATCTTCTCCGTAATGAAATATTTTGTTGAGCACGATCATCAGTGCTGCGCCTAAAACAAAGAAAACAAAATGATTGTATAGGCCTTTTTTGGTCTTAATCCGTTTTTCGGCCCTTTTCATCATTTCGTACTGTTCTGGGTCGATATTGGTCTTTTCTTTTTTTGAATTTCCAAACATATGTATTGTCTTTGTATAAAGATAAGGAATATTAGCTATACAGCTACAGCGCCTTTTATATGCGGATGTGGATTGTAGTGGAGGAGTTCAAAATCTTTGAATTTGAAATCAAAAATAGATTGCACTTTTGGGTTGATTTTCATTTGTGGAAGTGCTCTACAATCGCGTTCTAATTGTAATTGCACTTGATTCATATGGTTGTTGTAAATATGCACATCGCCAAAGGTGTGGATAAAATCTCCAGCTTCATAACCACATACTTGTGCTATCATCATGGTGAGTAGGGCATAGGATGCGATATTAAAAGGAACCCCCAAAAATACGTCAGCTGAGCGTTGATACAACTGGCAAGAGAGCTTGTTGTTGGCTACATAAAACTGAAAAAACGCATGACAAGGAGGTAAGGCGGCTTTTCCAGATGCTACATTTTCTGCAAACGATTTGCCGTTATCGGGCAGGACACTCGGATTCCATGCAGAAACCAACATGCGTCTGCTATCCGGATTTAGTTTTAGAGTCTCTATAACTTCAGAAATTTGATCAATTGCCTCTCCGTTCCAGTTTCTCCACTGTGCACCATATACTGGGCCAAGATCCCCTTGCTCATTAGCCCATTCGTTCCAAATACGCACCCCATTTTCCTGAAGGTATTGAATGTTGGTGTCTCCCTTTAAAAACCAAAGTAGCTCGTGTATTATAGATTTTAAATGCAGTTTTTTGGTGGTTACCATAGGGAAGCCTTCTTGCAAATTGAAGCGCATCTGATAGCCAAAAATACTTCTTGTTCCCGTGCCAGTTCTATCTCCTTTATCGGAGCCACTTTCTAATATCGTTTTTAGCAAATCATGATATTGCTGCATATGTTTTTCATTTAGATTGCGAAAATAGGAAATTGTTTAGTTGGCAGTGATTGCAACACAAAAAATTATAAAATTTTTATCAACTATTTGTGTCTAATTACAAAATCCAATATATTTATGTTGGAGAAAATTCCTAATTTATTTTATATGTTTGTATTGGTGCAATGGCTTATGTATCATGGGTCTTCTCATCACGACACGGAGATTTTTCCTCTTGTGGGGGGCGCTTTGGCTGCTTTTCTCCATGTTGTTTCCGGACCAGATCATTTGGCTGCTGTGGCTCCTTTCGCCATAGAAAGCAGGCATAAGGCATGGAAGGTTGGCGCCGCATGGGGAATTGGACATTTGTTGGGGATGTTGCTTATCGGTATGCTGTTTGTCGTTTTTCAAATCTGGCTGCCTTTAGATCGTATTTCAGAACATAGTGAATTTTTGGTAGGCCTTACTTTAGTGGTGCTTGGGCTGTGGGTATTTTTTAAAATATTTCATAAAGAAAAATCAGAATTGCAGCATCATTCAGAAAATGAAGTTTGGAGCATACATTCCCGATCGTTGGGTGAAGCAGAGGAGTATCGCCATGTCGATCAAAAACAACATTGGCTTGCAGCCTTGTCTATAGGGGTGTTGCATGGTGTAGCCGGTATTTCTCACTTTGTCCTATTTGCACCAGTTTTGGGATTGGATAATACCCTAGATTCTTTGGAGTATATGTTTGGATTTGCTTGTGGCACTATACTGATGATGACTGCCTTTTCTTTGGTATTGGGAAACACCAGCATACTACTACAGAAAAATCAACAATCTAGTTTTTTTAAAGCCCTTCGTCTAGCCGCTGCTTTGTTTGCTATCGTTATCGGAATATATTGGATGTGGGTTTAGAAAAACCTTACTTATTTTAACAAATACGAGGCAATTGCTGCCCTATTAAGGGGCTTACCAATCGATGCCCTCCGATAAGGCTCTCCAATAGTACTTTGGACGCTGGACTACTGCAAATTTCACCAATGATATTTGCATTCTTACCTTTAGGGTGGTTTTGCATGTATTGCCATACATCGTTTGCAATTTCTGCCGCAACCACACATAGAAAAACGCCTTCATTGGCAACATGCAAAGGATCCAATCCAAGCATTTCACAAGCAGCAGCTACTTGTTTGTCTATTGGCAGTCGTTTTTCTTCTATGTGTATACCCATTTCTATTTCTGATGCCAATTCGTGCAGTACGCTTCCGAGTCCCCCTCTTGTAGGATCTCTAAACAGTTTGATACGGGGGCCAAAGACATCTAATAGGTCCGAAACCAAATGATTGAGATTGGTAGAATCGCTGAGGATATCTGATTCGAATTGTAAGCCTTCACGCTGACTCAAAATGGCGATACCGTGTTGTGCGATATTGGCGTTGAGCAGTATTTTGTCCCCCACAGCTATGCGACTTGATAGTATAGCACTCTTGGGATGAAGTTTTCCTATGCCTGTGGTGTTAATAAATATTTTATCCCCTTTGTTTTTTTCTACTACTTTGGTGTCTCCCGTTACGATTTGCACCCCACTTTCTTGTGCAGCAGCTGATATGGATTGAACTACCTTTTCAAAATCGGTTAGCGGCAATCCTTCTTCTATTATAAATGCAAGAGATAAATACTGGGGTATGGCACCGCACATGGCTACATCATTTACCGTACCATGAACTGCTAAGGATCCGATATTTCCTCCTTTAAAAAAAATAGGGTTGATTACAAAACTATCGGTAGAAATAGCTATTTGCCCTATATTGGGCAAGAGTGCCCCATCGTGTTTTTGAGCGAGTATGGGGTTGTTCAAATGTTTTAAGATGATCTGATCGATCAGTTCTTGGGTCAAAGTGCCACCGCTCCCATGTCCCATATGAATATGGTCTGTGTTTTTCATATACTGTTGGTTTGACGTGTGCTAAAATGAAAATATGCTGCACATGCGCCTTCCGAAGACACCATAGGTGCGCCAAGCGGATTGGAAGGCTGGCATTGCTTTCCAAATTCGGGGCATTCATCGGGTTTTTTTTGTCCTTTTAATATAGAACCTGCTATGCAAGATTTGTTTTCGGGAGCTTGTATATGTGCTACGGAAAATTTGTATTCTGCATCAAATTTCCTGTAATTTTCTCGCAATACATAGCCGCTATTTGGGATGCTTCCTATGCCGCGCCAATCTCGATTTCCAATTTCAAAAACTTGCTGCATGACTTCCAATGCACGGAGATTTCCTTCTGGTTTTACCACGCGACTATACTGGTTTTCTAGAGCGTATTTTCCCATTTCTAATTGGCTAACTGCCATATAAATGCCCTGAACTAGATCTAGGGGTTCGAAGCCAGTTACTACTATTGGAATATGAAATTGATCAACTAGAGGCTGGTAGTCCCCTATACCAGTGATGGCGCAGACATGCCCAGCAGCCAAAAAGGCTTGGATATTACAAAAAGGATCATTCAGTATGGCCTGCATGGCGGGAGGAACCAAAACATGGGACGATAATATGGAATAGTTTGGTATGTTTTCTTTTTCTGCCAAAAGAATAGATAGGGCATTGGCAGGGGCTGTAGTTTCGAAGCCAACTGCAAAAAACACCACCTCTTTGTTTGGATTTTCTTTGGCTATGCGCACGGCTTCTAAAGGCGAGTACAATACCCGCAAATCCCCACCCGATGCCTTGGCTTCGAGCAGACTTTGTCGACTACCTGGTACCCGCACCATATCTCCAAAAGAGCATACGATGGCGTCCGCTTCTAATAGAGATACAGCCTGGTCTATAAGTCGAATAGGGGTTACACATACCGGACAACCCGGACCGTGTATCATCCGTATCGATTTGGGAAGTAATTCGAGTATCCCGTTTTTCACGAGACTATGGGTCTGCCCACCACAAATTTCCATGATGTTCCATGGCTGGGTACAAATTTCATCCAATCGATCGAGTAGCTTCTTAGTAGCTTCCAAATTTCTGTATTCATGCAAGTATTTCATTAGTGTTTCTGTATTTGGAGGTGATACATGATTTGACCAAATGCAATGTTTTCGTCATTTGCCGCTAGGCTCTGATGAAAATACAATTGTAGATTTGGCTCTTTGTGGCTTATTAGTAAATCTACCAATAGGGCATTTTGAAAAACACCACCAGAAAAAGCAATATGGTTATAATTGTTTTTTTTGGCATATAGGAAAATATAACTACTGATACTAAACAAAAAATTTAAGGCAATTTGCTGTTTTTCTGTCCCTTTTTCTAGATCAATATAGCATTTTTCTAGTAATTGATAGGGGTCAAATTCTTCGTTTTCAAAATAAGAACGGTTGGAAAGGCTGTCAAAATCACCTATAAAATTCTCTAGCAAGAGGGCTGCTTCTGCTTCGTAAGTATTGCGATCGCAAAGACCTAATAAAGAGGCGACCGCATCAAAAAGTCGCCCAATGGAGGAGGTTTTGAGACTGTTGGTTTGTAGGAGTTTTTGATAGTTTCTCCATTCGATTTCCGTGAATTTACTTTGTACCAAATCTTGCATTGGTGGGGAGGATAAGACCAATAAGCTAATTCTTGGTTCACGAGCCATTTTGTCTCCTAGAATCCAGTCGAAATAGGATAAATGATTGATGCGTTGGATGCGATGGTTGTGATAATCAAAAAATTCGCCTCCCCATATATGGTCATCATCACCGTAGCCACTACCATCAAAAACCACGCCTAGCACATGTTGATGAAACAGTTGGTGTTCTCCCATGATAGCAGCGAAATGTGCTTTGTGGTGTTGTATTTGCTGTAGGCTACTTTCTTGTTGTTGTGATAAGTTTTTGCCCAAAATATTGCTATAATATTTTGGGTGTTTATCAATGAGAAATGGGTTAGCCTTGCAACGAAAAAGAGTTTGGAAATAAGTGATTCGTTCTTCTAGTTTTTGACAAACTTCCCAATGGTCTAGATTTCCCATATAAGCACTTAGGTAAAGCAGCTTGTTTGGCAAAAACGCAATGCTGCTTTTGAGATGCGCCCCAAGTGCCAAGGGTTTTTGTTTGGAAGAAAACTGTTGAGAAGTATAATTTGGAGCATATCCTCTTGCACGTCTTATGAGGATAGGGTGTTGGTGCTGTGGGCTAAATCTAACCACCGAATCGTCTTGGGGGTTTTGAATCTTTAGGTTATGCATGAGAAACGCGTCTGCGATATTTTCAAGTTGTTCTAAGGCGGTATTATTGTCTGCTAAGATGGGAGAAGCATGTAGATTTCCGCTAGTAGCCACTAGCGGAAAATCTATAGTTTGCATCAAAAATTGTAATAGAGCGGTATGAGGAATCATTACCCCCAATTGTTGCAATCCGGGCGCAATGTCCTGCATAGCTAAAGTTCCTTGGTAATTGTAGGCAGAGAGAATACAGATAGGAGATTGGGGCCCAGAAAGGATTTGTACTTCTTCTTTGCTAAGAAAGAGGTCTTTCTCCAATAATTTCAAATTGGGATAGAGTATGGCAAATGGCTTTTTTGGGCGTTTTTTGCGGGCACGAAGCCTTTGGATGGCTGTTGTATTGGTTGCATCCACACAAAGTAAAAAGCCGCTATTGTTTTTTACTGCCAATATTTGTCCAGTTTCTAGAACTTCTTTACAATGACTGAGGACTTCCATATAGCTGCTAGCGATATGATTGCCGTTGTTGTCTTTTAAGAAAATAGAGATACCGCAATTTGGACAAGAATTGGTTTGGGAATGAAAGCGTCTATCGCAAGGATTGTCATATTCATTTTTACATACCGTACACATACCAAAGAGGTGCATGCTTGTTCGAGATCTTTCGTATGGAGTAGCGATAGAAATGGCCCATCTTGGACCACATTGGGTGCAGCTAGTAAAGGGATAGTTATATTTTGGATGGAGAGGATCTTGCATCTCATTTCGGCAATTTTGGCAAAGTGCAAAATCAGGAGTTAGACTAAAGTTTGGTGCTTGTTCTTGGCTAGAGTTTAATATTTCAAATTGGTAAAACTCTTGTAGGTCGATATATTGCAGGCTGTGGCTGTGAATGTCGGCTATATGAGGAGCTTCTAAGAGTATGGCCTGATAAAATTTCTGCATGTTTTGGGCATTGGCAGTAGCAACGATTTCTACCCCTTTGTTGTTGTTTGAAACCGTTCCTACGATACCCAATCTTTTGGCTAATAAGAAAACAAAAGGGCGAAATCCGACCCCTTGTACCAATCCGGTGATTTGTATCAAGCAAGTTTGTATGCCTTTCATAGCAAACGCTTCTATTGGTTTTGTGTGACTTGGTGATGCAATTTTTTCGATACAGCAAGGATCTGTTGGGTAAGTGGTATAATGGATTTTTGAACCTCGGGAGAGAGAGACACACACATCGGATCAATTTTGGAAATGGAAACGGTAAATAAATACAGATCCGGAATTTGATCGAGCAAATACACGGCTTCTATCATATCTTTGAGTCCAACATCATGTACACTCAAAGCCGAAGGAAAATCGGATGCGAATTTTGGTCGCAGCTGAGAAATAGTGCCAGGTGGTTTACCATCCATAGTGGCATCTACAAATATAATTTTGGGATATACTTCAAACTGGCCGAGTAGTAAAAATCCTCCTGTACCACCATCTAGTATATCGATATATTCTGGGAGTTTCATCTGCTCCATGGCTTGTATCAATTGTACACCTACCCCTTCGTCTCCCATCAGGTAATTGCCTACCCCTAGGATGAGAATATGTTGGGATTTATCGTGTTCAAAAAAATAGGAGTCGCTGCTGATGGCGACAGGGGTTTTTCGATTGTCAATCATAGATTCAATTTTTGATCGTAGAAAAGGGTTAGGATTTATATGCTATGGTTTAGGCGCTTTTTTCTTTCTTTTCTTGTTCTAATTCTTGATTGTGTTTGATTCGTTTTTCGTTTACAAATTTATACCCACCAAACATAGAAGAGACCTCACCATGCCCTTCTACATAGTCGTGGTAGAAAACCAGGTATACATGTACCATACTGAAGAAGATAAACAACCACATGGCTACGTGGTGTACCCATCGAACGGTATAATCGTCGCCTAAGAGCGGTGTTACCCATTCAAACATATCTGGAAGCCACCAAGAGCTCATATCGGCATATAGTGCAAATCCGGTCGCAATGGAGACCAAGGCTACAAAAAACATGGCGATATAGGTAAATATAGCTACGCTATTGTGTCCTATTTTTCTTGGCTCTTTTTCTCCTTCTTTTTCGTTGAGCAACAAGACGTCTAATTTGATTACACGCCAAAAACCTTTTCTTGTTTTTTTGCGAAAGGGCCAAAAGGCTCTCCAGTTGGAAAATCGGTTACCGACAAACAACCAATACACGCGCATGATCATATTAAAAAAGAAGACATAGCCAGCTATAAAGTGAATCATACGTACGGTTCCAAAGCGATTGATGGCTGTGGCTTCTACATTAGCCATCAATGCAGGAGGGTTGGCAATCAGAAAGCCACTAATGGTAAGTACAATCAGCGATAGTACATTTATCCAATGAAAGAAGCGTACTGGAAGTTCCCAGACCAATACTCTTTTAAAGTTTTTCGTTTCCATTATTCCTATGTTTTATATATCGCATGAATTGATATTTTGCACTTTCGAAATATGGTTGCCATGTTCATCGTATAAATGCACGGCACATGCAATGCAGGGGTCAAAAGAATGGATGGTGCGTATGATTTCCAAAGGCAATTCAGGATCGTGTACAGGGGTGCCAATAAGAGTAGATTCGTAAGCAGATCGCTGTCCTTTAGGGTCTCTAGGTGAAGCATTCCAAGTACTGGGAACCACCTGTTGGTAGTTGGCAGTTTTTCCGTCTTTGATTTTGATCCAATGAGCGAGCGACCCTCTAGGAGCTTCCATAAATCCAACTCCTTTACACTCTTTTGGCCAAGTTTGGGGTTCCCACTTTTCGGTACTTGCCATACGTTCATCTCCGTTTTTGATATTGTTTATCAAAGTGTCGTAGAAGTTCAAGGACCAATCGGCCACCAATTGGGACTCGATAGCTCTTGCCGCTGTTCTACCTAAGGTGGAAAACAAGGCCTCTACAGGCACTTCCAATTGCCCCAATGCGCGGTCCACTGCCTCTTGTATTTCTTTTTGTCCTCTTGCATAGCCAATTAGCAATCTGGAAAGAGGGCCGACTTCCATCGGTTTTCCTTTCCATCGTGGGGTTTTTATAAAACTGTATTTTTCGTCCACATTGAGATGGGTATAAGGTGGTTTGGGACCAGTGTAGTTGATATTGGTTTCCCCATCCCAAGGATGTTTGCCTTTTTGATCTCCATCCGAATAATTATACCAAGAATTGTTGACAAATTCTTCTATTTGATCGCCTCTATGGTCTACCTCATGCAATTTGCTGAGATCACGATTCAGGATTACTCCAGGTTGGAATTTGAAATTGCTGATGTCTCCATAGCCGTTGGTAGGGAAGTCGCCATAGGACATATAGTTGCCAAAACCTTTGCCGATAGCGCCCCAGTCTTTGTAAAAAGAAGCGATAGCCATTACATCTGGTATATAGACTTGTTCTACAAATCTCTTTCCTTCGTCCAATAGTTTTTTGACATAGGCCAATCGTTCGGCATTAAGTCCGCCTGGATTTTCCGAATTGATAGCGCAAGCCATTCCACCTACCAAATAGTTGGGATGGGGGTTTTTGCCGCCAAAGATGGTATGAATTTTCACAATTTCTTTTTGCCATTCTAAGGCCTCCAAGTAATGTGCTACTGCGAGCAAGTTGACCTCGGCGGGCAATTTCATTTGTGGGTGTCCCCAATAGCCGTTGGCAAAGATTCCCAATTGACCGCTATCTACAAATTTTTGGATACGTTTTTGTACATCAGAAAAATAGCCAGGTGAGCTTTTTGGCCAAGTAGAAATGCTCTGTGCGATTTGCGAAGTTTGCAAAGGATCTGCTTTTAGGCAACTAACCACATCTACCCAATCCAAAGCATGCAAGTGATAAAAGTGTACCACATGATCGTGCATATATAATACACCAGCCATAATATTGCGAACCATTTCGGCATTTTGTGGTACTTCGATACCAACGGCGTCTTCTACCGAGCGTACCGAAGCTAGGGCGTGCACCGTGGTGCAAACCCCACATGTGCGTTGCACAAACGCCCAAACATTGCGCGGATCGCGACCTTTGACAATCTCTTCGATACCGCGAACCATAGTGCTCGAGCTAAATGCGTCTACAATTTTACCGTCTTTGATTTCTGCTTCTATTCTAAGGTGACCCTCTATGCGAGTGATAGGGTCGACTACGATTCTGTTTGCCATAATGTTCGTTTTAGGAGTCGATGTTTTTTTCGTTTTCTATACCGCGATTAATCCTGCTGTCCAATTCTTTTCGTTTGGAAATATTGGTCGCAATGGCGTGAGTCGCAATACCTGCTGCCAATACACCTGCGCCAACTTTGCCAATGGTGTCGGCATCTGTACCGTCTCCAAATCCTGGCGCAGTAGAGAGTCTTTTGTAAAAAGAACCTTGATCCCAAAAAGCATCTTCGCTACAACCAATACAGCCGTGGCCAGATTGAATGGGGTAGCTTACCCCATTGTTCCATTTTATAGTTCCGCAGGCATTGTATGTCGTTGGACCTTTGCAGCCCAATTTGTAAAGACAATAACCTTCTTTGGCGTACTGATCGTCGAAGGATTCTGCAAATAGTCCAGCATCATAATAAGGTCTTCTGTAACAACTGTCGTGCACTCTTTTGGCATAAAAAGCTTTTGGTCTGCCAAATCGATCTAATTCTGGCAAACGACCAAAGGCAACTACATGTACAATTACTCCAGCCATTACTTCTCCAATGGGTGGGCAGCCCGGAACTCTAATGATCGGTTTGTTTTTGATGATTTTGTGTATAGGTGTTGCCTGTGTAGGGTTGGGCTTGGCTGCCTGTACACATCCGCTAGAAGCACAGCTTCCCCAAGCGATAATTGCTTTGGCTCCTTCTGCGGCTTCTATTAGAGATTCCTTGGCTGTCTTTCCTGCAATACAACAGTAATTGCCATCTGCTCCCAAAGGCACGCTTCCCTCTACACAAAGTATATATTCTCCTTTGTGTTTTTTCATAGTGTCTTGTTTGGCTGCTTCTGCTTGATGTCCGGATGCGGCCATGAGGGTGAGGGTATAGTCCAAAGAGATTTTATCCAAAATAATGTCGGACACTATCGGATGATCCGATCGAATAAAAGACTCACTACAACAAGTACATTCTTGAAAATGTTCCCAGATTACAGGTAATCTTCTGGTGTTTTCTAAAGATTTGGCAATCTGACCCACCATGGTGTATTCTACTCCCATAAAGGCAGCTATAAACGCAGAAAATTTCATAAAGTCTCTACGGCTATAGCCTTGTGCTATGATACTTTCATAATAGGTTTTTCTATCATCATGTTTTTCTGACATAATTATTGGTTTTAAATAAACTTTGAAGGAGTGCGCTCTTGGAGGAGGGGGTGTTATTGTTTTTTAGCGAAATATTTTTTTGTAGGACAATGTTTCTTCAAAGCATTAGTTTGTAATGGATTAAAAATAATCTTTTTTTTGTTCCCTAAAAATATGAGATTTATCATGATTGAAAAGGATTACAATTAAATATTAAAATTAACATTACACTATAAGTAAAATTGTTATTTTTTTGTTTATTTTAGTTGGGGAAAATATAGAAAGAGGTCTAAAGTGAATATATAATATTATGCATGAACTGTCAATTGCAATGGGTATAGTTCGCATAGCTTCTGAAGAAGCAAATAGAGCTAGCGCATCTAGGATAACCAAGATTGAATTGGAAATTGGCAGTCTCAGTGGCGTAGCGTTAGATGCGCTACATTATGTCTGGCCTGCGGCAGTTCGGAATACCGTTTTAGATCGGGCAGTTTTGAAGATTGATAGAGTGGAGGCTATGGGGCGCTGTATCGATTGTGATACAGAATTTGTGATGCAACAGATTTATGATTGTTGTCCCCAATGCAAGAGTAATCTGAAAGGGATATTAAAAGGAAAAGAATTGCGGGTAAAGGCCTTAGAAGTAGAATAATATAAAAAAGATAAACTATGTGCGGAACTTGTGGCTGTGGGACCCAAAATGGTCCGGTAATAACCAAACACGGAGAGCATCAACATCAGAAAAGTAAACATCACCATCATCACGATCATGACCATCATCACGATCATGACCATCATCATGATCATAAACAAACGGTTTTGGCGGTAGAAAAAGATGTGTTGATGCACAACGATTTGCAAGCGGCAAGAAATAGGGGCTTTTTTGAGGCGAAGGGAATATTTGCAATTAATTTGGTTAGTTCCCCGGGAAGTGGGAAGACCACTTTGTTGGAGAATACCTTATTGGTATTGGGAAAGCAGCAGTCGTTTTATGTCATAGAAGGAGATCAGCAAACGATGAATGATGCCAATCGGATAGCGGCTACCAATACCCCAGTGGTGCAGATAAATACGGGTAAAGGCTGTCATTTGGAAAGCGATGCGATTTTTGATGCCGTAAAGGCGTTGAAAATGGAAAATGATTCTATTTTGGTCATAGAGAATGTTGGGAATTTGGTTTGTCCATCTATGTTTGATTTGGGGGAAAGTAAAAGGGTGGTAGTTATTAGTACTACAGAAGGAGAAGATAAGCCTATAAAGTATCCCGACATGTTTCATGGTTCGGATATATGTGTGATCAACAAAATAGATTTATTGCCATATGTGGGTATCGATATTCAAAAGTTGAAAGATTATGCCTTACAAGTAAATCCTAAAATCCAGTTTTTTGAGCTTTCAGCAACTACAGGAGAAGGCATGGATGCTTGGTGTGATTGGGTAATGAAGCAACGCAAATTGGCAGTGCAGGAAGTGCAATAAAATGCGATAAGATATGTGCTTAGCGATACCTGGTAAATTGATTGAAATCACCCAGCAGTTGGATGCAGTCTTTCGCATGGGAAAGGTGTCTTTTGACGGTATTATAAAGGAAGTAAGTCTCAATTTGTTGCCAGAGGCTAAGGTTGGGCAGTATGTAATGGTACACGTTGGTGCTGCTATCTCTATAATCGATGAAGAGGAGGCCAAAAAGACTTTTGCTGTTTTGAAGCAATTGGATGAATTGGAAGAGTTGGAAGGCCCAGAGATGTTTAATAATAATGATTTTTTGGAAGGCTAAGATTATTTTGTTCTACTTCTTTCATTTCTGAAATATGTAACTTTTCTTTACTCTTATATTTGCAGCTAGCCAATCTTTCTCTTTGGGCCATCGTGCATAAGATAATTTATATCGAACTCACGTTAATTTATAACTTTTTTCGAAAAAAAATATTGTTTATTGTTTTGCGTGATGCGCATCAGTCGGTTTTCTTCCAGAAATATTACTTCTAGAATTTCAAATCCAAGAATTTGGTTGAATGTGCCTTGCTGGCTAAGTGTGGAAGTGCTCATTTGCTTGATGGCATACTGCTCTTTTTCATATTTCCATTGGCCGCTAGATTGTGATGCAATGGCGCAATTTTGCCCATTTGATTCGGTATAGGAAGCGATAGTATAGGTGCGATTGGTATTGAAGATCCATTGTTCTTTATCGGCGCACTGTAGTATATTTTTGGTCTCTCCATTGGCTCCTCTGATTTCTATCAAATTCCATATGCCAATAATCGGATAATCTCTATTGATGGGGCCCTCTTCTCCTGAACAAGAAAAAAATATAAAGATGCTACACAAAACACAATATGTATTCAACCTAATCATTTGTAATAAAAATACTACAAAAAAATTAAATATACAAGAATATCTATTTCCCTACAGTTGGTATTGTGCTAAAGTAAAAGTATAAAAAGAGTTTCTATCCCAAAATCATTCCTGCAATAGTTGCAGAAATCAGCGAAGCGATGGTTCCTCCTATCAGTGCTTTCATGCCCAATTCAGAAAGGTTTTTGCGTTGTCCTGGAGCCAAAGATCCAATACCGCCAATTTGAATACCGATAGATGCGAAGTTGGCAAAACCACAAAGCATATAGGTAGCCATAAACACCGATTTTTCATAAGTAAGGTGTGTTGCACTCGCTACATTTTTGAGATCGGTAAGTTGTATATATCCAACAAATTCGCTAGCTGCTAATTTGATGCCCAGAAGTTGTCCCATGAGCATTATATCTTCGTTGGGAACTCCAATGAGCCACATCAAAGGTGCAAAAACAGTACCTAATACTGCTTCCAAAGACAGGCTGTTGTATGGGGTGTTGGCTGCCATCCAATTGTTGAGTGCGGTAAAATCGCCTACCCAGCCAAATATCCCATTGATCATGGCAATAAAGGCGATGAAAACCAAAAGCATTCCACCTACATTTACAGCCAATCTCAGTCCCTCTGTAGTACCGTTGGCAATAGCATCTAAGATATTGCTGCCAATTTTTTCATTAGAAACTTGCACGTCCTTATTGATTTCTTCTGTTTGCGGGTACAAGATTTTGGAAACCACTATGGCTCCTGGTGCGGCCATAACGGAAGCTGCTAGGAGATGCTTGGCAAATTGTAATCTCAGCAAAGGATCATCCCCGCCCAAAAATCCGATATAGGCTGCTAAAACAGCACCTGCCACGGTAGCCATACCGCCAGTCATCACCAAAAGAATTTCTGAACGATTCATTTTTTCTAAATAGGCCTTTATAAGCAGCGGTGCTTCTGTTTGTCCCAAGAAGATGTTTCCGGCTATACTTAAACTTTCCGCACCTGATATTTTTAAGGCTTTGGTAAGTAACCAGGCCATTATTTTTACCGCTTTTTGAATAATACCTAAATAAAATAATACGGAGGTGAGTGCCGAGAAGAACAATATGGTAGGTAGTACCTGAAATGCAAATATGAAACCGTAGGATGTGGTATCCATTACACCGTTAAACAAAAATTCGCTTCCGGCTCTGGTGAAATTGAGAATATTGACAAATACCTGTCCAACTGCTTCAAAGGCTTTTTGAACAATTGGAACTTTGAGTACACCAATTGCAATTAGAATTTGAATAGTAAGTCCAATTCCCACGGTTTTCCAATTGATATTCCTTTTGTTGTTGCTAAAAAGAAAAGCGATCAACAATAGGGATATCATACCTAAAACTCCACGGCTAATATTTTTTAGGGTAGCACCTTCTTGGGGGATGATTTGGTCTGTAACAGCTTTGGAAGGAAGGAATTCGGGATGTTCTTTATTTACAAACATCAATAATTCATTGCCCAACTTCAATGTCAATAAGCTATCGTTTTTTTCGATGATCTCTAGGTACACATCTACTGTAACTGGGGCTTTTTGTTTTAAGACGATCAAATTGTTGTTTTGGAGCCAAAAACCTTTTTGATAACTATTTTTTAATATAGCTTGATAGGAACCATTTTCGGACAAGGAAATAAACTCTTTTCCTTTTAAAAACTTTAAAGTGTCTTGAATTTTATCGGGGTAGTTTTCGTATAGAAAGTGGTTGGATAATTGCCAAGATTTCTCTAATTGTTGTGCATGGGAGGTAAAGGCAAACAATGCCAATACCAAAACAAGATATATTCTTTTCAAAATAGTCAGGATGTTAAAAATTCAACGCGCCAATTTAAGAAAAAAAGGCAACTAAAAGGAGCTTTTATTTTCTTTTGTCGATTTCGTCTCGAATACGCGCTGCTTTTTCGTAATCTTCCTCAATTACTGCTTTTTCGAGCATTATTTGCAATTCGCCCATAGGGATATTGCTAAAGTTGAATTTGTCGGCAGGTTTTTCTTCTTTTTTCTGAACAATTTCTTTTACTTCTATGCTTTTGTCTTCTTCTGATTCTGGTTCGCTTGCCGAGCTAAACTTGAGATAGATTCCCGCTTTGTCCAAGATGGTTTTATAGGTAAATATAGGTGCGTTGAAGCGCAAGGCCAATGCTATGGCGTCACTGGTACGAGCGTCGATAATTTCTTCGATTTTATTTTGTTCGCATATGATGCTAGAATAAAAAACCCCATCTACCAATTTGTGAATGATCACTTGTTTGATCACGATGCTAAAGCGATCGGAAAAATTTTTAAATAGATCATGGGTAAGTGGTCTCGGCGGGCGAATTTCTTTTTCAAGGGCAATTGCAATGGATTGGGCTTCAAAAGCACCTATTACTATGGGTAATTTTCTGTTGCCATCCACTTCGTTTAGAATGAGGGCATAAGCCCCGTTTTGGGTTTGGCTATAAGATATTCCTTTTATGTTTAATCGTACTAGACTCATATCATCAATACTAAAAAAGAGCTGTTTATAAGGAGAATCCTTATAAACAGCTCCTTTAAAAGGGCAATTTAGCAAATTTTAAGCGTTTTCTGCCTTAAATGCTTTTAATTTTTCGATTAATTTAGGGACTACTTCAAAAGCATCTCCTACGATGCCATAGTCGGCTGCTTTGAAGAATGGTGCTTCCTCGTCGGTATTGATTACAACTTTTACTTTGGAGGCGCTCACACCTGCCAAATGCTGAATCGCTCCCGAAATACCTATGGCGATATAGAGGTTGGAAGCAACGGGTTTTCCAGTTTGGCCTACGTGTTCGCCATGTGGTCTCCATCCCAAATCTGAAACGGGTTTGGAGCATGCTGTTGCAGCCCCCAATACTTCGGCCAGTTCTTCTACCATTCCCCAGTTTTCTGGTCCTTTCAATCCTCTACCTGCAGAAACAACTACATCGGCATCGGCTATGGTTACTTGTCCGGTTAATTTATCTATGCTTTCTACACTAGTACCAAAACTGGCAGCGTCTATACTTGGGTTGAAATCTTCTTCGCTTAAGCTGGTTTCGTTTTCTACGAGTCCATAAGCATTGTTAGAAACAGCAAGGATGCCACAATCTGTGGAGATTTCGGTCATTCCAAAAGCCTTATTGGTAAACATGCTTCTCTTTACACTAATAGGTGCGGTGCTTTCTGGGAGAGCGATTACATTTGAGGCCAATCCCGCCTTCATTTTAGTAGCCAATACAGGGGCTAAGTATTTGCTATCTGCCGAGGAGCTTAGAACCACAACTTTTGCGGATTCTTTTGCTGCTGCTTGTGCTAGAGCATCACTATAGCCTTTTACTTGAAATTGTTCTAAATCTGCATTAGAGATTTTGAGCACTTTAGAAACACCGTATTTTGCGAGCTCGCCTACATCGGTCTGGTTTACAGCTACAGCAGTTACTGTGGTTCCCATTTGGTCTGCAATGCCTTTGGCGTAAGAGGCTACTTCAAAGGCATTTTTTTTGAAAGTTCCGTTTTCGGATTCTGTATATACTAATACTGACATGATTTTCTTTTTTAGGAATTAAATGACTTTGGCTTCGGTATGCAATAGTTGAACAAGTTCCTCTAAGTTTTCTGCATCTACCATTTTGATAGCGCCTTTTGGTGCTGGTTTTTCAAATTTGTTGGTCTGTGTTAGGGCATTTGCATCGGCAGCCTCTTTTACTGCCAAAGGCTTCTTTCTTGCCATCATGATTCCGCGCATATTTGGGATGCGTAAGTCGCTTTCTTCCACCAATCCCTTTTGTCCACCAATAACTAGAGGTAAGCTAGTTTTGATCACTTCTTTACCGCCGTCTATTTCTCTGCCTACGGTAGCTGTTGTACCGTCTACTTCTAAACTAATACAGTTGTTTACAAAATTGGCGTCTAATAAAGTAGCCAGCATACCTGGTACCATACCTCCGTTATAATCTATAGATTCTCTTCCTGCTATAACGAGGTCAAATCCACCTTCTTTTACCACAGCAGCCAACTGTTGTGCAACTGCAAATCCATCGGTAGCTTCGGTATTTACGCGGATCGCATCATCTGCGCCTATTGCTAAAGCTTTTCTTAGAGTGGGTTCTGTTTCTGGTCCACCAACGTTTACAACCGTTACGCTAGCGCCTTGTTTTTCTTTGAACCACATGGCTCTAGTTAATCCAAATTCGTCATTTGGGTTAATTACAAATTGCACCCCATTGGTGTCAAATTTTGAGTCGCCCTCTGCAAAATTGATTTTAGAGGTCGTATCTGGTACGTGACTGATACAAACAAGTATTTTCATTAATGATACAATTTAATATTTGAATTATATTATAAGGTTAACCCCTTATTTTAGGTTTTAATAAGTGCCAAACTATGCAATACGCAGTATGATAATGCTGAGCGAACACATAGTATGCAACTGGCTACGAAGATACTTATATTTTGTCAAATATACTATGCATGCATAATAAATATTTTTAAAAAAAACATTTTGCAGTCGTTTTTACGCACAGATTCTATAAGAAATAGAATAAAAACTTAGGTTATCTATTTTTCTTCGTGTTGGTGTCCCTTTTATTATCTCCTATTTTATTATTTTTGTTGCGCAATAATTTCAAAAATCAAATATGAGGACAATACAATTTAGAGAAGCGGTTTGTGAAGCAATGTCTGAGGAGATGCGCAGAGATGAATCGATATATCTAATGGGCGAGGAAGTGGCCGAATACAATGGTGCTTATAAGGCGTCAAAAGGGATGTTGGACGAATTTGGTCCAGATCGTGTTATCGATACGCCAATTGCCGAATTGGGATTTGCAGGTATAGGAGTAGGATCTGCTATGAATGGCAACCGACCTATAATAGAATTTATGACATTTAACTTTTCGTTGGTAGGGATCGATCAGATTATCAACAATGCGGCGAAAATGCGTCAAATGTCTGGAGGACAAATCAATATACCAATAGTTTTTAGAGGGCCAACTGCATCTGCTGGACAGCTAGCTGCTACTCACTCTCAGGCTTTTGAGAGTTGGTATGCCAATTGTCCTGGATTAAAAGTGGTTGTGCCATCTAACCCTTATGATGCCAAGGGTTTGTTGAAATCTGCCATACGCGATGATGATCCGGTTATTTTTATGGAGTCCGAACAAATGTATGGCGACAAAGCGGAGATACCAGAAGGAGAGTATACGATTCCTCTTGGAGTGGCAGAAATTAAGCGTACCGGAAATGATGTTACCATTGTTTCTTTTGGGAAGATCATAAAGGAGGTGTATAAAGCGGCAGATGTCCTAGAAAAAGAAGGGATATCTTGTGAGGTAATAGATTTGCGCACTGTTCGTCCTTTAGATAGAAAGACAATTATAGAATCGGTAAAGAAAACCAATAGGTTGGTTATTTTAGAAGAAGCTTGGCCGTTTGGAAATGTTTCTACCGAGATTACTTATGCCGTACAAGAGCAGGCTTTTGATTATTTGGATGCGCCTGTAGTGAAAATAAATACAGCAGATACACCAGCGCCATATTCACCAGTTTTATTAAAGGAGTGGTTGCCAAATAGCCAAGATGTAATCAAGGCGGTAAAAAAAGTGATGTATCGGTAGGTTATAGGCAATATAGCGGTTTATGCAAACGTTTAAACTTCATCTGTTTAGGTGAGGTTTTTTCGTTTTGGTGTTAAATTATTGCGAAAAGAGACCTAAAAAGAATATTATGTTCTAATTTGGCACTCTGTTTGATGCAAATGATAAGAGAAAATTAATGCGTTTGAGAAATTTAATTATAGTCTTAAGTCTGGTTTGGAGTACTTTTTCCTTGGCGCAAACCAAAGTTAGCGGTAAAGTAATAGACGAGAATGGAGAGCCTGTAGCCTTTGCTAATGTGGTGTTTGTAAACTCTACCGAAGGGGTGATTACCAATGAAGATGGGAGATTTTATATAGAATCGGATAAACGTTATCAAACCCTCCGTGTATCTTTTATTGGGTATACCGCCCAAGAAATTGATCTTAAAAAGGTGGTCACCTATAATTTAGAGGTGCAGCTAACTAGCGGTCAGCAGCTAAAAGAGGTGGTAGTTTATGTTGGGAAACAGCCTAAAAAGAACAATCCAGCTGTAGAAATTCTAAAAAAAATATGGAAGCGTAAACGAAATAATGGTTTAAAGCAATTTAAACAATATGCCTACGATAAATACGAAAAGGTAGAGTTTGATCTCAACACTATTGATAGTGCAACCATGAAAAGTCGTTTGTTTCGTGGAATGGAATTTGTTTTTAACGACTTGGATACCAATAGGATTACAGGAAAAACCTATTTACCTTTTTTCATTAATGAAGAGGTGTCTAAGGTGTATGGAGATAATACCAACGGAAAGGAGCGCGAAGATCTTATTGGGAATAGAAATTCTGGTTTTAGTAATAATCAGAGTATCATTGCTTTTGTACAGGATTTGTATAGCGACTTTAATGTATACGACAACTATTTAAAGTTTTTTGACAAGAGTTTTGTTAGTCCGCTTTCTCGTACTGGTGTAGATGTTTATAACTATGTTTTAAATGATAGTGCTTTTATAGATAATAAATGGTGTTATAATATAGTGTACTATCCAAGACGTAAAAACGAACTTACTTTTAAAGGGGATTTTTGGGTAAACGATAGTACTTGGGCTATTAAAGATATCAATTTGCAGGTTACCAAAAGTGCCAATATCAACTGGGTAAAGGAGATCTATATCGAGCAGGAATTTGAAGTGCTCAACGACTCTCTTTTTCTGTTGAAGCGAGATCATATGATGAGTGATTTTAGTTTGCGTAAAAAAGAAGAAGCGAGAGGTATATATGGGAAGCGAACCACAGTTTATGATAACTATGTGTTTGATAAGCCTCAGCCAAAAGGCTTTTATGATAAAAGAGTAGACCCTTATGACTCTAATGCTTTTGACAAAACCGATGACTTTTGGGCACAAAATCGTTTGGAAGATCTCAATAAGGACGAAAAAGGAATTTACACTTTGCTGGATACTCTGATGACGGTGCCCAAGTTTAAACGCATGTATAATACGGTATCTATTTTGGCCTCTGGATATATTGAGTTTGATAAATTAAATTTAGACTACGGGCCTATATATTCCACTTTCGGTTATAACGATGTGGAGGGCTTGCGTTTGCGTGTAGGAGGGAGGACCTTCTTTGGGCAGAACGATTTATGGCGCATTCAGGGGTACACTGCTTATGGTTTGAGAGATGAAAAGTTTAAATACGGTATTTCTGGAAAATGGCTTATCGATAAAAAAAATAGAATTATTATTTCTGGTGGTAACCGAAGAGATGTAGAGCAAACCGGAGTAAGTCTTACGGCTACAACAGATGTGTTGGGAAGGAGTTTTGCGTCTTCGGCCTTTTTTGCCTCAGGAGATAATAGTAGGTTAACCAATATCAATTTAAGTACGGCTGCGATAGAGCTTGAGCCTTTTAAAAATGTGCGTTTCCAAACTGGGGCTAGTTATAAAACCATGAAGTCTGCTTCTCCAGATACTTTTGTGATGGATTATATACATCCAGAAACTGGCTTGCGAGAAAGAGAACTGCAGCAATTTGAAATGCATACTGGATTGTATTGGACTCCAGGAAGAAGAACTTCTCGATACGGGGTGGAAAGGCAAGATGTAAATAGCGATTATGCTACTATTTTCTTAAATTATACCAAAGGAGTAAAAGGTACTTTGGACAGCGATTTTGATTATAATAAAGTGCAGATTTACTTTAAAAAGCCATGGCAAATAGGAGGTTTTGGGAGATTGACTTCCACTATCGAAGCTGGGAAAACATTTGGTGAGGTGCCCTTGGGCTTGTTGAGTGTGGTGCCAGGAAACCAGTCGTATTTTTCGATCTACAATACATTTAGTTTATTGAATTATTATGAATTTATCACCGACACCTATACTTCGTTGCATCTAGAGCACAATTTTAACGGTCGTTTGTTTTCTCGTATTCCCTTGCTTCGAAAGCTAAATTTGCGAGAGATAGTTGCTATAAGAGGGGTTTGGGGGGAAATTTCGCCTGAAAACGTTGCAATGAATCAGCCAGCGTTTAATTCTCTTACTTTGAATCCGCAGGCCATAGCGCCAACCGATCAGGTGTATTGGGAGTATTCCTTTGGAATTGGAAATATTTTTAAAGTTTTTCGTTTAGATTTTAATTTCCGAGGAAACTACTTTGATAATATCGATGCGAGAAATTTCAACATAACTGGTTCGTTTGGATTTTATTTTTAGAAAACGAGTTTTGGGAAATTGTTATAGGAAATTACAACATTAAAATAAAGTGAAATTTTTGTCAATATCTATACCTTGCTAGTGCTAAAAACATTAGGATGTGTATATTTGTTGCAATTAAAAAATGAATTATGGTTAAGGAATGTCCAGAATCTTTTGATGTGCTCATCGAGATTCCAAAAGGGAGTAGAAACAAGTACGAATACGACTTTAAACTCAAAAAAATACGATACGATAGAATGATATTTTCGTCTATGATGTATCCTGCAGATTATGGGTTTATACCAGAAACTTTGGCTTTGGATGGTGATCCTTTGGATGTATTGGTATTGGTGACGGAGCCAACATTTCCTGGCTGTGTGGTTGAAGTAAAGCCAATTGGTGTTTTTCATATGGAAGATGAAAAAGGTCCGGATGAAAAAGTAATATGTGTACCAGTTAGTGATCCTATTTGGAGTAGGGTGAAAGATTTGAGGGAGCTCAATCCGCATTTGATCAAAGAAATCGAACATTTTTTTCAGGTGTATAAAGACTTGGAGGAAAAGAAAGTTGCTATCGGAGGTTGGGGAGAAGTAGAAGAAGCCAAAGATATTATTGTAAAATGTATCCAAAGATATAAGGATAGCGATGTGCCAAAGACCGAGGTAAGTATCGATTAGAGCATACGATATTATTGCACGAAAATCCTAGCTATAATGTAGCTAGGATTTTTTTTGTCTTATAGCCTATATACCACTTGGTTGTCTGATTAAATCCATTTATTGGAGTCAATAATAATGGGTGTGCAGAGCAATTCGTAAAATTTTGTTAATAAAAGTATAGTTATTTAGCTTGTTAGCCCCCTTGCTAGCTTTTATTATTCTAGTTGATTTCTTACATTTGCGCACTAATTATTACTAATTAAAACAACTTATGGAATCAAATATGATTTTTTTACCAATGATCATGGCTGTAATAGGGCTATTGTTCATGCTAGTAAAAATGTCTTGGGTGAAAAAACAGGACGCTGGAAATGAAAAAATGAGAAGTCTTTCGGGTATGATAAAAGAGGGAGCCCTGGCTTTCTTAAACGCTGAGTACCGTTTGTTATTCATTTTTGTAGTAATTGCATCTGCTGCATTGTTTGGTATATCTACCGCTGTGGAAACCACTAGCTGGATGATTGTACCTGCCTTTATAATTGGAGCGGTTTTTTCTGCTTTGGCTGGGAATATAGGTATGCGTATTGCTACCGAGGCAAATGCTAGAACCACAGAAGCTGCTCGTACCAGTTTGCCAAAAGCCTTACAGGTGTCTTTTGGAGGCGGAACTGTAATGGGGCTCGGCGTTGCCGGATTGGCGGTTTTGGGATTGAGTTTAATCTTTTGGTTCTTCCTAGGTCAGTTCATGGGAGGTTCTGGAAGTTTTTATGATAATATGACTGAAGTATTAGAGGCCTTGGCAGGTTTCTCTTTGGGAGCAGAATCTATTGCTTTGTTTGCACGTGTAGGAGGGGGGATTTACACCAAGGCTGCCGATGTAGGAGCAGATTTGGTAGGAAAAGTTGAAGCTGGTATCCCAGAAGACGATCCGCGAAACCCTGCAACTATTGCAGATAATGTAGGAGATAACGTAGGAGATGTTGCTGGTATGGGAGCCGATTTGTTTGGGTCTTATGTAGCAACCGTATTGGCTGCTATGGTACTAGGAAACTACCTCATTCGAGATATGTCTGTCAATGGTGCATATACCGATGCTTTTGGAAATATGGGGCCTATATTGTTGCCACTTGTAATTGCTGGAGTAGGAGTTGTTGCTTCTATCATCGGTACTTTCTTGGTAAGTGTAAAGAACAACGATGCCAAGGAGCCGCAAGTTCAAGCTGCTTTGGATCGTGGAAACTGGGTTTCTATTATTATTACTTTGGCTGCTAGTTACTTCCTTATCGATTATATGTTGCCTGCAACCATGACGATGAACTTCTTTGGAGAAGGCGCAGTAGAAGTTGCTTCTATCAATGTATTTTGGGCGGCTTGTATAGGTCTTGCTGTAGGAGCATTGATTTCTATGGTAACTGCATATTATACATCTCTAGGAAAAGGGCCGGTATTAGATATTGTAAAGAATAGTGCTACTGGAGCTGCAACCAACATTATTGCTGGTTTGGCTGTAGGTATGAAGTCTACTGCGGCTTCCGTTGTATTGTTTGCTGCTGCTATCTACGGATCTTATGCGTTGGCTGGTTTTTATGGTGTAGCACTTGCTGCTTCTGCCATGATGGCAACCACAGCTATGCAGTTGGCTATAGATGCCTTTGGACCGATAGCGGATAACGCTGGAGGAGTAGCAGAGATGAGTGAGCTGCCAAAAGAAGTGCGCGAACGAACCGATATATTAGATTCTGTTGGAAATACTACTGCTGCGGTTGGAAAAGGATTTGCAATAGCATCTGCTGCACTTACGGCATTGGCTTTATTTGCTGCTTATGTTACTTTTACTGGAATAGATGGTATCAACATCTTTAAAGCAGATGTATTGGCCATGCTATTCGTTGGAGGAATGATACCTGTAGTATTCTCTGCCTTGGCAATGAAATCTGTAGGTAAAGCTGCTATGGAAATGGTATACGAAGTACGTCGTCAGTTCAAAGAAATCCCTGGGATTATGGAAGGAACTGGTACTCCAGAATACGGAAAATGTGTAGAGATTTCTACCAAGGCAGCATTAAAAGAAATGCTTATTCCCGGACTTATCACCATTTTGACCCCTATCATTATTGGCTTTGCTTTTGGAGCAGAACCATTAGGAGGATATATGGCAGGTGTTTGTGTTAGTGGTGTGATGTGGGCTATATTCCAAAACAATGCTGGTGGTGCATGGGATAATGCTAAGAAATCTTTTGAAGCTGGTGTAGAAATCAACGGTGAGATGACGTATAAAGGATCAGATGCGCATAAAGCTGCTGTAACTGGTGATACCGTTGGAGATCCGTTTAAAGATACTTCAGGGCCATCTATGAACATTCTTATCAAACTTACTTGTTTGGTTGGATTGGTAATTGCGCCAATCTTAGGGGGGCATGGTTCTAGTGAAGCACATGCTGCTAAAGAAGTAGAGAAAAAAGAAATAAAAGTTGAGGCTAAAGAATTAGCTTTAGTAGATGCTGATAAAACTGCTACTATTACAGTGAAGTAAATAGCGTTTTTAGAAATATATTGAAGGTCGTACTATTATAGTGCGGCCTTTTTTGTTTCGGTTCCCGATCTATATAAGGCATTGCTAATGTGTGCTGCAAACGTTTTTGTGGTTGTCTGAAGGTAATAGGTAGTAAGTCCTTGTAGTTTACTCTCCAAAAGTATTTGCTTATTTGGGAGATGATTTATTTATAAGTTATAAAGCATGATCTATCCTGTGTTTGAATGGTCCTCAGTCTTCTTCTTTATACATCACATAGGTTGGGATAATTGGTTTTCTGCATGGATGCATTCCTTGTTTTTGTTAGAACAATAGCCGATGGCTCAAAATAACAAGATTTGTAAAGCTAGCTTTTTAAAGCAGTGTGAATTTTTGTTTGATGACGATTATAATGATATCACCATTATGTATTGCGCCATACCTTCTGTTGCTTGTCTGTATAGATAGGCCTACTTTTTTTACCCTAGAAAACCAAGCTTCTTAACTAAATTAGGTTTTCTTATGCTAATGGAGTTACTTAAAAAGGTGTTTTTTAATAAGGTAGTTGTTCTATTGGGTCAAACCAAAGTTTCTCTCTCAATTTTGCCTAAGAACTGGGAATTCTAAAGAAGTAGAAAGTTCATAGGCTGGTTTGTTTTTTTCAAAAATTCGCGCACTTAGTGCTCCTTTCAATGTAATGTCTGTACCATTTATTTCCAGCCAACTACCTTCCCTCAATCCTACAACGGCTATATTATTTTGGGTTAAATATTCTTTTATTCTAGTTTCTCTAGTTTCTCCTTTGTGGGTGCTATCGGGGTCTGGGTCTACATAATGTGCATTAAAATTAAAAGGTACCAGTCCTAAGGTTTTATAACTTGGTGGAAAAACTATTGGCATATCATTGGTGTTTTGCATAGTTTGTCCAAAAATATTAATGCCTGCACTAGTGCCAAAATAAGGGATTCCTGCTGCAATAGTGTCTCTTAGAACATCCATTACTTTATATTGGTATAAATCATATACCAATAAAAAGGTGTTGCCGCCACCTACAAAAATAGCTTCAGCTTCTTGTATTGCTATTTTTGGATTGCTGTATTGATGAATTCCTTTTAGGTTTTTGTTTATGTTTTGAAATGCATGAGCAGCAATGGCAGTATAGGCATCGTGAGACATGCCATCTGGCCTTGCAAATGGTATAAATAAGATTTCATTGATGTCTTTAAAGAAATCTTCTAATGTTTCTAAAATGTATTCTAAATAACCACTACCATGTACAGTAGAGGTGCTTGCTAGGATGGCACGTATTGGCTTCATTTAAAACAAACCGTAAAGTTCTGCATCTACTTTATTGATAATAGAACCCAAATCTTCTGGTTCGTTTACGAAATCTAAATTATCTACATCAATAATTAGAAGTTTCCCTTTTTTGTAGCCTTCAATCCAAGCTTCATATCTCTCGTTGAGGCGACTTAGGTAGTCGATAGAAATAGAGTTTTCGTAATCGCGTCCTCGGTTGTGAATTTGTTTTACCAAGTTGGGAATGCTACTTCTCAAGTAAATCAGTAAATCGGGAGCTTCTACCAGTTTCTCCATCAGTTCAAAGAGCTGGGAGTAGTTGTTAAAGTCCCTGTTGGTCATCAGTCCCATTGCGTGTAAGTTGGGTGCAAATATGTGAGCATCCTCATATATAGTGCGATCTTGAATGATTTTTTTGCCGCTTTCTCTTATTTCTAAGATCTGACGAAATCTACTATTCAGAAAATATATCTGTAGGTTGAAACTCCAGCGTTCCATCTGGGTATAAAAATCATCGAGATACGGATTGTCTACCACATCTTCAAAATGTGGCTCCCATTTAAAATGTTTTGCTAGTAAATTGGTTAATGTAGTTTTTCCTGCTCCTATATTTCCCGCTATAGCTACGTGCATGCTGTTGTTTTTAGTTTCGAATTGCTTGTAAAGATACAAGTTCTAGCTAATTAATTCCAATTATTGACTTTGGAATTTTAATCGATTTATTATCAGTGTAAATAAGAGGGAGGTGTTGGCTTTTTTTAATCTAGTTAGGCGTGTTTTGGTTGAAAATACCTAGAACTAGGTATTTTTTGATTGTTTGAGATTTAGGATTTTTGTGTAAAAGAGGATTTCGAGATAGATAGGCTAGTTTCGGAAAACCGCAATAGGGTTTGCATTAAAGAAATTATTTTTGCCCTATCAAGGATTATAGTCTACAAGCGGGCTTTTTCCATTTGGCATATAAACTCGAAGAATAAGTAGAAAAGAATTGATTTAGTTTTATACGCGTCCCTATGCAATTAGCGCGTATGTTTGGTAGCACGCTCCTTGGCAGGGGCGTGTTTTTTTTGTTCTAGGCGTGTTATCTGCAGGGTTTTACTTATAGTTTCTATAAAATCTGATAGGCAGGGGGATTTAATTGCTATGTCGTTTAAAACGTTAATTTAATCTACTAAAGTTGTAGACTATATAAAAAAT
This sequence comes from Flavobacteriaceae bacterium, assembly GCA_025800395.1. GTDB lineage: Bacteria > Bacteroidota > Bacteroidia > Flavobacteriales > Flavobacteriaceae > JAOXRU01. The sequence goes on from JAOXRU010000667.1 coordinate 46,710, forward strand.
GATAGTTTTGTAAAGAATTTTAAAACAACAACATGAACTATCTCATACAGGCTTGGCCCTGGTATGTGTCTGGTCCTATAATTGCATTAATTATGTTTTTCATGCTTTGGTTTGGGAAGCGATTTGGGATGTCTTCCAATTTGCGCACACTTTGCAGTATAGGAGGAGCTGGGAAATTTTCGGATTATTTTAAGGATCAATTTAGAGCGAATTCTTGGAATCTTTGGGTGGTTTTGGGGGCGCTTATTGGTGGTATATTGGCCATACAATTGTTTCCGTCGGAAGCTAGAATGGATTTGAGTGCGCAAACGGTGGTCGAACTTCAGGCTTACGGTTTTACCGATGTAGGTAATAGTTTGCTACCCGAAGTCCTATTTGGAGATGCTGCATTGCGCAATCCAAAAAATTTGGCCATACTTATACTTGGTGGTTTTATGGTAGGCTTTGGAGCTCGATATGCTGGGGGGTGTACCTCGGGACATGCCATCAGTGGGTTGAGCAATTTGCAATGGCCTTCTTTGTTGGCTGTAATTGGTTTTTTTGCAGGAGGACTGCTGATGACCTGGATTGTTATGCCTTATTTATTCTAGAAAGATGAAAGTATTAAAATATCTTATAGTTGGGGTGCTTTTTGGCATCGTATTGGTAAAATCCGAAGCGGTTTCTTGGTATCGGATTTATGAAATGTTTCGTTTTCAATCCGTTCATATGTATGGGATCATAGGAACAGCCGTTGGCTTGGGAATAGGTATAGTGTACATGATCAAAAAACGGCAACTTCGTTCTATACAGGGCAACCCCATACATATTGTTCCCAAGACCAAGGCGTACAAGAACTATCTGTTTGGGGGTCTGATTTTTGGACTAGGTTGGGCGCTGGTAGGGGCTTGTCCGGGACCAATGTTTATATTGCTTGCAACGGGGTATTGGTCTATAGTAGTGGTATTGTTCTCTGCTATTGCTGGTACGCTAGTATATGGCTTATTTAAGGACAAATTGCCACATTAGCGGGTAACTTTCTATGGCGATAAAAGATTTTCTATTGCGCTTAGGAGAAAGAAAGGCGGAAGATTATTTTTTTGGTGATTTTCTGGGAGATTCGATCAAATAGCGCATCAATGAAGGGCTGTTTTCTTGTAGTTTTACAAAGTCCAATAGGATCATGCCTAGTTTTTCTAGTAAGTTGAGGGAGGCTTTGTTTTGCGGATGTACTATGGCGTAGAGTTCCTTCATTTTGTATGTAGTGAAGGCCTGATGGATTATACAACTCGCGGCCTCATATGCAAAACCTCTCCGATGGTACATGGGTAGAATACCGTAGCCGATATCGATGCCATTCAATTTTTCTCTTTTGTATAAACCACAAACTCCTATGGGGATATTGCTCGCTTTTTCGATTATCGTAAAGCTTCCAAAACCGTGATTTTCCCATTGTCTTAATAGGTGAATTTGGATGTATTTTTCGGATTCTTTTAAGGTGCGCAAATTGCGATCTCCTACAAATTGCAAAAATAGAGGGCTGTTCATGAGTTTGAGGATGAACTCCGCATCGGTAACCACAGTGGGGCGCAATAATAAACGTCGGCTCTCAAATGATGGAAATGTATTGCCCATGGTAGTGGATTTGATGGTAAGATAAGCAATTTGCAGAAAAACCATTTAAGTTTTTGGGAGTAAGGTATATTGAAAATGGAATTTTTGTGAAATTCTAGGCAATTGAAATTGTATGCCGTAAGTTTGCCTAACAAAATATATTGCAGAGGGATCATTAATTTTTTTTATTGGGGAAATGAAAGTAACCGATCATATTGAGCAAGCAGCAGGGAAGACATTGTTTTCTTTTGAAATAGTGCCCCCTGTGAAGGGCTCTAACATACAAAATTTGTATGATAACATAGACCCGCTTATGGAGTTTAATCCGCCTTTTATAGATGTAACTACCTCTAGAGAGGAGTTTGTGTACATAGAGAAGGATGGCGGTTTGTTGCAAAAACAAGTAACGCGCATGCGACCAGGTACTGTAGGTATTTGTGCATCTATAAAACACAAATATAAAGTAGATGCCATACCGCATATATTGTGTGGTGGATTTACCAAGGAAGAGACGGAGTATGTGCTGGTAGACTGTCATTATCTGGGCTTAGATAATGTGATGGCTCTTAGAGGAGATGCGCGAAAAGATGAATCTTATTTTAGAGCAGAACAAGGCGGGCATACTTTTGCTAAAGATCTGGTAGGCCAAATAGTAGATTTGAAAGCAGGAAAATATTTGCATGAAACCATAGAATCGGATCATGCTGCGGATTTTTGTATAGGAGTAGCTGGATATCCGGAGAAGCATATGGAGGCGCCAAGTATGAAAAACGACCTCAAGCGTTTGCAAGAAAAGGTAGATGCAGGAGCAGACTATGTAGTAACCCAAATGTTTTTTGATAACCAAAAGTACTTTGACTTTGTACAAGCGGCTAGAGATTTGGGTATTGAGGTTCCGATTATACCTGGTATCAAGCCCATAGCGATAAAGCGTCATTTACAAATATTGCCCCAGGTGTTTAAAATAGATTTGCCTCAAGAACTAATTAATGCTGTAGAAGCTTGTAAAGACAATAAGGCGGTAAGGCAAGTAGGGGTAGAGTTTGCTATAACCCAATCTAAAGAATTGCTGGCGGCGGGAGTTCCTGTGCTACATTATTACAGCATGGGTCGAAGCAGCAATATTAGAGCCATTGCCAAGGAAGTTTTTTAGTGCAAAATAGTTTTGAGATGCTTTTTTTTATGATCTCTAGTTTTTCCCAGAAGGAGGAGATTTTTTAGATCGGAAAGGAGTCCTGTATCTCATCATATTCTTTCACCACTCTCCATGGTTTTCTTATACCATTTCTATTTTAAAATGCCCTTAAAAGAAATAGATGATTTTATTCTTTGTATAAAGAAGAAAAATCAAGCATTGTAATAGCTAGGTTTCTTGTTATTCTGAAATAGAAAGGAAAAAAGGGTTGTTTATTGGGGTGGTTTTAGATTAGAAATGGTATTAATATCGTATTTCATGCCGTTCGCTTGGCTAAGGGATAGGAGTGGCAGCTTTTTGCAACTACGCTTTAGCTGCACTAGCAGGCGGAGGCGACCGGTAGGAAGCCCACGTACTGCAAGTAAAGCTTGGTGTAGGGGCAAAAACTATAACGGAAAGCCCGCCCCGCATTTGCTACCGACCTTGGGAGGGGGCAAAGTAGGGGTAGCCCCAGAATGCCATTAGAAATAATTTAACATTCCATATTTAGAAATTGTAATTTATGCCTTATATTTGACCACTCAAAAATTAAAGAGGACGGATTTGATCTGCTTGCAACCTCCTAAAAAAATGCTAAAACAGTAGCTTCGAGACTGCTTCATATTCAAATCCGGCCAAAATAAAACACTATAATATTATGGCATATTTGTTTACTTCAGAATCGGTAAGTGAAGGACATCCAGATAAAATTGCAGACCAAATAAGCGATGCCTTGCTCGATCATTTCTTGGCATTTGATCCCGAAAGCAAAGTAGCATGTGAAACCTTGGTTACTACAGGTCAGGTAGTACTGGCGGGAGAGGTGAAGAGTAAAACCTACTTAGACGTGCAGCAGATAGCGCGTAACACCATTAATAAAATTGGGTATACCAATGGCGACTATCAGTTTAGTGGCGATGCTTGTGGGGTGATATCGCTTATACATGAACAGAGTCCGGATATAAACCAAGGGGTAGACCGCGACAGCAAAGAAGAACAAGGTGCAGGAGACCAGGGGATGATGTTTGGCTATGCAACCAACGAAACCCAAAACTATATGCCTTTGGCCTTGGATATCTCGCATAAAATATTGCAAGAATTGGCAGCCATTAGAAAAGAAGGTAAGGCCATTACTTACTTGCGCCCAGATGCTAAGGCGCAGGTAACTATTGTATATGACGATAATAATACCCCGGTGCGCATAGATACCATAGTGGTTTCTACCCAGCACGATGCTTTTGATGCGGATGATGCGAAGATGTTGGCACAAATAAAGCAGGATATTATAGAGATACTCATGCCGCGAGTGGTGGCACAATTCCCAGCTCTTGTACAGGAGCTATTTGGTGCAGATATTACCTATCATATTAACCCTACAGGGAAGTTTGTAATTGGAGGTCCACATGGCGATACTGGACTTACAGGACGTAAAATAATTGTAGATACCTATGGCGGTAAGGGTGCCCATGGTGGTGGTGCTTTTAGCGGAAAAGACCCAAGTAAAGTAGACCGCTCTGCTGCTTATGCGGCACGTCATATTGCGAAAAATCTTGTAGCAGCTGGTCTGGCAGATGAGGTGTTGGTGCAGGTGAGTTACGCCATAGGCGTGGTGGCACCTACATCTATTTTTGTAGACACCTACGGTACTTGTAAAGTAGATGGGTTGACGGATGGGGAGATTGCTTTAGAAGTTGCTAAGATTTTTGATATGCGCCCTTATGCTATAGAAGAACGTTTAAAGTTGCGCAATCCTATTTATTTAGAAACTGCTGCTTATGGCCATATGGGAAAAGAACCATACAAAATCAATAAGGTGTTTGAAAGCCCGTATAACGGACGTTTGGAAACCGAAGTGGAGCTATTTACTTGGGAAAAGCTAGACTATGTAGATGCGGTAAAAACAGCATTTGGGCTATAAAAAAGGAAGCAAGAATGGTTTAGGGGGAAGGTTGTAGTTTTTTATATACAAAGCTAAAGTTATAGCTATGTCCAGCAGCCAAAATAATAAGAATAGCACTCTCATTACTTACGGCTTCGTTGACAATTAGATTGCCATTTTTGGTGAGACCTAATCGGCTCCGGTTGGAGCTACATCCTCCCCAAATATGAGGGATACCAGTGCAATGAACATACCCATTGTCTAAGTAACGTGAGTTCGATATAAATTATCTTCACAGAAGCCTTATAAATAGTGAGATTTGGATTAAAAAGGCGCAGGTTAAACCCTTAATTCAAGGCTTTTTGGAACAAAGATTGCTGTTTATAAGGCTTTCTATAGATTTATTT
>JAOXRU010000669.1 GCA_025800395.1 Flavobacteriaceae bacterium
AATCTGCTGTTCCAACACAAATTAATTTCTCAACTTGAAGAAAACGAGCCGCACTATTCAAAATAGACATACCGCCCAAACTGTGACCAACAGCACATTGGAACGGCCCATGTTGTTGTTCCAGAAATTCAATGCAATGTATATATTCTCGCATATTTGTCCTGCTTTTCGGGCTTTTTCCGTGACCAGGAGCATCGAAACTGATGGTTTCAAATCCGAGCTCCACGAACATTTCTGCTATTTTAAACAATTGGGTACCTCGTCCGCTCCATCCATGAACTAGAAGAATTTTTTTAGAAGAACTACCTAGTTGGTATACTTGAATTTTTTTACCTATGGCTGGTATATGTATTAGAGATTGCTTGGTGTTTTCTTCCATATTATCCTCTCTAGATGGTCGTTTGTGTTTTATGGGTGTAGAAAATAAGTAAATTGCAAAGTTTGTAGCCAAAGCGGGGGATATTGTATAAAGAAGCTTTGCAAATAAGAGAATTGCTTTCGGAATTGGAACTTGATTGCTCCTAGGTTTCTTTTCCAAAATAGAATATATTTTTTAACGAAAATAGATGTTTTTTTTGAGTTTGTAAAGTACATTACTTATTTTAAACTGTATTTGTCGAAAAATCGTGCTTTTAGTCGATAGACTGTTTTGGTATAGATTTTGGAATCTCTTAATTACATTTTTTTGTAATTTTATCTTACAATTGAGATAATTCAATAGATTACGTTAATATCAAATACATGAAAATGATGAAAAAAATAGGATTAGCAATTTTTGTGTTTGTATTTGTCCTAGGGTGTAAAACCAATCCATTTACTGGAAAAAGCACGCTTAACATGTACAAGAACAATCAGGCATTATTTCCTTCTGCCTTTGCACAGTACGACAAGTTTCTTAGCGAAAACAAAGTTATAACAGGAACCAAGGAATCTGAAACAATTAAACGCGTAGGCCAACGTATAGCATCTGCGGCAGAACGTTGGTTAGATGCGAATGGCCATCCAGGGTATCTTAAAGATTATAAATGGGAATACAATTTGGTAGACGATAAGGCGGTAAATGCTTGGTGTATGCCTGGTGGAAAAATCGTATTCTATACAGGCATATTACCAATAACGCAATCCGAGACAGGAATTGCTGTGGTAATGGGACACGAAGTGGCGCATGCGCTTGCAGACCATGGAGCGCAACGAATGACAGCTGGTACCTTGCAACAAGTTGGGGCTATAGGTGTAATGGTGGCCACGGGTAAAAAAACTGCCCAAGAACAACAATTATGGATGCAGGCTTATGGTGTGGCCAGTCAGGTAGGAGGAATGCTCCCTTTTAGTAGAAGTCACGAATCCGAAGCCGATGCAATTGGCTTACAGCTAATGGCTATTGCAGGTTATGATCCGCACGAGG
>JAOXRU010000007.1 GCA_025800395.1 Flavobacteriaceae bacterium
CCATGAAATCTAGTGGATTTGATATAGAAAAACATACTTGAGGGATATCGAACGTATCCAAAAACTTGTACTGCTAATAATGGTGGCATTCGTATGGTGCTACAAAGTCGGAATATACTTGCACCAAAACATAAGACCCATCCAAGTCAAAAAGCATGGTAGAAGGGCAAAAACTTTATTCAAATATGGACTGGATTACATCGCTAATTGCTTGCTAAACAACCTAAAAACAATACATATAGACATAAATCAATTTTTGTCATGTACTTAGATCAAAAACAGTAAAGAAACAGTAGTTAAGGTAAAAAACTAATGAAGGTGCATACTGAACTATATCAAAAATAAAATACTGTATTACCTTTAATGGGTACTTCTAACGAGGTGTTTTTTTTTTAATGCAATAGATTTAGGCTTCACGTTTTTAATAAGTGCATCAAGAGTATAAAGTATATGTGCTCTATCTTCCTCGCTCATTTGCTGGACTTCGATAGGAAAGAACTAGGAATGTTTAGAATGATTTTTATTATCTTTTCGACCTTAAAACACGACTTGTACTTAGCTGCTATATTATCATTTAAGAATGCTTGTTTCTATAACTTTTCTTGTTCCTTGCGGATTGGCAATACTCAGGAAGCAAGACGAACTACTAATCCTTACCTTTTACGAACAAATAATACAAATTGATTCCTAATATGGCCATATTGGTAATGATAATTGGCCAAGAGGTTTGCAGCATAAAGCCATAAATGACAAACAAAGTACAGCCAACGGAATTTACCATACGCAATTTGCGAATGTCTTTCATTAGAAAAGAAATCAATACTCCAGCCGAAGCCAAGTAGCCTATGATTTCTGTGATAGAGATGCCAAATATTTCCATAATCTTATTTTTTGTTGGATGATGCATGAGGGATGGAGCCATTGTTGAAGCTCTTTCCCTGTTGGTTGTAGGCGAAACTCTTACAAGGATTCCGTGGTTTTCTTCTATGAGGTGCTTACAAAATAATGCAGGGAAAAGCGACTGGCGAGAGCCCGACCTATGGTATAGACAAACGACAGTTTGTCTATACCATAGGGCATGCCCATATATTAAATATTTTTAGCACGCTTACGGTCGGTTTCCTTTAACAAGATTTTGCGCAAACGTAAATGGTTTGGTGTTACTTCTACGTACTCGTCTTTTTGGATGTATTCTAAGGCTTCTTCTAAAGAAAATTTAATGGCAGGTACAATTTTAGCTTTGTCATCTGCGCCTGCCGAACGTACGTTGGTTAGTTTTTTGGTTTTGGTAACATTTACTACCATATCGTCGCTACGGGAGTTTTCTCCAATTACCTGACCTTCGTATATTTCCTCTCCCGGATCGATAAAGAAACGACCTCGCTCTTGCAGTTTGTCTATGGAATATGGAATAGCGGTGCCGTTTTCCATAGATATCATAGAACCATTGAGTCGGGCAGGAATACCGTCTTTTAGCGGCTGGTATTCTTTAAAGCGATGCGCCATAATGGCTTCCCCTGCAGTGGCAGTAAGCAATTGATTTCTGAGACCAATGATACCTCTGGAGGGAATCATGAACTCGCAATGCATGCGATCGCCTTTGGTCTCCATGCTGAGGAGTTCTCCTTTGCGTAGGGTTACCATTTCTACTGCTTTACCCGAAACGGTTTCTGGTAAATCAATAGTTAATTCTTCTACAGGCTCACATTGTACGCCGTCTATTTCGCGGATAATTACCTGTGGTTGCCCAATTTGCAATTCGTATCCTTCTCTACGCATGGTTTCTATAAGTACGGACAAATGCAATACCCCACGACCGTAGACCATAAACTTGTCTGCACTGTCGGTTTCTTCTACTCGCAAAGCAAGGTTTTTTTCCAATTCCTTGGTGAGACGTTCGTTGATGTGACGAGAGGTTACATATTTTCCGTCCTTTCCAAAGAAAGGAGAATCGTTTATAGTGAAAAGCATACTCATAGTAGGCTCGTCTATGGCAATGGTTTTTAGTGCTTCTGGATTTTCAAAATCCGCAATGGTATCGCCTATGTCAAATCCTTCTAAACCTACTATAGCACAAATGTCTCCAGCATGTACTTCTTGTACTTTTTTGCGTCCTAGCCCTTCAAAAGTGTGTAGCTCTTTGATGCGGGTCTTGGTAATGCTGCCATCGCGTTTTACCAAGCTAACTTGCATATTTTCGGTTAGACTACCTCTTTGTAAGCGCCCAATAGCGATACGCCCAGTAAAGGAAGAAAAATCTAAAGAAGTGATTAGCATTTGAGGGGTGCCTTCTTCAACTTTAGGAGAAGGAATGTGCTCTAAAACCATGTCTAGCAAGGGTTCGATGTTTTCGGTGCGTTGTTGCCAATCTTCGGACATCCAATTTTGCTTGGCCGATCCGTATACGGTTGGGAAGTCTAACTGCCATTCTTCGGCACCTAGTTCAAACATGAGATCGAATACTTTTTCGTGTACTTCTTCTGGTGTACAATTTTCCTTGTCTACTTTATTGATAACCACGCAAGGTTTTAGCCCTAAACTAATTGCTTTCTGCAATACAAAACGCGTTTGTGGCATCGGGCCTTCAAAGGCGTCTACCAATAAGAGTACCCCATCGGCCATATTGAGAACACGTTCTACCTCTCCGCCAAAGTCGGCGTGACCAGGAGTATCGATAATATTGATCTTGGTGTCTTTGTAAGTCACCGATACGTTTTTGGAAGTAATTGTAATTCCGCGTTCGCGCTCTAGGTCATTATTGTCGAGAATTAAATCTCCTGTGTTTTCGTTTTCACGAAAAAGACGACAATGGTACATGATTTTGTCTACCAAGGTAGTTTTACCATGATCTACGTGTGCAATAATTGCAATGTTTTTGATGCTGCTCATACCGTTTTGTATTTCAGCCGGCAAAGCTACAATTATAATATGAATTATGAATTAGTTATTTGAAATTTTAAGTTTTGGTTACACTGTTCATTTGTTTTTAATTGGATATGAATTCTATGGGTTCGATTTGTTGCACAAATAAAATGGCATCAAAATAGCTAATTAATCTGGCTTTGGAGTACTTAAAGTCATAGGCAGCTCCTATTTCGTAGAAGGCTTGTAAAGAACATATATAATGTATAATTCGTCTTGGGGTCTTGCCAGAAAAATTAAAAGGAAGGTAGTAGCAGGATATATCTGGCGTGCTGAGATAAAAGGGCAAGCTCTCTTGCTCGGGAGGACTTACAAACATTTGGTCTAATGCCAGTTGTTTTTTTGGATTGTAAGCTGTAAAACTTCCTTTGGTAAATTGGGTGCCTATAAAAAAGTAATTTTCTTTAAACTTTTTTTTGAGGTAATAGCCAGTTAGCAATTCCTGTGGATAGTCCTCATAAAAGCCTGTAGTTTTCATGGTTCGAATACGAGGGACGTAACGGTCGTATGTTCCCAAATGTCCGTTATGGGCAAGAACGATGGTTTTGTTAGGCGTTTTGGGAGAAGTTTTGAGCTGATGCATCCATTCGATGAGGTCTGCATTGCAGCTATCGCGCATTTTCATGCTAGCAGCATAGCCACTATTTCTGCGGACTAGCTCTTGTTTCCAGACTTCTAGGCGTTTTTTGATGTATAATATAGATCTGTTGTTGGAATGGTCTAATTGGTTTTGGTTTATGCTGTCTTGAATTTGCTTTAAGTTGGTCCAAATAGTTGCTTTGGAAGCTTCGGTATAGTTGCCGAAATCATATCCGCCTTTTTCGAATTCTTGTTGCAACTTTTCGAGCATAGTAGCTAATTCTGGATGGCGATTTTTATAAAAAGAATAGATATCTGTTAAAAGATCGAGATTGGATTGGATGTCGAAACCGAAAAATAGCACTTCTGGTTTTCCTTGGGTTTTGCGCAAGCGAAGCCATTCTATAAAAGCAAATAGGTTGGTGTTGTTTAGAAAATAGTGGCTTTGTTTCAAAAATGTTTTTGGATCGCCTATACCCGTTTCGATATATTTTTGAAGGCGTAGACCAGTATTAAAGGACATTTCTAATGCAATGCGATTATAGCCGTAGTTTTCTATTAGATTTTTGGCAAGTTGCAAACGTTTTTGTTCTAAAGTTTTGGAGCCGTGTACGGCTTCGCCTATGCCAATAATGGGTTTGTCTTGTAATAAAGCAGCTAGTTGGTCCCAGTCTTGTTGGTTTTGTAAAACCAATGCTTTTTGTTTTATCCAATTTGCAAATTGCAGACTATCGACCAATTGGGCTTGTGTAATAATGGAGAATAAGAGTACAGTTAGAAATAATAGTTTCTTCATTTGTCTGTTGGTTAGTAAAAGGAAAGATGCTGTTGTTTGCAAATTGTTACAGCAATTTTGTAAAAAAGATGAAAGTTGTATTCTGCTTTTTGCATTAAGCATTGCTACGATAATCGCAATAGCTCCCGTATATCGTTCTTTTAGAAAAAAGGAAATTTTAACATTTTTTCAATTTTTGCAAATTTTACTTAAAAAGTGTTTTTTAGCCGTTTTAAGAGGTTTTTGTTTTTCTTGAGCATTTTGTTAATAACTATTGGATAACCGCCTTAAAATGCTTCTAAATTGATTTTTCTTTGATTTATATTTGTTCAAATACTGAAATCTCTCTTTTTCGGTTAAAGGTTAAATCGCATACAATTAGGGATAAGAAACATGTTATTTGTATGGGCTTGATTCACCGTTCTTTGGAGGGATTAGACAAGTAGACTAGAAAAGAAGTTCAACCAAATTGATTCTATGAGCGAAGAAAAGAAACACAATTATTCCGCCGATAGTATACAGGCATTAGAAGGAATGGAGCATGTACGTATGCGTCCATCTATGTATATTGGAGATGTAGGCGTTAGAGGATTGCACCACCTGGTTTATGAGGTTGTGGATAATTCTATAGACGAAGCATTGGCGGGGCATTGTGATACGATACATGTTGTAATAAATGAAGACAACTCCATCACTACCGAAGATAATGGACGTGGTATTCCGGTAGGCATGCACCAAAAAGAAGGCGTTTCTGCCCTAGAGGTAGTAATGACCAAAATTGGTGCTGGTGGTAAATTTGATAAAGATTCCTATAAAGTATCTGGTGGTTTGCACGGGGTAGGGGTGTCTTGTGTAAACGCCTTGTCGGAGCATTTACACGCCATAGTGTATAGAGAAGGTAAGGTATGGGAGCAGGAATATGAAAGAGGAAAAACCTTATATCCAGTAAAATCAACTGGGGAATCTGACAAAACAGGTACTTTGGTTACCTTTAGACCTGATCCGCAGATATTCCAACAAACCTTAGAGTATAATTACGAAACCCTTGCCAATCGCATGCGCGAATTGTCTTTCCTGAATAAAGGAATTACAATTACCCTTACCGATAAGCGAAACAAAGATGAAAAGGGCGAGTTTGTAAAGGAAATTTTCTTTAGTGAAGTTGGTCTTCCTGAATTTGTACAGTACTTAGATGCTACCCGTGAGCAACTCATCCAAAAGGTGATTGCTATGGAAGGAGAAAAGAATGGGATACCAGTAGAGGTGGCTATGGTTTATAACACCTCTTATAGCGAAAACTTACATTCTTATGTAAACAATATTAACACCCACGAAGGAGGAACCCATTTGAGTGGTTTTCGTCGTGGACTTACCAATACTTTAAAGAAGTACGCAGAGGCATCGGGAATGCTAACGAAATTGAAGTTCGAAATATCTGGAGATGACTTCCGCGAGGGGTTAACGGCTATTGTTTCTGTAAAAGTGGCCGAACCGCAATTTGAAGGACAAACCAAAACCAAATTGGGTAACCGAGAAGTTTCTTCTTCGGTGAGCCAGGCGGTTTCTGAAATGCTAACAGATTATTTGGAGGAAAACCCAGATGACGCGAAAAGCATAGTGCAGAAGGTGATTTTGGCTGCTCAAGCACGTCATGCTGCTGCAAAAGCACGTGAAATGGTGCAGCGAAAAACGGTAATGAGCTCTATAGGTGGCTTGCCTGGAAAATTGTCGGATTGTTCCGAACAGGACCCTGAAAAATGTGAAATTTTCCTAGTGGAGGGAGATTCTGCAGGGGGTACAGCAAAACAAGGTCGTGACCGTAATTTCCAAGCAATCTTACCCTTGCGAGGTAAGATTTTGAATGTGGAGAAAGCCATGCAACACAAGGTGTTTGAAAACGAAGAAATTCGAAATATTTTTACAGCACTTGGGGTTACTATTGGTACGGAAGAAGATAGTAAGGCACTGAATCTTTCTAAATTGCGTTACCACAAAATTGTAATTATGTGTGATGCGGATGTGGATGGATCGCATATTGCTACGCTTATTCTAACCTTCTTCTTTCGCTATATGCGCGAGTTGGTAGAAAGTGGCTATGTGTATATAGCTGCGCCACCATTGTATTTGGTGAAAAAAGGTGCGAAGAAAGAATATGCTTGGAACGATGATCAGCGCGATTTAATTGCGGAAAAATTGGGAGGAAAAGGAGTTGCTATTCAGCGTTATAAGGGTCTCGGGGAGATGAATGCGGAGCAACTTTGGGATACCACCATGAATCCAGAATTCCGAACCATGCGTAGAGTGACCATTGAAAATGGTACGGAAGCAGATCGTGTGTTCTCTATGTTGATGGGGGATGAAGTGCCACCACGTAGAGAGTTTATAGAGAAGAATGCAAAATATGCAAATATTGATGCCTAATAAAAAGTTGGAGATTTAAAAATTTCCTGCTTTATTTTAAAAATAACAAGATCTAAATCATTCACATGTGATTTAGCGTGAAGCATGAATTTTTAGAGATTAATTGAAAAAAGCCATCCGCTTAGGATGGCTTTTTTTGAAAGATCTTTCTTGTTTAAAAAGAGCTGTTTTTGGTTTTATCTTTAGAGAATTGATTGTCTCTTGTGTTTTTCTGTACCGCTATGGCAGAAAACATACTCAGTGTAAAGGCCATGCCATAAAATCCTTTTTCACTCAATAATAAATCTGCATTCCACAAGCCTACAATGAGCAATACTATGGAGGTGGCTGTGGTAAACCAGCTCAGACTATGATAAATTTCTGTTATCGGGAGTCCTTCTAATTTGTCTCTAACTACCTTTTGTAAGGAGATCACAGAAAACAGTCCAAAAAGAAGTATTGTAAAATAATAGCCTTTCTCGTTGAGTAACATATCTGCGTTCCAAAGTCCGACACAGTAGGAAATAAAACCAATAAATAATGCAGACCAAGAAGCGCCTACGAATGCTGGAGTAGGGGTAGCGTCAAATTCCTTCTTCTTCTCTTTTTTGTTTGGAATAGAACTAGCTTGTGTTTTTGAAGTTGCTGTTTGATAATTCATAATTTCTTGTTTTTAAAATTCATGATTATGGGTACAAATTTGAGGTAAAAAAAGAAGTGATTCTAATATATATTTTAGTTTTTGTTACGTATATATATTGATATAGTGTTTTTATAATGCTGTAAATGAAATAATTATTTGTATAATTGTTACATGAAATTAGAAGAAATTTTAAGCTTATTACATCAAAAACAACACAAGAAGTTTATTCGATTTTTAGAAAATCGAGAAAAGGCAAAGGATTCTAAGGGTTTGCAGTTGTATGTTTTGATGACTCAAAGCGATCTGGATAAAGAGCGTATTGCTCGTAAATTGTATCCTAATCAAAATTTTGTAGCCTATAGAGTGCTGCGAAAACGTTTGTCTAATAGTGTGTTGCAGTTTTTGGCAGGGGAATTGTTGCAAAATAATTATGACGCTATTGGTATACGTTTGCAGTATTATTTAGTGGCACGTTATATTTTGGAGCAAGGGCAGAGGGGCTCTGTGGCGATTAGTTTGTTGCAAAAAGCTGAAAAATTGGCCATACAGCATGAGGATTATGCATTGCTATATGATTTGTACAACACCCAATTGGAGCACGCGCATCAACTCCAAATGGAGTCGCTAGCGATGGTTAAACAAAAGGCAAGAGAGAATTTTTCGGCCTTGGAGGGTGCTCAAAAATTATCGATGTTTTATGCGGATGTAAGGGCTCAGTTGTATCGTATTCGTCATCAGGGGGAGTATGTAGATATGGTTTCTTGGTACCAAAGTAAGATACGCGAATATGGTTTATCTGATACGACTTTGTATAATTTTAAAGCGGCATATCAGCTTACAACTATTTTGAGTTTGACTGCCTTTGTCGTAAATGATTACGGAATGATTGTGTCTTTGTTGGAGGCAAATTACCAGCAACTGCAAGCGTATCCAGAAAAACAACAAGATCGCTATTATCGTTTGCAAGTATTGTACCATATGGCCAATTTGTATTTTCGGACGCAAGATTTTGAACGTGCACAGTTTTTTTTGGATGAAATGGCTACTGCTTTTGCAGATTTACCTGTGAATAAATGGCAATTAGAACGGGTAAAGCAGCAAAATCTACAAGCGCTTTGTCTTCATTATACTGGACAGGTAGGTGAAGCTATAGCATTGGCAAACCATCTTATCCGAAAGAAAATTACCGATTTGGAACTGAAACTCGATATTCGTTTGAGCTTGGTTATGTATCACTACCACAATGGAGATTTACAAATAGCCTTTAAATTGTTGCAAAAATTCAATCATTCGCCATCTTGGTATATGAAAAAAGCAGGAAAAGAATGGGCTATTCGTAAGGCAATTATCGAAATCATGCTGGCAATCGATTTGGAAAAGGTGGAGCTAGCTTTTGTCTATTTCGAGTCTTTCAAAAGGTTGTATTATAACTACCTAAAGGCATCAAACCTCCATTTTGTTGTAGAGTTTTTGCGGATATTAGAAAAAATATTTCTGTATCCAGATAGGGTTAAGGATTCTCATTTGGTGACGGATCTCGATAATTTTCAAGGACAATTGGAACAAACCGATGTGTTTATGCGTAGCTTTTATGCCTGGCCCATAGCCAAAATACGGGGAAAAGATCTTTATCGAACCACTCTAAAACTAATGTCCAATAACAAGGAATCTTGAATGTAAAAAGTGCAGTGTGGTGTTCCCGATTATTTGTTATTTGAAGCAATTATAAAATGTAAATGTTGGAAAAATTAGATTTTGGATATGTTTATCGATGATTCACAACAATTATTTATAAAATTCACCAAACGGCTATATTTTGTAAGAAAATTTACTTTAAATAATGAAAAAATTTGGATTAATAGCAGTTTTGTTTCTGTTGGCTACTTATGCCAAAGCACAAACAACAGTAGAAGGTTTTGAAGCCTATTTACTATTAAAAGACGATTCTGAAAAAATTATGAAAGCTTATCTCAACCCCGCATTAAAAGGGTTGGTGTATGCAAGTAATGGGGGTTGGTACCATACGGCAAAAGTACACAAAAGCTTTGGGTTTGATCTTACGGTTGGAGCTTCGGCGGCCACTGTACCTACCAAAGATGAGGTTTTTAGTATTGCAAGTTTGCAACTCAACAATCAGGTGACCAGCACCAATGATTTGGTGCCTACTGTTGCTGGTGAAAATCGACAAGAAACCCTCGACATCACGGTTCGGGTTCCCTACAATGGTGGTACAGTAGATGGTACTGCACAGGTGCAATTGCCTGGAGGTATTAAAGATGATGTGCCGATGGCCGCCATGCCAGCGCCAGTGGTGCAACTTGGTTTGGGATTGCCAGTGGTAAAATCGGATTTGATTTTTCGGTTTGTGCCGGAAGTAGGTTCTGAAAGTGTGAAGGGAAAAATGTTTGGAATAGCCCTCAAGCACGATTTGATGCAGTATTTTGGTCCAATAGAAAAACTTCCCTTGCATGTAGCGGTATTGGGAAGTTACAATAGTATGGATGTAAATTACGATATAGGAGAGGATTCGAGTATCAATGGTGCTAATCAAAAAGCAACTTTTGATGTGAATTCTTATACTGTGCAAGCCTTGGCTTCTATCAATTTTCCAATCATTAACTTTTATGCTGGTTTGGGTTACGCTGGCGGTAAATCTAGTTTAAATGTGCTAGGAGAATATGAATTGGAGTATAACGTAGACACTGGTTTGCCTGCCCCTAATGATACGGCTGTGGTTACCGAAACTTTGATAGACCCAGTCAGTCTGGATGCAACGGTAAGTGGTGTGCGTGCTACCATTGGTGTGCGCCTTAGTCTTGGGCCGATCAAAATCTTTGGGGATTATACGCTACAAGAATACAATGCCCTAACGGCCGGATTGGCTATAAGCATTCGATAAATAAAAAATATATGTTCGGTAAATAGAATGAAAATTCCTATATTTGTAGGAATTTTCTTATGTATTAATAGTTTTAATCAAAATTTATCGAATGAAAACCATTTATTTATTTCTTTTCGTTTTGGTCTTCCAGTTTGCAACAGCGCAAAAACAGGCAGATCATACCCTTGCTTTGGATAGTCAAATTTCCAATGTTTATTTGCATCAGGCAACAGGTATTCCAGTTGTAACTACTGGAGGTGGGGTTTATGGTGTAAATGGTGCTACAGGTGAAAAAATTTGGGAGTTCAAAGAATCTTCCCTAACAAGTACTTTGAATGCACTAGGTCAAGATGGAGGTTCTTCGTTTAAAGAAGTTTCATTTTCACCTTTTGGTCAATTTAAACAAACGGTATTTAATATTAAATCTGGAGATGTTATTCTTAGCCCAGATAAGCAGGGTTTTTCAAAAATTGTAGATTCTTATTATGTTTTAGGATCAAAGGCAATATTGTTTACAACACGAGGAGTTGAAAAAAATATTGCTAAGTTATTTCTTGTAAAAATTGAAGACAATAGTATCGCGTGGGAAAAGACCTTAAAGCAATCCAAAAAGATAAAAACAATTCCTTCGACAGGTTATGCGCAAACAGATTCACATATAGGGGTTGTTTTGGGGAGTAATTTTGCTTTATTAGACAAAAATAATGGATCAGTAATTGCTAATGAAAAGTTTTCTGCTGGAATGTTGTTTTTTAGCGAAGATGGGTCCAAATTGTTAGCTGTAGAAGGGAAAGGAGCCTCTTTAGTCGGAGGTATGTTTAAGGTTGGAGCTACCAAAAACACGGAGGTTTCTTTTGGTGAAAAAGTTAGAGCTTTGGATGTTGCTACAGGTAAGTCTATTTGGAAAAAAGACATCAAATTAGAAGATAAGTTTGTAGATGCTCAGTTTTTAAAAAATAATTTGGTCTTAATTGATAAAGAAGGGGTAAATTACTTTGATTTGAATACTGGTAAACCGATATGGAAAAAAGCGATTTCTAAGAAAAAAGTAAAATATATAGAATCGCATTCAGAAGGATACGTGGTGTACTTTAAAAATAAAAAACAGCTTTTCGATCATTCTGGAAAGCGGGTTCAGAAACGCCCCGAAAAGGTGATTAAGAATGTAGGTTTTGAAGTTGGCGATGATGAGGATTTTGCTGTTTTTAAATATGATAGTGGTGTTGTGTTTGTAACACCTTTTCGAATAGAGTACTTCGAGAAAGGTAAAGAAAAAAGGGCCTATAAAATTGCTATTGATGATGAAGATAAGATTGCTTTCGACGAAAAAAACAAGACGTTAGTGCTCTTAAGGAGTAAGAATTTTTATTTAATAAATCCAGACAAAGGTTTAGGTAAGGAGCAAAAAAATAAAATCAAGTTTAAGGACCATAAAAGTATTAATTCTTTGGAAATTCGAGATCAGAATTACTTTATAAATGGGCCATGGGAATATGCCTTGTTAGATTTTAAAGGCAATTTAGTAAAAAACAAATATTATAGACAGCCAGGTGAGGGGCTTCGTTTGGCAAAAAATATAGGAAGTGCGGTTTTTGAAATTGCAGGAGAGGCATCTATATGGGCAGGAAGAGTTAATGCAGCCAATGGTGCGACTTTTTATGGAGCAGGTACACTTGTTAGCCATAGACAAGCGAAAGAATATGGGAGAAAAACATTTAGAAAAGGGGCAGGTCAGTATTATGCAGGAGAAGCATCAAAAGAGATAGGAAGCCTGCTATATGACGATACAAGATATAATGCCTCTAGAGAAATTAAGGATTTTGCTTTTTTCTATACTTCAATTAATGGAAAAAAAACACTTGTTCAGGTAGATAAGAATAATGGTGAAGAGGTAGGTGGTTTTGAGTTTGGAGTGAACGAGCCCAAATATATAATAGATGATATAGAAAGCCGTATTTATTTGAGAAAGAAGAACCAACTTCATATTTATAACTTTTAGTTCTGTTTATAAAAAATAGGATTATCATTTTATTAATTTAATAGACCTATTTTTTTGTTAATAGAACGATAATGTATTATTCGCTTGAAGATTCTTAATTGCTTTAGAAAAACCAACGAATAATTTTCTATTCCCCTAAATACTACTACTTTTGTAAGTAATAAAAAAACACTAAAATTTATTTTATGAAAGTAACGGTTGTAGGAGCAGGTGCTGTAGGTGCAAGTTGTGCAGAATACATTGCTATTAAAGATTTTGCCTCCGAAGTTGTATTATTAGATATTAAAGAAGGGTATGCAGAAGGAAAGGCAATGGATTTGATGCAGTGCGCTTCTTTAAATCATTTCGACACAAAAATCACGGGTACTACCAACGATTATTCTAAAACGGCAGATAGTGATATTGCGGTTATTACTTCGGGTATTCCACGTAAACCTGGAATGACAAGAGAAGAGCTTATTGGAATTAATGCTGGAATTGTAAAAACTGTGGCGGAAAACCTCATCAAGCACTCTCCAAATGTGATCCTTATTGTTGTGAGTAATCCAATGGATACTATGGCGTATTTGGCACATAAAGTAACTGGGATTCCAAAGAATCGTATCATAGGCATGGGTGGCGCTTTAGATAGCGGACGATTTAAGTACCGTTTGGCTGAGGCTTTAGAGGCACCAATTTCTGATGTAGACGGAATGGTAATTGGCGGACATAGCGATAAAGGTATGGTGCCACTTATCAGTCACGCCACTAGAAATAGTGTGAAGGTTTCAGAATTCTTATCCGAAGAAAAATTGAACTGGGTAGTAGAGGAAACCAAACTCGGTGGTGCAACACTTACCAAATTATTGGGTACTTCTGCTTGGTATGCGCCAGGAGCTGCAGTATCTGCATTGGTGCAAGCCATAGCTTGCGATCAGAAGAAAATGTTCCCTTGTTCTGCCTTGTTGGAGGGAGAATACGGACTAAATGATCTTTGTATCGGAGTACCGGTAATCCTCGGTAAAAATGGAATAGAACGCATCGTGGAAATCGAATTGAACGAAGCGGAAAAAGCCAAGTTGACAGAAAGTGCAGCTGGTGTGCAAAAAACCAATGGATTGTTGGAAGCATAAAGAAAATTAGAAGTATTTTACTTTAAAATAATGAAGAGCGGTTATAAAGCCGCTCTTTTTTTATAAAATACTGAAAATATATTGCCATTTCGTGTTGGAAATGATATATTTGCTCGTTTTTAAAAATACTTGAATCAAACAATCAATATAATGCAAAACAAAGGACTTGTAAGGCTTTTTGCGGTATTATTCGGACTCGTAAGTATTTATCAGCTGTCTTTCACCTTTATGGCGAGCAAGATAGAAGATGAAGCAACTGCTCAGGCAGCAGATATTATCCCAACTTCCGAAAAGGACTATGCAACAAAAAGAGATAAAGAAGTAGCGAGATACCTCGACTCTATCGGAAATGAAAAAGTTTGGCTTGGTCAAACTTACAATGATGTAAAAGATCAGGAACTCAACAAAGGTCTCGATTTGAAAGGTGGTATAAACGCTACCCTGCAAATCAAAGTAAAAGATATCCTAAAAGGATTGGCCAACAATACCAAAAATCCAGCTTTCAACAAAGCTTTGGAAATGGCCGATGAAGCCTCTAAAAATAGCCAAGATGATTATGTAGAATTGTTTTTCAATGCTTTTGATGAGGTTAAAGGAGAGTACAAGCTGGCTAATCCAGACATTTTTGCCAACAAATCTTTGAGCGATAAAGTAAACTTCCAAATGGAAGAAGAAGCGGTTAAAGATGTGATTCGAAAAGAAATCGACAACACTGTGGTTTCTGCTTTTGAGGTGTTGAGAAAGCGTATTGATAAATTTGGAGTAACCCAACCAAATATACAGCGTCTTGGAACTTCAGGACGTATTTTGGTGGCGCTTCCTGGTGCCAAAGATATTGAGCGTATCAAAAATCTCTTACAGAGTACTGCCCAATTGGAATTCTGGGAAACTTATCGTCCTCAGGATTTGAATGCCTTTTTGTTGTCTGCTAATAATGAGTTAAAAACTATTTTGGAAGCCAAAGAGGCTACCAAAGATACGGTTAGTAGCCCAACTAGTGAATTGGACTCTTTGCTTACCGATGCTGCCCAAGATAGCTTAGAGGTAAATCAAAAGAACCCATTGTTTGATCTTTTGGCAGGTGCTGGAAGAGGAAATGCTATAGCCGCTGTTGCGATCAAAGATACTGCTAAGGTAAACGAATACTTAGCCATGTCGCAGATCAAAAGATTGATCCCCAACAACATACAATACGTAAGGTTTGTGTGGTCGCGCCCTACTGCCAATGCGGAATTGATCGACTTGCATGCGCTTAAAGGAAATAGAGAAAACAAAGCCCGTATCAGTGGAGATGTGATAGATGATGCAAGAGATACTTTTGATCAAATGTCTCGCCCGGCGGTAACCATGAGCATGAACTCAAGGGGGTCTAAAGAGTGGGAAAAGCTTACAGGGGATGCATTTACCAATCAAACCAGTATTGCTGTAGTATTAGATAACTTGGTGTATACTGCCCCTGGGGTGTCTAGTGGGCCAATTGCAGGTGGGCGTTCTGAAATCACAGGTGATTTTAGTATAAACGAAACTAAAGATATTGCCAATGTACTTCGAGCAGGTAAATTGCCTGCCTCTGCGGAATTGATCGCTTACGATATAGTTGGTCCTTCGCTTGGTCAGGAAGCTATCGATTCTGGCTTTATGTCCTTCCTTATAGCTATGCTAGTAGTTTTGGTGTGGATGGTGTTTTATTATGGAAGAGCTGGTCTTTTTGCGGATATTGCGCTCGTGTTTAACGTATTGTTGATCTTTGGTGTGCTTGCCAGTCTAAAAGCAGTACTTACCTTGCCTGGTATTGCTGGTATTGTTCTTACTATTGGTATGTCGGTAGATGCTAATGTGCTTATATTTGAGCGTATTAAAGAAGAACTCGCCAAAGGAAAAGGACAAAAATCTGCTATTGCAGATGGATTTAAAAATGCCTTGTCTTCTATCTTGGATGCAAATATTACTACAGGACTTACTGCTATTATTTTGATGATATTTGGTACTGGTCCTATACAAGGATTTGCAACAACACTTCTCATTGGTATAATGACGTCCTTGTTTACTGCTATTTTCGTAACAAGATTGTTTGTAGATGGTTATGTGTCCAAGTCTGGGCGTGTGCTTGCTTTTGCTACCTCTTTAACCAAAGGGTGGTTCACCAATATGAAAATTGCCTTCTTGTCTAAGCGCAAAATCGCATATATGGTGTCTGGTGTAGTGTTGGCTGTATGTGTTTTCTCTTTGTTTACAAAAGGTCTAGAAGAGGGGGTAGATTTCTCTGGTGGACGCAACTATAAGGTGCGTTTTGAGAATCCTGTAAATGCCACTGAAATTGCCGAAACATTGAACGAATCCCTAGAAGCGCCCCTAGTAAAACGTGTAGGTGCTGAGAATCAGGTGCAAATTACTACCAACTACAAAGTGGATGTAGAGGGCACAGAAGTAGATGATGAAATACAACAAAAACTTTACGAAGGACTTACAGAATTGCTTCCGGATGGAATGACTTATCAGGAATTCTTGCCTGGAGAGAGTGATAAACAATTTGGTATACTTCAGTCCATCAAAGTAGGACCTACCATAGCGGATGATATCAAGAAAAATGCGTTTTGGGCTGTATTAGGGTCTTTAGCGGTAGTTTTCTTGTATATATTGATGCGTTTCCGCAAATGGCAGTTTTCATTAGGAGCTGTTGCTGCGGTTTTCCACGATGTGCTAATAGTGCTTGGAGTGTTTTCTCTTACATCTTCGATTATGCCATTTAATATGGAAATCGATCAGGCCTTTATCGCTGCAATTTTGACGGTAATAGGCTACTCCCTAAACGATACCGTGGTAGTGTTTGATAGAATTCGAGAGATTGTTGGATTAGATAACTGGAAAGGTGGCACTAATGTAGATTTGGCATTAAATAGTACGTTGAGTCGTACATTGAATACCTCATTGACTACACTGGTAGTATTGTTGTCGATCTTTATTTTCGGTGGAGATACATTAAGAGGATTTATGTTTGCAATGATTGTTGGGGTAATAGTGGGTACCTACTCTTCCTTGTTCATTGCTACACCGGTGATGTTTGATACGCTAAAAGATAATGGTAAATCAGAAAAATAGAAATTAAAATTATTTTATAATGAAAAAACTGCTTCTCCAATGGGAAGCAGTTTTTTATTTTAATAGGGAGGATATGTTTTTTTTGGGGTTCTCCAACCAGTGTATCACGGGATTCCATATCTTCTCTTTGTAGGCTATTCGAAAAAAACCGAAGTGGCCTAGGTGTTGAAGTTTAGGGTAGGATTGGTCCAAGTGTATATGCTGGTAGTTGCTTGCTTGTTTTTTGAATAGGGTGTAAAGCCAAATGCTTCCGCTATATGGCGCATAAAAGTCTTTTGTAGCGCTCCATCCTAAAAAGTTCCCTTTAAATTTTTTTAAGTATTGGTCTGAATGATGCGCCAACATATATTGTTTGCTGTTTCCCCAGCGCCGCCATTCTAAGGCCACTCCTTTTGGTAGATTTTCAAAAAGACCCAATCTCTTGGCGGGAAAATAGCCATAGAGAAAAGTGGTAGTAGGGATAAGAAAATTCCAATACAACCACATCATAGCCTTGTGTTTGCGCGGATACAAACGCCAATAGCCACTTTGTGAGCAAACAAAAAGAAGATTATCTATATCAGAAAGCTTGTTGTTGATTACGCATAATTGTCCGCCAATACTATGGGCTACAAGGGTGATGGTGGCTTTTGTGTGTTTTTTTTTAGCGTGGCAAATGACACTGCTTAGGTCTGAGTTGCTCCAGTGGTGTAGATCGGTGTTTGTTTTTTTTAGTGTTTTTGGGTTTTTACCGATTCCATTGTAGTCAAAGGTGTATACCGTGTATTTATGGGAAGCAAGATATTGCGCAAAATCAAAATAATATCGTTGTTTTACTCCAGTGGCAGATGCAATTACGACTACTTTGTTGTTATTTTCATTTGGACCAAAAACACTGGTTTGTAGCTCGTATCCTTGGGTGTTTTCGATTTGTATGTGGTCTAATTTTGCCAAGTTATAAAGTCTCCTACTTCTATTTTCCAATTATCCGATTTACCAGCTAAAACTTCTAGTACATAAAGGGCAGGAACTTTTGAAGGAATGCCCGTTTCGTCTAGTGGTTTTGCATTTTTGTGAATACCAACAATTTTCTTGTCTTTATTGATATAGATAATATCTAAACCAATATAGGTGTTTTTCATGTAGAAGTTTTGTTGGGTCTCCTGGGGCATTATGAATAACATGGCTTGGTTTTCTTGCATTTCTTTTCTATACATTAAGCCAGTTTGTCTTTCATAATCATTGTCGGCAATCTCAATATCTAAATGTTTCTTTATAGTCTTGGCGCTATCTAATATTTGTAGGCTACCTTCCTTTTTGAAGTAAAACTCTTGTTGTATGGGTTTTTCTTTTTGATTCTCTTTGCAAGCTAATAAGCAAAAAATAGCAAGAGAAGTACTGAGAAGTAAATAGGTTTTTTTCATCTTAAACCGTTTTTGGTGAGGATCGAAACATAAAATATAGGCCGATAAGAATAAATGGAATACTAAGCCATTGTCCAGTAGATAAAAGCCCTAGGGTTTCTTCTATTCCGCCCTGCTCCCTTTTTACGAACTCTACAAAAAAGCGTATAGTCCATAATAAAACCAAAAAAGTGCCAAACAAAAAGCCTGGCTTGTTTTTGTAGGCAGTTTTCCAATATAGTAAGTAAAGGATGATAAACACGAAAATATAGGATATGCCTTCGTACATTTGGGTCGGATGCCGAAAGGGTATCTTGTTTAGTATATTGGTAAACCTTGGATCGTCTGCTATAAAGTTGTATGCTTTTGCTGCGGTTTTTTGACCTGTAATGCGCATAGCTTCTCTAGTGCCTATCTCATCCTGCAAAAACTTAACCGCAAAAGGGTGGTCTCCTGAAACTATTTTTCCGTTGATTTCGGAATTAAAAAAATTTCCTAATCTAACGAAAAAGGCACCTATTGCAGTAGGTACTACCAAACGGTCTAATACCCATAACATATTGAAATGTGGAAATTTTTTGACGTATAAGTAAATGCCGATTATAACTCCTATAGTCGCGCCATGACTAGCCAAACCTGTAAATCCAGAGTATTCATAACCTTTGATGATGCCAAATAGATTTTCATTTGGGTTTTCTCGAATGGGTAATAAAATTTCCAACAAATGATTGCTGAAATGTCCCCAGTCATAAAAGAAAACATGTCCTAGTCTTGCGCCTATCATGGTAGCTAGGACCGTGTAGATGAATAGGGAATCTAATTCTTCTATTTTTTTGTTTTCATTGATGAAGATTTTTTTCATGATAAACCAGCCTATTCCAAAGGCTGCAACCCACATTAGGCTGTAATATCGCAGCTCAATAAATCCTAAATCGAGTAATATTTTATTCGGGTTCCAGATCATCTTGATGTATTTTGTCTCTTGGGGTAAATATACTAAAAATGGCATAGCTTTGGGTTAAAGCCATGTAAAAACTATGGGACAGGATCATATCCGCTTCCTCCCCATGGGTGGCAACTAAATATGCGCTTGATGGCTAGTTTTCCTCCTTTGATGATGCCATGTTTTTTGAGTGCTTCTAGGCTGTATGTCGAACAGGTTGGACTGTATCTGCAGGTAGCTGGTGTAAGCGGAGAGATAAACAACTGATAAAAGCGTATTATTGCTACGAAAGGAAAGATTAAAATCTTTTTTAGCATTTATTTTAGGCTATAGTTAGTTCCGTCTTTGCTGTCTTTTAGTTGTATACCAAGGGTTGCTAGTTCGTCTCGAATTTTGTCGGAAGTAGCAAAATCCTTGTTGGCGCGTGCTTCGTTTCGAATCCCTATCAATAGGTCTACTACACCGCCCAAAGTGTCTGCTTCTCCATTAGATCCTGTGCTGGTTTTTTCCAATCCCAATACGTCAAAAACGAAAATTTGAAATATAGATTTTAATTCTTCGAAATCTTGGTTGGATATGGTCGCTTTACCATCTTTGATAAGGTTGACAAATTTGACACCTTCAAACAGATTTGCAATAAGTATAGGAGTGTTGAAGTCGTCATTCATAGCTTCATAGCAAGCTGTCTTTAGTTTTTGAATGTCGATACCTATTGTGTTTTTTTCTAGTTGAAGTTGATCTAATTGGCCTATGGCTTCCATGAGTTTGTTGAATCCTTTTTCGGAGGCCAAAAGCGCATCGTTGCTAAAGTCCAATATACTACGATAATGGGCTTGCATCATAAAGAAACGAACAACTGTAGGGCTGAAAGCTTTGCTTAATTTGTTGTTTTCACCCGAAAAAATTTCATTTGGAAAAATATTGTTATCTGTTGATTTAGACATTTTTTTTCCGTTTAAAGTAAGCATATTGGCGTGCATCCAATAGTTTACTGGAGATTGTCCGTTGCAGGCTTCGGCTTGAGCAATTTCGCATTCGTGATGGGGGAATTTTAAATCCATCCCGCCTCCGTGTATATCAAATTGCTCACCGAGATATTTGGTGCTCATAGCAGTACATTCGAGATGCCATCCTGGAAAACCATCGCTCCAAGGTGATGGCCATCGCATAATATGCTGAGGCTCTGCCTTTTTCCACAATGCAAAATCTTGAGGGTTTCGTTTGTCGTCTTGAGCAGCCAATTCTCTGGTATTGGCAATCATATCTTCTACTTTTCTGCCGCTCAGTTTCCCATAATGGTTGTTTTCGTTGAATTTGGCCACATCAAAGTATATGGAGCCATTGGATTCGTATGCAAATCCTTTTTCTACTATATCTTTGATAATTTCAATTTGCTCAATGATATGGCCCGTAGCCGTGGGTTCTATGCTCGGTGGTAGAAAATTGAATTTTTGCAATATCTCATGAAAATCTACTGTGTACCGTTGCACTACCTCCATGGGTTCGATTTGTTCTATGCGTGCCTTTTTTGCGATCTTATCTTCTCCTTCTTCTGCATCGTTCTCCAAATGTCCAGCATCTGTAATATTGCGAACATAGCGTACCTTGAAACCAAGGTGCTTGAAATAGCGAAATATCATGTCAAACGACATAAAGGTTCGGCAATTCCCCAAATGTACATTGCTATATACAGTTGGTCCACAAACATACATTCCAATATGTCCTGGATTGATGGGTTCAAATTTTTCTTTCTGACCACTAAGGGAATTGTAAATTTTAATGTCGTTTTGCATTGGGATAAAAAGATTAAAATTGGGTGTCTAATTGAATATAGTCAAGAAACTCTCTTTTGGTGGATGGGTCTTTAAACTTACCTCCAAATTCGGATGTTACTGTGCTACTTTCAATATCGCGTATGCCACGAGAGTTTACACAGAGGTGTTTGGCGTCTATAACGCATGCTACGTCCTCTGTGCCCAAAATGTCTTGCATTTCTTGGACAATCTGCATAGTGAGGCGCTCCTGTACTTGTGGGCGCTTTGCATAATAGTCCACTATGCGATTCATTTTTGATAATCCTACCACATTGCCATTGCTGATGTACGCTATATGGGCACGACCAACAATAGGAAGTAAATGATGCTCGCAGGTAGAATATAAGGTGATATTCTTTTCTACCAACATTTCTCCGTATTGATAGCTGTTGTTGAAAGTAGAGGCTCCGGGTTTGTTTTTTGGGTTTAACCCGCCGAAAATTTCTTTTACAAACATTTTTGCAACACGGTTTGGGGTTCCTTGTAGGCTGTCATCTGTTAAATCCATGCCTAAGGTTTCGAGAATATTAGCGACATCTTTTTTTATAGAAAGCATTTTTTCTTCGTCCGTGAGGTCAAAGGCGTCAGCTCGTAAAGGGGTGTTTGCATTCGTTGAGTGATGCTCGTTCCCTATATCCTCAAAATCATGATTTAAGTCGTTGTCTATCCTCATTTTGCCAATAATTTGAAAACAAAGATATACATAATCCTATAGTTTTATGCTAAATCTGCCTTAATTGACAACATTTTTTGGGTGAGTTGCAACATGCTTGCTAAATTTCGAGCCCTAACCTATTGATCATGTATAAATATCTTGTTTTATTCTATGGATTTGTGTTGTTGCCGATGCTTTTGCAAGGGCAAAAAAACACAACTTGTGC
This sequence comes from Flavobacteriaceae bacterium, assembly GCA_025800395.1. Classification (GTDB taxonomy): domain Bacteria; phylum Bacteroidota; class Bacteroidia; order Flavobacteriales; family Flavobacteriaceae; genus JAOXRU01. The sequence continues at coordinate 21,431 of JAOXRU010000007.1, forward strand.
AGAGGCAATTCCGCTCGATGGAAATGTGCCTATAACCGGACCTTTGAAATCGATTTTGACAGCAGATTCTCCTGTTTTTAGTTCGGATTGTTTTGATAATTCCAAGCCTAATTACGGGCAGTGGTACACCTTCCGAACCAATTTTGTGGGGCAATTGGGTTTTCATATCAAATCGGAGGATAATATACAATGGGGTTTTGCTCTTTTTAAAGCAAGTGATTGTGATAATTTGGGCGCTCCTATTCGTTGTGCGGCAGGATCTGACATGGCCAACAATGACTATGCGGGTATAGGGCAGCACCCTTTAGAAGGGAGTAAAGCAGATAATTATGTTTCTTGGTTGCGCACTACTGCCAATCAAACCTATTATTTATGGATAGGGACTAATATGGCCCAAAACAAGGGGTTCTCTTTGCAGTTTTATGGGCAGTTGTTTTTGGATCATCCAGAGGAACCATTTGACAGTAGCTTGATTACCAATTTGTTGGGATCTCCAATTATAGCTTGTGAAGGAAAAGAAGTGGTTCTAAATGCTTTGGAGGCAGAAGCGCAATCGTATGCTTGGTCTGTAGATCTGGGTGAGGGTAATTTGTCTTTGCCAGAAACCAAGGGAAAGCTTTTGGTGTTGGAAAGTGGTGTGTATGCCGTAGTGGCAGATGGTGTAGAGAGTAGTGTGCAGGTGCAGTTTGTGCCTAAAGCCAAAGAGATAGACTTCTTGCCAGATATGGTGCAGTGTGAAATTCCTAAATCAGATGGCCTAGCTGTTTTTGATTTGGGGCAAATGGATAGGGCTGTTTTGGGGAGACAACAAGAAAAAAACTTTAGAGTTTCTTATCACAATAGTTTGGTAGATGCCCAGCTCGGGAAAAATCCTTTGCCCAAATTTTCGTATCAGAATGTCAATCCTTATGGAGAAACTATTTATGTGCGCAAGGCCTCTGCGTTTCAGCAATTTTGTCCTTTCGAAATATCTAGTTTTGAATTGGTGGTTGTGGATACGCCAGAATTTGATATAGCGGAAAAAGTAGGCTTATGTGCCGGTAAATCTGTTCGGCTTGGAGATGCAGAGGGGAGCTCCTTGTATACCTATGCCTGGAGTACTGGAGAAACGAGTCCCACTATAGAGGTTAGCAAATCTGGGATTTATGAGGTGGTAGTCTCCAATATCGTGGGTGAGGCAAATTGCAGTATAAGCATGAATGTGGAAGTAGAGGTGTATTATCCTCCAGTATTGACTGATGTAGAAATTCAATCGCAAGGATCTTCTAATAGTTTGCTGGTGCAGATGAAGCAGCATGGAGCGTATCTTTATAGTTTGGATGGGGAAGTGTATCAGGAAGAACCCGAGTTTTTTGATGTGGAATCTGGTGCGTATACTTTGCATATAAAAGATGAAAATGGTTGTGGGACGCTTACAGAAAATATAGTAGTTGCTCAGTTTCTGTCGGTTTTTACACCCAATGGAGACGGAATAAATGACTTTTGGCATCTCAAGGGGATCGAGCGTTTGAACAGTCCTATAGTATATGTGTTTGATCGCTATGGTAAGCTGCTTACCAAGATGGACAGAGACTCTCCTGGTTGGGATGGTAATTATGAAGGGATGCAACTGCCTGAGTCTGATTATTGGTTTCGTCTAGAGTATTTGGCATCCAATGGAAACAAAGCGGAAGCCAAATATTTGGGGAGCCATTTCTCTTTGAGGAGATGATAAGTGTTAATTTTTGCACAAATTGTATACTAAATAAGAAAATAATAAGTTAATTTAGTAAGCAAAACCTCCTTTCAACCAGTATAATGATGCTTCATAAAACGAGCTTCTGTGTCTTATTATTCGTTTTTATACATAGTGTAATTGCAGCGCAGTCTGCTGTTTCTGCAGATTGCTTATTTGCTGTTCCCATTTGTGCGGATGTGCCTACCCTAGGCGAAGCCAATGGTAGTGGAGATGTGGATGATTTTGATCCGGATGTTATTACAGAATCTGGTTGTTTGGAAAAAGGGAGTATAGGCTCGGCCAATATAGAACATAATACGGCTTGGTATATGTTTCGAGCTGGAGCGGATGGGCTTGTAGGTTTTGATATAGAGGCTTTGTCTACTACAGCAGATTGGGACTTTGCAGTTTATGGTCCAGATGTAGATTGTGGGAACTTGGGGGATCCTATTCGTTGCAATTATGAGACGGATAATACTGCATTTACTGGTTTGGGTAATCATCCTAGTCCTGGTAACTCTAGTCCAGGGGATGATAATTTTCCTTATGACGATTGGTTGGATGTGAAAGAAGGGGAGGTTTATTATATTTTCATCAATAATTTTAATACGAATACCGACGGTGACCCAGCGCCTTTTAAATTGACTTTTAAAGGGCCTTCTTTCAACAACAATGGGCAGAGTGCTTTAGATTGTAGTTTGAAAGAAGCGTTTTTAGGACCCGATCGACATCTGTGTATAGGTGATGGACCAGTGGAGTTGCGTGCTACCAATTCGGGCGCAGGGGCAGATGCGGTCTCTTATGCTTGGTACTATGATAATGGGAGTGGTAATCCGGTATTGTTGGCTGGGGAAACAGGAGAAACACTCATGGTAAATAGTCCAAATTCGGGGGTATATAGTGTGGTGGTTAGTACCCTTACGACTACCTATACCGATGAAGGCGTTTTGGTGCAATTTCACGACAATCCTATCATCGCAGATATTATTGTTCATCAGGATTTATCAGATTCAAATGCCATATCTATACAAATGTTGGTTGCTGGGCCTTATGAGTATCGATTGAACGAAGGACCCTATCAAGATTCTCCTGATTTCACTAATGTGCCACCAGGTTTAAACACAGTAACTGTAAACAATGTTTTGGGGTGTGGTGAAGTGTCTCAAGATTTCCTAGTGGTAGGGTATCCCAAATTTTTCACTCCAAATAGAGATGGGGTATACGATACTTGGCATGTGCTGGGTATAGAGACTTTGGGTAGTGGTAAGGTATTTATTTTTGATCGTCAAGGAAAATTGCTAAAGCAACTCAATCAATTTTCGGATGGTTGGGATGGCACTTTTAATGGGAGACCTATGCCGGCTACAGATTATTGGTTCCGTTTTGAGTACACTAGAGAAGAAGATGGCTTGCTCGTTGCGAAATCGATACGTGCGCATTTTTCTTTGATTCGTTAGTCTTTTTTTGATGCTCTCTTTTTAAATCAAAAAAACACTCCCGATAAAGAGGAGTGTAGTTTTTGGTGTGAATCCTATAATATCTACTACAGTTGGAAATTGAATCCTAATGTAAAGTTGTTTTTCATGTTTTCTATAGAGGCAATAGTGCTAGCGGGGAACAATTCTGTATTATACGATTGTTGGAATCCTCTGTAGGCTGCGTCTAAACGGAATGATCCGAAATTGTATCCAAGTCCGAAAGAAACTCCGGTTTTGTCGCCCAGAGTGATTTCGTTTTTATATGGACTGGTTTCATAGCTAAATCCCGCTCTAAGACTAAGGGCTTTGATGCGATATTCTCCACCAACTCTAATAGTGTTGACATTTTGCAAGCTGCTTCGAATAAGATTGTTTTCTTCTTGGAATACGCTATTGTCGCTCCAATCGCTATTGTTTTGGAGTTTGGCAGATTCCATGGTTTTGTGCGCGATATCCACACTCAATAGGCCTTGTTTTCCAAATATAAGCCCGATACTTCCAGTGAGGGTTTGTGGGGTGCGAATAATATATTCTGGATACACGTTGATGATGTTGAAGTCTATATCTCGAATACGGTCATCTTCAGCACCTTCGTTGGTTTCGATTCTTTCTGAGAATTCATCTTGAAGAAAATACCATGTTGGACTTTGATAACTTAAACCAAGACGGACAATGTTGTTCAGTTTGGCAATTGCTCCAACGCTTAAAGAAACGCCTGTTCCTTCTGTTTTGAGATGGGTGTCGTATAAGATGCGATTTACACTATGGTCTTTATCGGTGACAAAACCAGATTCGGTATGAAATGTCGTTTTCTCAAAGAAAAGGGTGCGGTAGTTTAATGCAGCACCGATATAAAAATGTTCGTTGAGTTGGGCGGCCATATTTGCGGTAAAGCTACTGGTGTAACCATTGGATTTTTCTTGATAGGTTTGGTTTAGATTGTTGTATTGGGCGTTGCTTGTGTATTGGGTGTTTTCGTCCGTGTCGGCCACAGGGTTGATGACTCCTCCATAATACCCTAAAAAGGCTGCTTGTCCTCTAGAGCCTAGACTGGCATCATTTCCTATGTCGAAATAAGCGTCTACAGCAGATTGGTTGTTGAGTATGGAAATGCTATAAAGGGAAAGTCCGTTTGCTTGATTGAGAAAAAACTTATCTATACCGTTTTCAGAGCCAGCGTTGCCGCGGATCAACACATTGTTGTTGAAATTGTTGGTGCGATCATAATTAAATCCAATGCTAATTTTTTTGGAACTATTTGGAGCTTTAAATACGAGTGCGCCACCAATTTGGTTGATGGTGAAATTGCCTTGATGTTTGTCTCGGTAATTGCCTTTGTATAAGGCTTCGTTTAAATTGTGATAGGTGTTTCCCGAAAAGTGAATGATGCTATTGTTGAAAACAGCTGTTGCTGCTGGATTGATGTTTACTGCGGACATATCGCCACCTAGGGCACCAAAGGCACCGCTCATGGCACTAAATCTTGCAGAACCTACTAGATTTTCGTTACTGTATCGAAGCACATCTTCTATGGTTTGGGCAAAGATACCTCCGCTTATTGCTGTTAAAGCAATAATATTTAGGATTATTTTTTTCATAGTCGTTGTTTTTTTTTGTCTACTCTTTATTTTTAGTAATGGTATTTAAGGCGGGCAGGTAGTTTAGTTTCTTCTGCCGCTTCTACTAGAGCTACTTCTAGATCCACTACTGCTCCTAGAAGAGGATCTGCTACTTCGAGTAGAGGATCCGCTGCTGCGCGAAGTTCTGCTTCCGCTACTGTAAGAGGAAGATCTGCTGCTACTGCTGCGGCTACTTCTGTTGTAAGAGGAAGATCGATTGCTGTTGCTTCTATTGTAGGAACTCGATCTGTTGCTTCTGTTGGAGGATCTGTTGTTCGAATTATAGTTGTTATTGGATCTGTTGTTGTTTCTATAAGTAGAGTTAGACGCTCTAGATCGGGAATAAGAGCTATTGGATCTTGCGCTAGAGTTAGATCTGGCTCTGGAGGATCTGCTACTTCTATATGCACGGTTTCTAGCTACACCATCGGCACTTACTACGGTGCGGTTGCTTCTGCTGCTGCTTCTTGCAGTGCTGCGGCCATTGTTGTTGTAGTTTCTAGAGCTTCTCGCGGCTGTGCTTCTGCCGTTTCGATATAGCTTGGAGCTTCTTCTGTTGTTGTAATACCCACGTCTACTGGTGTTGTAGGCGTATCTGCGGTTGGTGTAGTAAGGGATATATGGATCGTAGTATCCGTGATGCCAAGCATTCCATCCCCAATTGTTCCACCCCCAATTGTTCCACCCCCAATAGTTCCATCCATAACCCCAGCTGTTCCATCTCCAACGATTCCAACCCCAGTTATAGTAATAAGGATCCCATCCCCATCCCCAATTATTCCAGTATGGGTAGTTGTTTACATAGGTTATGGAGACTTGGCTGTTGTTTTCTCCCCAGCCGCCGTATGGTTCTTCATAACGGTCGATGTCGATAGAAGATATGCTGTCTTCTGGAGTATCGCTATGATAATCGTCTATATCGGTAAATATTTCTTCTTCACTGATTTGGTTCTCAATTTCTTGTGCCTTGCGGTTGAAGTAGTTTTCGTAATAGGAATTGTCATCCTTGTTGACGGCTACAGGAGTGCGCTCACTGTTTCTCAGTGGTTTGTTTTCGCCATAGATGCCGTCATTATCATAATAAGAAGCAGCTTGATAGCTTCCACAAGAGGTCGTTATAAGTGCCATCACAAACAATAGTATTCCATTTTGTAAACTGCTGCGGGGTATAGATCGTATCATTGCTAGAATTTTAATTGTTGAACATTACAAAAATAACTAGTTTTGTCAAACATTTATTTTATTAAAGAAATCACAATTTTTGTGCCAAACTATAAGAATGGGTAAGAATTTAACAAAAAGAGCGGAAGATTATTCCAAATGGTATAACGAATTGGTAGTGCAGGCAGATTTGGCTGAAAACTCAGGGGTTCGTGGTTGTATGGTTATTAAACCGTATGGATTTGCAATCTGGGAAAAGATGCAAGCAGAATTGGATAGAATGTTTAAGGAAACCGGACATCAGAATGCCTATTTTCCCTTGTTTATACCAAAATCCTATTTGAGTAAAGAAGCAGATCATGTTGAGGGTTTTGCTAAGGAGTGTGCTGTGGTTACGCATTATCGCTTGAAGAATGCAGAGGATGGGTCTGGTGTGGTTGTAGATCCCGATGCCAAATTGGAAGAAGAGCTCATTGTAAGGCCTACATCCGAAACGATTATCTGGGATACTTATAGAAGGTGGATACAGTCTTATAGAGATCTACCTTTATTGGTCAACCAATGGGCCAATGTGGTGCGATGGGAAATGCGTACGCGTTTGTTTTTGAGAACGGCGGAGTTTTTGTGGCAAGAGGGGCATACTGCCCATGCCACTGAGAAGGAAGCTATAGCAGAGGCAGAGCAGATGATGCATGTGTATGCAGAATTTGCAGAGAACTTTATGGGGGTGCCAGTTATAAAAGGATTAAAGACTGAGAGTGAACGTTTTGCTGGAGCTTTGGAGACTTATTGTATTGAGGCCTTGATGCAGGATGGAAAAGCCTTGCAGGCTGGAACTTCTCATTTTCTCGGACAGAATTTTGCAAAAGCGTTTGATGTGAAATTTGCTAATAAAGAAGGTAAACAAGATTTTGTATGGGCTACTTCTTGGGGAGTTTCTACCAGGCTTATGGGTGCGCTTATAATGACTCATAGTGATGATCAGGGTTTGGTGCTGCCACCAAAGTTGGCGCCGATTCAGGTGGTGATTGTTCCAATTTATAAAGGGGAGGAGCAATTGGAGGCGATTTCTCAAAAAGTCGAACCGATAATAAAGGATTTGAGGGCAAAGGGTATAAGTGTAAAATACGATAATAGAGATACCCATAAGCCAGGTTTTAAATTCAATGAATACGAACTCAAAGGGGTTCCTATTCGAATCGCTCTTGGAAAGCGTGATATGGAAAACAATACTTTGGAAATTGCAAGAAGAGATACGCAAACCAAAGAAACTATAAAAGCCGAAGAGGTTGTAGAACACATAGAGAAATTGCTGGAAGAAATACAAGAAAATTTGTACAAAAAAGCATGGGACTATCGCGCTTCTCATATTACGAGTGTAGATAATTTTGAAGATTTCAAAAAAGTTTTGGATGAAAAAGGCGGTTTCGTATCTGCACATTGGGATGGCACAGCAGAAACCGAAGACAGAATAAAAGACTTAACCAAGGCTACAATTCGTTGTATACCATTGGATTCTGTTGCGGAAGAAGGACAGTGTGTTTTTACTGGAGCCCCATCTTCTAGAAGGGTGTTGTTTGCGAAAGCATATTAAATCGAAAAAAAAAATGCAGAACTATTGGATTAGTAAAAAATAGTTGTATTTTTGCATCCGCAATACAGAATGGCCCGTTCGTCTAGGGGTTAGGACGCCAGGTTTTCATCCTGGTAACAGGGGTTCGATTCCCCTACGGGCTACAATGTTTTTATTGAATATTTAACAACAGAACAATGGCAAATCATAAGTCAGCATTAAAAAGAATTAGAAGAAACGAAGCAGCAAGATTGCGCAACCGTTATCAGCATAAAACCATGCGAAACGCATTGAGAAAATTGCGTAATGAGGAAAATAAAGAGGTAGCTGCTGAAATGTTTCCTACTGTAGTTGGTATGATTGATAAGTTGGCTAAAAGAAATATTATCCACAAAAATAAGGCGGCAAATCTTAAAAGTGGATTGGCGAAGAAAATAGCTGCACTATAGTAAAATATAACTTGAGAACTTATATGAAAGGCTCTAGGTGAAAACCTAGGGCTTTTTTTTGTGCATAATATTGGATCATTGGGTCATTCCTAGGGATCATTCCCAAATGTTGTGTTTAAGCAAAAAATTGTGTTAATCTAAAAAGGAAGAATTCGACGTTTTTTACTCCTCTGAATTGTGCTCTAAAAGCTTTTATTTTGGCGTTAAAGGATTCTGCTGAGGCATTGGTGCTTCTATTAATAAAATAATTCAGTATTGATTTATAGTTGATAGTTATGGTGTTAACAATAGTATTGAAGCTATTAAACCCTGCCAATTCTACATTTTTATACCAATGCGCTAGTTTGGTATAAGCTGTTTGAATAGAAGAAGCATTATTGAATAGTGTTAGGCGCTAAACTTATTTTTTTTGGTAATTCGATTTTAGTATGTGTCGAGTCTTGTCTCTCTTTTAATTTTTTTTTGGGGGGGGGTAGTTTTAAAAAAAATAACTTATAAACATAATAAACCCTAAAAATTATAGGGGTAAAATTATTAAATCAACAAAAATCAAATAACACACCCTATTATTTGTAGGGATCGAAATTATTTTAATGTATATTGCTTGAAATTTCAGCCATGAAGAAAATTGAAGCAATTATTCGGAAGTCAAAATTCAGTGAAGTTAAAGAGACTTTACATTTGATAGGGGTCCATTTTTTTAGTTATTGGGACGTAACTGGAGTTGGTAATGAAAAACAAGGTGCTGTTTATCGGGGAATCTCTTATAGTACATCGGATATACAACGATGTTATTTAGAGGTTATCGTTTCTGATTCTTTTGTAGATCAGGCAATAGATGCCTTGTTTTTGTCGGCTGGCACTGGTCAAGTTGGAGATGGAAAAATTTTTATATCTGAGGTGCAATCGGTTTATAGAATACGCACTGGAGAAAAGAATTATGAAGCAATTAATTAAAGAAATTAGTGATGGAAAATATATTGACTGTAAATAATATCTGGATGATGTGTTGTACTATTTTGGTTTTTAGTATGCATATGGGTTTTTCTTTATTGGAAATTGGGCTGACAAGACAAAAAAATTCTGTCAACATTTTGTTTAAAAACGTCTTTACGGTATGTGTTGGCTTGTTGTTGTATTTTGTTGTTGGTTTTAATTTGATGTATCCTGGTGAGTTTAATGGGGTAATTGGGTTTTCTGGGTTTTTGCTAGATTTGCCAACCAATGGTAATACTGCAGCTTATGCCGATGGTGGTTATACTTTTTGGATTGATTTTCTGTTTCAGGGGATGTTTGCTACTGCGGCGGCAAGTGTGATTTCTGGAGCTATAGCGGAGCGTATAAAAATTGAGAGTTTCTTGTTGTTTACCGTCTTTTATGTGGGGATTGTGTATCCTATTGTTGGTTCTTGGCATTGGGGCGGTGGATTTTTATCTAGATGGGGGTTTTATGATTTTGCTGGTTCTTCCATTGTGCATGCTGTCGGAGGATGGGCGGCATTAGTTGCTATTATAATGCTCGGTCCTCGAATTGGGAAATACAAAGCCAACGGCCAAGTGCGCATCATACCTGGGCATAATATTCCTATGGCTACTGTGGGTGTTTTTGTGATGTGGTTGGGATGGTTTGGTTTCAATGGTGGCTCGGTACTATCTGCCGATCCGAGTAGTACCTCTTTGGTGTTGGTTAATACGACCTTGGCAGCAGCTGCAGGTGGGGTTGGTGCTTTTTCTTTGGCTTTTCGTTTGTACAAAAATTACGATTTGACCATTTTTCTTAATGGTATTTTAGGAGGATTGGTTTCGGTTACCGCTGCGGCTGATTTGGTGAGTCCTTTGGCTTCTGTTCTAATTGGTTTTATTGCAGGAGTATTGGTTACCCTTTCTGTGGTGTGGTTTGATAGGTTACATATCGATGATCCAGTAGGGGCTTTGCCAGTGCATTTGGTGTGTGGAATTTGGGGTACTTTGGTTGTTGGTATTTTTGGTGCTAAAGCTGGCGTAATGCAGTTTTTTATACAGTTGCTAGGAGTGTTTATAATAGGAGTATTTTGTTTGCTGACAACTTTTTTGATCCTCAGCTTAATAAAGAGATTTATGGGCTTGCGTGTGGATAAAGTGGTGGAGTTAGATGGGCTCGATTTGCACGAGCACGGTATTGGAGCATATGCTGATTTTAGAATGAATCAGCATTAAAAAGATATTGAAGGGTGAAATCTATTAGGATGAAGCAACGGTTCATTAGTTATGCGATTTAAGCTAATTTCGTTAGTTCTTTTTCATGTTTTGTCCTAAGCGAGGGTCATTTAACTGTCGCCATAACCTTCAAAAAAAAGCCGCCCGTTATTGGGTGGCTTTTATCGGTTTTATGCAGACCAGACATCATTTCTTGTTTGTTTTTCTTGCAAAAAAAAGGGGGTAGCATCATGTACAACCCCTTTTGGTATAATGTAAAAAAGTTTTACTTACTTATTGATTCATGGTCATTAAGAACTCTTCGTTATTGCGTGTGGTTTTAATGCGTTGCTCTATAAATTCCATTGCTTCTACTGGGTTCATATCTGTCAGATATTTTCGCAATATCCACATGCGTTGAATGGTTTTATCATCAAGCAAGAGATCGTCTCTACGGGTGGAGGAAGAAATTAGGTCGATGGCTGGGAAAATACGGCGGTTAGAGATTTTTCTATCTAACTGTAATTCCATATTTCCTGTGCCTTTAAATTCTTCGAAGATCACCTCGTCCATTTTTGATCCAGTTTCTGTGAGTGCTGTGGCGATAATAGAAAGCGATCCACCACCTTCTATGTTTCTAGCGGCTCCAAAGAAACGTTTTGGGCGGTGTAGGGCATTGGCGTCTACACCTCCACTAAGTACTTTTCCAGATGCTGGTTGTACGGTATTATAGGCACGTGCCAGACGGGTTATAGAGTCTAAAAGAATAACTACATCATGTCCGCATTCTACGAGTCGCTTGGCCTTTTCCAACACAATATTGGCTACGCGTACATGTTCTATTGCTTCCTTGTCAAAGGTGGAGGCGATAACTTCGCCACGCACATTGCGTTGCATATCCGTAACTTCCTCTGGGCGTTCGTCTATCAATAATACAATTTGATATACTTCTGGGTGGTTGGCAGCAATGGCATTGGCAACATCTTTTAGTAACATGGTTTTACCTGTTTTTGGTTGTGCTACGATCATTCCTCTTTGTCCTTTTCCTAATGGAGAGAACAAGTCGATGATACGTGTAGATATGGTGCTCTGTCTTTCACCTAATCTAAATTTTTCCTCAGGAAATAGAGGTGTCAGGTGTTCAAAAGAAACTCTGTCTCGAACCACTTGAGGATCCATGCCGTTTATTTTGTTGACCTTGATAAGTGGAAAATACTTTTCCCCGTCTTTTGGAGGGCGAACATGTCCCAAAACAGTATCTCCGGTTTTCAGTCCAAAAAGGCGAATCTGTGATTGGGATACATAAATATCGTCTGGAGACGATAAATAGTTATAGTCGGAAGAACGCAGAAATCCATAACCATCTTGCATGATGTCTAATACACCTTCGCTTTGGATAATGGCTTCGAATTCATAATCTGGCTCTCTGTATTTGTTTTTTATTTCCCGATCAAAATTTTTGTTGTTTCTGTCGTAAGGTTGATGCGGGTTGTGGTTTTTGCGTTGATTTTGATTTTTGTGCTGATTTTGATTTTTGTGATGTTGGTTTCCTCCCTGGTTATTGTTTTGGTTTTGCTGTTGCTTACTACTATTTGTTTGTGACTTGCTATTGTTGGACTGTTGTTTGCCTTGTTGCTTACTATTGCTTTTTTCGTTGGTCTGGGTGTTGTTTTTCTCGTTGGAGCGGTTGTCTGTGCGAGGAGCTTTTTGCTTTTCTGCTAGCTTGGGTTTTTGGGTAGTAGTTTTGGTGTTCTTTTGCTCTTGATTAAACAAGTTTGGTTTTTCTTGTGCCTGCTTAGGCTTTTCTTCCTTTTCGTTTTTTGCAATACGTTTTCTGGGTCGTTTTGCTGCGGGAGCAGTTGCTTTTGAGCTCTCTTTTTTGGGAGTATTCTTGCTTGATGGCTGGGTCGCTTGTTCGTCTAGAATTTTATAGATCAAATCTAGTTTTTTGAGAGATTTGATGCGGGAAATGTTTAACCCTTTTGCAATTTCTTGCAATTCCGGGAGCTTTTTGCTCTTTAAATCTGAAATTTCAAACATTAATGAAAAATGATAATGGTTAATTTAGTTCGAGGAACGATAAATTAATAATGATTAACTGAAAAAAATCTTGAAGTACTTTGTCCTCTGTGTTTGTGAGGCTTGTATCTTTTTGTTTGGCAATAATACAAATTTATTTTAATAAAGCCATGTTTTTGATGTAAAAAGCATTATTTTTGCTCTCCGCAAGTTGTTTGTAATATGATACAACGTATACAAAGCCTTTATTTATTTATAGTAGCGCTTATCGCTGGGTTTCTTCCATTTTATTTTCCGGTTTGGAAAATTGGAGAGTCAGAAAGCCTACAAGCTGTTTTTGCCAAGGACTTATCTTGGGTAAGTTATGTGTTTTATGCCGTGGCGCTTTTAGCTTTAGCTGCATTATTTATGTTTAAAAATAGACAAAATCAGTTCGTAATGAACCGATTGAATATGATATTAAACCTTATTTTACTAGGATTTTTCGTTTACCGGTCACTAAGTTTATCCGGAGAAACAATTTCTGAGAAGGGTATTGGGATGCTCATACCGGCCATTTCTATCGTTTTTTTAGTTTTTGCCAATAAAGCTATAAGGAAGGATGAGAATCTCGTAAAATCTGTGGATCGATTACGATAAACCTAACATCTTAGTAGTATTAGTGCGTAAAAGAGACTGTCTGAAAAGCCAGTCTCTTTTTTGTTGAACCTGGCTAGAAGCCATTATCGTTTCATTTCGATGATTTCCATATCCTTAATGTTTTCCTTCTCTATGGTAAAGCGCAACATGGTGCGTACCTGATGAAATCCATGTTTGCCACAGGCACCAGGATTGAGATGCAAAAGATCGAGCTTTTTGTCGTATTGTACTTTTAAAATATGAGAATGACCGCATATATAAAGTTTCGGTCGGTGCTTTTGTAAAAGGGGTTTTATTCTGGCTTGATAATTGCCAGGATATCCACCGATATGCGTCATCCAAACCAATACCCCTTCGCATTGAAATAGCAAGTCCTGGGGGAATTGGGAACGTGCGATATGGTCGTCTATATTGCCATAAACCGCTTTTAGTGGTTTGAGTTGCTGTATGCTATCTGTTACTTGCAAATCACCAATATCTCCCGCATGCCATACCTCATCAACTGTGTGTATGTATTTGATGATTCGATCATCTAAATGACTATGGGTGTCGGATAAAAGTAGAATACGTTTCATAAAATTTAAAAAAATCATAAATAGTGATACATCAATGCTGTAGTTTTTAGATTAGAGTATCTTTGTTGCGAAACAAAAATAAAGCGAATAGTTGAGATATTTTTTGCGCTTAGCATATCATGGAAAAGCTTATCACGGATGGCAGCGTCAGCCCAACGCCATGAGTGTACAAGAAGTTATAGAGCATAGTCTGTCTACTCTATTGAGAAAAGAGGTGGTTATTGTTGGAGCGGGGAGGACAGATGCTGGGGTGCATGCCAAAGAAATGTATGCGCATTTTGATACGGATACTCCTTTGGATAGCAAGCAATTGTCTTATCGAATGAATGCATTTTTGCCCAGCGATATAGTGATTTTGGATATATTGAGAGTGCAGGACAATGCGCATGCACGTTTTGATGCAATTGCTAGAAAATATGTGTATCAGGTGGTTTGTCAAAAGAATCCTTTTTTGAAGGAGCTGGCCTATATGGTGTCTGGAGCTCTAGATGTGGATTTGATGAATAGGGCGGCGCAACAATTGTGCAATTATCGCGATTTTGAATGTTTCTCCAAGTCCAAAACGGATGTAAAAACCTATATCTGTTCTCTGAATGAGGCAGTTTGGTTGGAAAAAGATGGTGTGCTGGAATTTCATATTAGCGCAGATCGTTTTTTGCGCAATATGGTACGTGCTATAGTCGGAACCCTTCTAGAAATTGGTAAGGGACAAAAGTCTATAGCAGATTTGGACGCCATATTGCAGAGTAAAAGTAGAAGTCGAGCTGGTGTTTCGGTTCCAGCGCATGGCTTGTTTTTAGTTAAAGTAACTTATCCATCTAAGATCTATGTCTGAGGAAAAAGAAAATAAAGCATTTGATATTCGCTTGTTTAAAAGGGTGCTGGCTTTTGCCCAACCCTATCGTGCTACTTTGTATTTCGTGGCTTTTATTGCTATTGCCATGTCGGTATTTACTGCCCTCAATCCGTATTTGCTGAAACAAACGGTAGATGGTTATATGCTTACCAAAAATGGTGAGGGTTTGCTGATGATGATTTTGCTCATGCTGGGAGTGTTATTGTTGGAAGTAATTAGTCAATTGTTATTTATATATTTTGCCAATTGGCTCGGGCAATCTATTATCCGAGATATACGTACGACCTTGTTCGATCGTATGTTGCATTTTAAAATGCAGTATTACGACAAAGCGTCCTTGGGTGTGTTGGTAACAAGAGCTGTGAATGATATGGAGCGAATCGCACAGATTTTTAGCGATGGCTTGTTTATGATCGTAGGCGATTTGCTGAAAATGGTTTTTATAGCGAGTATTATGCTGATCGTAGATTGGAAATTGGCTTTGATTGTTTTTGGGGTACTGCCCATTATTTTGTATGCCACCCGATTGTTTCAACGCGCCATGAAGTCTGCCTTTGGAGAGGTGCGAACCCAGGTGGCAGAGCTCAATGGTTTTGTACAAGAACGTATTGCAGGCATGAAAATTGTGCAACTTTTTACTAGGGAAAAAATCGAAATGGAACGTTTCGAAGAAATTAACGAAAAGCACAAAAAAGCTTGGTTGCGAACAGTATGGTATAATTCGATCTTCTTTCCAGTGGCAGAGATTTCGGCTACCATAGCTATTGGGTTTATTGTTTGGTATGGTGGATTGCAAGCTGTATTGAACAACGATACCACCCAATTGGGTACGGTATTTATGTTTATTCAACTATCGAGACAGTTATTTAGGCCACTCAATCAAATTGCAAACAAATTCAATACCCTCCAGATGGGGATGGTTGCAGCCAATAGGGTTTTTAAAGTATTGGATGCGGATAGCCTAACTATAGATAAGGGGAATTTTGAACCAGAGGAGTTAAAAGGCGATATTTCTTTTGATACAGTGTATTTTGGCTATAGTGATAAAGAAATGGTCTTGAAAGGTATTTCTTTTGATGTGAAGGCTGGGGAGACCGTTGCTATAGTAGGAGCTACTGGAGCAGGAAAGTCTACTATAATTAATTTACTCAATCGATTTTACGAAATTCAAAAAGGAAAAATTTGTTTGGATGGGGTGTCTATTGGGGATTATAAATTGGCAGGATTGCGAAGCAAAATTGCAGTAGTCTTGCAAGATGTGTTTTTGTTTGCAGATACGATTATTCACAATATCAATTTGAAAGACGATCGTATTGGCAAGGAGGAAATAGTTGCTGCTGCCAAGGCCATTGGTGTGCATGAGTTTATAATGGAATTGCCTGGTAATTATGACTATATGGTGAAAGAACGCGGCGCTATGTTGTCTAGTGGGCAACGGCAGCTTTTGGCATTTTTGCGTGCTTATGTATCTAACCCGAGTGTCTTGGTGCTCGATGAGGCTACTTCTTCTGTAGATGCGCATTCGGAGCAATTGATTCAAAAAGCTACCGACCAAATCACTAGAGGACGAACCTCTATTGTGATTGCCCATCGATTGGCAACTATCAAAAATGCAGACAAAATTATCGTTTTGGATGCTGGAAATATTGTAGAAATTGGTACGCACAAAGAATTGCTGCTAAAAAAAGGAGGATATTATAAAAATCTATACGAGGTGCAATTTGCAAGAGAAGAAGGGAAAGGGGAAATAGGGGTTTAGGTAAGATCGTCGTGTATCATTTGTATGAGATTTTCCTCTGTTTTGAAAAGAATAAATTCGCCTGCTTTTATATATGAAATCATGCCTGTTTCTTCGCTTACAACCAAAGCCAGCGCATCTGTTTTTTCGGTTATACCTACAGCGGCACGATGTCTTAGTCCCAATCTCAAAGGAATAGTACGTTCGTTGCTTACAGGAAGAATGGCCCTGGTAGAAACGATATAGTTGCCTTCTATTACCATGGCGCCATCGTGCAAGGGACTGTTTTTGTAAAAGATGCTTTCGATGATTGGCACATTGATTTCGATATGCATTTTGTCGCCAGTGTTTTTGATAAAATCTAATGAGGTGGTACGTTTGAGAACCAAAATAGCTCCAGTGCCAGTTTTGCTCATTTTCTTGCAAGCCTTTACCATGGCTTTGATATGAAGTTGGTCGCTGACCTTTTCTGTTTTCAGAAAGCGAAAATGCTTGATGAAATTTCTTTTGCTTGCAAAATTGGTAGAACCGAGCATTAACAGAAATTGACGCACTTCTTGCTGGAAAACAATGATGAGAGCAATCAATCCTATATTCATGAATCCGCCTACAATACCACTTACCATTTTCATCTCTAGAGTGGCAGTGAGTTTCCAGATGATGTAGACCATCACGATACCGATAAATATATTGATGGCAACGGTATTGCGAACCAATTTGTAGATATAAAACAACAAAATGGCAACCAACACTATATCGATGAGATCGATTACTTTAAAATCAATGAAGTCAAACAAGGGGAAACTTATTTAATAGTAAAACTTTTCATTATCTTTTCTGCCGTTTTAAGGTATTTTTCATAAGCATCTGCTTTGGCAGTAAAAGTGAGTACATATGCTTTTTGGTTCTTCACCCATAATCGTTGCTTGACGGTTAGATGGTTTTTGCCCTGTTGGAAAAGATACACCATTTCCTGGAAATCTCCTTTTCTTTCGTTGGATTTTAGATCTCCGTCTTTAATCATGTTTTTGATTTGTCCTAAACTAATCTCCACATAGCGGTTTAAATCTAAGCCATCGTATGCGCTGAGATCTTGAAGAACAAGATTGATGTTTTCTTGGAAATCGTCATTGGCTTCCAAACCACTTTTTATGCTGAATGTCGTTCCCATTGTTCCACTGGTGTCTACAGTCCAATTGGCTGGATGCGAAATACTGTAGCCTTTCTTACTTAAGTTTTTCCAATTGGCATCTTGGGCTAAGATGCTTGTAGGGATGAGGATACATATGAAAAATAGAAACTTGTTCATCTTATATGGTTTTTTACTATGATAAAATTTGTAATTCAATTTTTACTAAATTAGTTAATAATCTCTTATTTAACGAATTTTGGATAAAAATCTTATCGATCACACCCACAATCAGGTATTTTGTTGATATCGTATATAAATATTTTTTTGTCTACTTCTATATTGGGTTGATGGAGTCTTTGCAGCAAATAATAGCCGTCTATAAATTCCTGAAAGTTTAGGTGTTCTTCAAAGTTAAGGTAGATGTGCATTTTTTTGTTTGGAGCAACAAATTCTTTTTGTTCCATCAGGTAAGCGAGCAATTCCTCTTTGGGGATTTCGATACCGTCTACTGTGGTTTTGTTTTTGGGTTCAAAGTTGATGCGTAGGGTGTGCGATTGCATATGTGCTTCGGCATGCTCTTTTACGTAGGTTTGGGAGAATTGATCGTTTGGCATGATGTGCAGGCTGTCGGCTTTCAAAAACGAGATACGCTGCATTGCTTTGTTGGAAATAGAAAAATAGGTTTTTGCATCTCCTTTGGAATGCATGCTTTTGTTGTATCGTTTTTTGTATAAGCTGCGGAGAGAGGGGGCTACAGCCGCAAGGCTTAGATTTTTGTCTACGTGTATGATCCAATTGGTAGTGGAAATGAGATTCTTTCGATTTAGAATGGCGCTACTGTCTTTTTTGTTTAGGGTGATGTAAGCAGGAGAATGATCGAGCACGTTTAGAATGTTGGCTGTGGGAACTTCAGCCAATTGTATCGACTTTTTGTTGCAAGCCGTTAGCAAGGAAACGCAAACCAATAAATATACAAATGTTCTCATGACAGTGGTTTTAATTATATTCTTGTAATTTTCCCCACAAAGTTACGCACTCTTGGGCTTCTTTTACATCGTGGACCCTCAAAATATTTGCCCCTTTTTGAAGGACAAAGCTATGAAGTGCGGTGGTGCCATTGCCTGCCTCTGTGGGAGTGCTGTTTAGTGTTTTGTATATCATCGACTTTCTGCTGATTCCTACCAATATAGGGGCCTCATGAAAATGGAGTAATTCCATTTTGTGTAACAGCTCAAAATTGTGGTCTATGGTTTTTCCAAAACCAAAACCGGGATCAATTATGATATCGTGTATGTGTTTTTGACGTGCTTGACGAACTTTTTCCGAGAAATAATGGTTGATGTCTATAAGCACATCTTGATATGTTGGGTTTTGTTGCATGTTCTGTGGCGTACCTTGCATATGCATCATGATGTATGGTACTTGTAGTTGGGCAATGGTATCTAGCATTTGCGGGTCTAAACTGGCAGCAGATATGTCATTTATCATAGCAGCACCTGCTTCTACGGCATTTCGGGCTATATTACTTCGAAAAGTATCTATAGATAGTAAGGCATCTGGAAAGTGCTTTAAAATCAGGGAAACGATTGGAAGCAGTCTTTGACTTTCTTCAGATTCGGATATATTTTGGGCTCCAGGACGGGAGCTATAAGCTCCCAAATCGATAAAAGTGGCTCCTTCCTGCAGCATTTTTTCGGTTTGTGCCAAAAAATCCTTGTCCGATTTATATTTTCCCCCATCGTAAAAAGAATCTGGGGTGATGTTTAGAATGCCCATAATTTTCGGGCGTTTCAACGATATTAGATTACCTTTGCAGTGGATTGTCATGGATTATTTTTGCTAAAAATTTTCCTACTTTTCAAAATTTAAGCGAAATTTACACAAAATAGTACGATCTACATGCAAAAAACCACCAAACAATACGATGCTGTCATCGATAATTGCAGAGAGTTGTTCACCAAGAGAATGCACGATTGTGGAAGTACTTGGCGAATTTTGAGGCTCCCTTCTCTTAACGATCTGATTTTGCAAAATCTCCTAGGTGTAAAACAAATAGAAGATAACCAAGGAAAAACCATTGTAAGTGAAGGCATAGGTGTCAAATATCGGGCTATGATCAACTATGCGGTTTTTGCCTTAAAACATATAAACGAATTACAATTGTCTAACTAAACTAAAAGTAAAGTGTATTGCTTGAAATTTGCCCCTGTTTTGTTTAATTTTAAAATTTGAAAAAACATGAAATTTTTAGTACAACTAGTTAGAGTATTTGTTGGCGTTTTATTTATTTTATCCGGTTGGGTAAAACTCAATGACCCTATGGGCTTTTCTTTTAAACTAGAAGAGTATTTTAGTCCAGGGGTGTTTGATTGGTCCTTTTTGTTGCCTTATACTCTAGAGTTGTCCCTATTTGTAGTGATATTTGAGATTTTGCTAGGCGTATTTTTGTTGCTAGGCTACAAGCCAAAGTTTACCATTTGGAGCTTGCTTTTGATGATATTGTTCTTTACAGGACTTACTTTTTATTCTGCCTATTACAATGTCGTTACAGATTGTGGATGCTTTGGAGATGCTGTTAAACTAACACCTTGGGAGTCTTTTACCAAAGATGTGGTTCTTTTGGTGTTGATTTTGTTTATGCTGTTTGGTATAAAGTACATCAAGCCAATTTTGAGTCAGGGAATACGAGTTGTAGTTGCTGGGCTTAGCCTTATTGGTTGTGTTGCTTATGCATACCAGGTTTTGGAGCATTTGCCAAGTGTAGATTTTCGTCCTTATAAGATAGGGACCAATATTGAAGAAGGTATGCAAATTCCGGAGGGAGCCGAAAAAGACGAAACTGCTTATCATTGGAAGTTCAAACAAGGAGATGAAGAAACCATAATAACCACCAATGGAGACTATCCGGAGGTGGATGGAGAATTTGTGAGTGTAGAAACCGAATTGTTGTCTAAGGGCTACGAGCCACCGATACATGATTTTACTATAGAGAATGATGGGGTAGATAAGACAGAGTTGATGATGGAAGAAGACCATCTGGTAATGGTGATTTCTCATGATATTTTAAAAAGCGATAGAGATGCCTTTAAAAAAGTTAAAGAATTTACCGACGATGCCATACTAAAAGGATATAAGGTAATCGGTATGAGCGCCTCTAGCGCGGAAGTTGGGCGTGAGCTGAAAGGCGAATACGCATTGAATTATCCGTATTATTTCACAGATCAAACTACGCTAAAAACTATAGTGCGATCCAATCCGGGAGTGCTTATTTTGGAAAAAGGAACCATAGTAGATAAAAAACACCACAACGATTTGCATCTGATTTATTTGGATGCGCTTCCCAATGCCAACACCAAGTTGGATTTGGATATGAAGCGACAATTGGATAGTATTTTTGAACTCGATCAGAAATATCGCAATATAATGGGGCATGCCAAGACGCAAAAAGCCAAAGACTCTTTGTGGGAATTACAATCCAAAATAGATGAAAGTAATTTAGCTTTTGTGGAGAACTTGATTGCCAAAAATGGATACCCAGGAAAATCCCAAGTGGGAGTGCCAACCAATAAAGCTGCTTGGTATGTGATACAACACTCCAACAAAATTGCTCAATATTTGGATGTCTTAAAACAAAGTGGGCAAAAAGGAGAATTTCCCTTTACGCTTGTTGCTACTATGGAAGATCGTTACTTGAAAGATCAGAATAAGGAGCAATTGTATGGTACCCAAATTGGCAGTGTGCAAAAAGAGGGAGCGCAAATTCGTTTTGTTTGGCCAGTGAAAGATGCACATTATGTAAACGAAAGGAGAAAGGAGGCTGGTTTTATAAAAAGTTTGGAAGAATATAGTAGTTCTCTTGGGTTTACCTACGAGCCTATTTCCTTAGAAAAAGCCATCAAACTAATAGAGAATAAGAACTAACAAGTACAACAAGTATGAGAAAACAAATTGTTGCAGGAAATTGGAAAATGAACAACAATCTGCAAGAAACAAAAGAATTGATAAACGACATCGCAGCACATTTGCCTCAGACCAATACCAAGGTAATGGTGGCGCCAACATTTGTATACCTGCAACATGCAGTAGCTGCTGCAAAAGATAGTCCCATAGAGATAATTGCACAAAATATGCATTTTGCAGCACAAGGGGCCTATACGGGAGAAATATCTTCTACGATGCTGCAAGATATAGGTGTGCAAACTGTGATTTTGGGGCATAGCGAACGTCGTGCTTATTTTGGCGAAGATGCCTCCTTATTGCGCACCAAGGTAGATCGTGCCTTAGAGGTAAATATGCAAATCGTATTCTGTTTTGGTGAGGAATTGGAAGATCGCAAGGCGGGCAATCATTTCGATGTTGTGCAGGAACAGTTGTCGGATGCTTTATTTCATTTGGGAGAGAAGGCTTGGGAACAGATTGTTTTGGCCTACGAACCAGTTTGGGCTATTGGTACAGGAGAAACCGCTAGTGGAGCGCAGGCACAAGAGATGCATGCCTTTGTTCGCAATACTCTAGAGCAACAATACAATGGCCAATTGGCAGCGTCTACCTCTATATTGTATGGAGGGAGTGTAAAACCAAACAATGCCGCAGATCTGTTTTCCAATCCCGACGTAGATGGCGGACTCATAGGAGGTGCCGCATTGAAGGCCGAAGATTTTATCGCTATCATAAAGGCTATTTAATGGATTGTAACTTTGGGGATTGTCTTTGAGAATTATGCCTCCTTTATGGAAGGTTGGAGTAAGCTAGTTGTTTTGATTGAAGATCATTACCAAGTTGGATTGGAATGCAGATGCTATCCAATATGGAGAAACTTCATTTTATTCTAAATCTATAGGTTTCAGTTATTGGAGTAGATTTGATACAATCCAAATAGAGACACCAATGAAATCGCTAAGCCCTAGCGATTAAAATGATGAAAGAATTATTGGCAAAAATGATTTAATATGTCCACTGTGTATGTAGAATACCAAGTAAAAGTAGTGCCATTGGAGCCCGGTAGGGAAATTCTGATAGCAGAAATGGGGGCTGTGAATTTTGAGAGTTTTGTAGAAACTAGCGACGGATTTGCTGCTTATATTCCCAAAGAAGATTGGTATCCCGATATTATGAAAGGAGTGCAATTGTTGCAACAGCCAAATTTTGATGTGCATATACATATAGAAGAAATAGCACAAGAGAACTGGAATAAGACTTGGGAATCCAATTTTGATCCGCTAGTGGTGGACGGACTTTGTAGTATAAGAGCCCCTTTTCATCAAAAGCCAAAAGGAGTGGGCTACGATATAGTGATAGAACCAAAAATGAGCTTTGGAACTGGTCATCACGAAACTACCCATATGATGGTGCAATTGCTCTTAGAAACGTCTTTGGAATCCAAATCGGTATTGGATATGGGTTGCGGAACTGCAATATTGGCAATATTGGCTAAAATGAAAGGTGCTACAGCCGTAGATGCTATAGATATAGATAATTGGTGCTATCTCAATTCGCTGGAAAATATAGAGCGAAATAATTGTAAGGAAATAAACGTTATAGAAGGAGATGTAACTAAAATAGAGAATAAGCAATACGATTTGATCATTGCCAATATCAATAGAAACATACTTATACAGGATATTCCTGCCTATGCCAAAGCATTAAATAGTGGTGGAATATTATTTGTAAGTGGGTTTTATAAGGAAGATCTCGATTTGTTGATCGATAGATGTAAACAGTTCGCATTGGAATTTGTGACGAATATCGAAAAAAACAAATGGGTAGCAGCCAAATTTCGTAATATGCAATAAATTTAATGAATCATGTCAACGAAGGAGAAAATTCAAGAAGCTCTTTTCTTAGAAGAGAGAGAGGAAGAACAAAATCAGATTGTTCTGTTCAACGATGATGTGAATACATTCGACCATGTGATTAATACCCTCATGGATGCATGTGATCATACCGCTATTCAGGCAGAACAATGTTCTCTTATCGTACACTATAAAGGAAAATGTGTAGTGAAATCGGGAGAGTACAACGACCTTCAGCCGAGATGTACCAAGCTTTTGGATGCAGGACTCAGTGCTGAAATTATTTAGATTTAATTTTTCTTTCTCTTTTTTTAGGTTTTAGTAATAACCAATAAGCTCGCGAAGTTTGCTATTTGTGAAAACATAGGCAATTTTAGGCCCATATTCTTGCAAGTAGTAAAGAAAATATTTTCACTACTTTATTAGAAACAGCTACAGTTTATCTTGCGGCTGTTTTATACCAGTTAATTCAAATGGTATTAATTTCTTTTGGTACTTTTATCTGTATGTATACTTTCAGAAAAGCATCTACGTTAGCTGCGTTGTAGGAGATACTTTTATAGCAAGTAGATTATAAATTTCTTTTAAACCAGAAATGATTTAAGCCGTATTATGCATTAGAATGTCGTAATAAAGAGTTCGATAAAAATTATCTTCACAGAAACCTTATAAATAGTGAGATTTGGATTAAAAAGGCGCAGGTTAAACCCTTAGTTGAAGATTTTTTGTCCTAAAGAATGCTATTTGTTGGGATGATTTTAAACTAGAAATAATATAAGTGCAATTTTAGCTTTTGGTTAGGAGAGTTTTACCGTATTGATAAAATAACGTTCCTATGGCATTAAAAGCTAAAATTGTTGTGGAATATATCTTCTAAAATGGGTTGGCTGGAGGAGTCCTTACTCCTGTCTTTTTTGTAGGAGTAACTTTTTTAAAAGTCTGAAATATAGATGTATGGTTTTTTTAAAATTATAGTAAAAGTTCAAATTTAAAAACACAAATTATGGGTTTTGTAGTTACTAAGAAACAGTTGTTTTTTGGGTAACACTAATGTTTTGATTTGTTAACGCAATCAACAGGCTCAAGTAATCTATGATGATAACTTTTGCAACACGAAAAAACTAATTACATCAGTATGAAAAATGAATGGAAAGCGAAAATCGTATTTATTTTCGCAATCTTACTTTACACAGCCAGTTTTGCCCAGACCCAAGTTTCGGGTACTGTGGTAGACACAAACAACATGCCTCTTGGAGGTGCTACAGTTCTAGAGAAAGGAACCACAAACGGAACAAGTACCGATTTTGATGGTAACTTCTCTATTTCTGTACAGAACCAAAATGCTACTTTGGAAATATCTTATATCGGGTTTGCTACCCAAGGTATTGCATTAAACGGTAGAACAAAAATTACCGTAGTATTATTAGAGAATGCTCAAGGATTAGACGAAGTGGTAGTAACTGCTTTAGGTATTGAGCGTCAGGAGAAGAAAATTGGATACTCTACCCAGAAAATGTCTGCCGAGACCATTAATGAGGTGAGTGTGCCAAACACCGCAAACTTGTTTACAGGGCAGGTTGCTGGTTTAGTAGTTAACAACCGTACAGGTTTGTTTCAGAGCCCTGAAATTAGCCTGCGTGGTGGAACACCTTTAATTGTTGTAGATGGTATTATTATTTCTTCGGATATGTATGATATTTCTCCCAACGACATAGCCGATATGAACGTGCTAAAAGGTGAAACTGCTTCTGCTTTATACGGGTCTCGCGCCTCTTCTGGTGCCATTATTATTACTACAAAAAATCCAAATGAAGAGGGATTAAATATAAGTGTGAATCACAACACTATGGTTTCTGCGGGTTGGACTGTCTTCCCAGAGTTTCAAAAAGAATACGGAAATGGTTCTCAAGGAAAGTATGAATTTTGGGATGGTAAAGACGGTGGTATCTCTGATGGAGATATGATCTGGGGACCAAAATTTGAGCCTGGAGTTTTAGTGAAACAATGGAACTCTCCTATAAGAGATAAACAAACAGGAGAAGTTATTCCTTGGTGGGGAGATGTTTCAGGAACACAGTACGATGACAAGGCTCGTTATGAGCGTGTTGCTACACCTTGGAAATACCACGATAATTTGAAAGATTTTATGGAAACTGGAGTTATTTCCTCTACAGATTTTTCTATTAACCAACGTTCGGAAAATGGATACTACCGCTTATCCGGAAACTTTAAATCACATAAAGGTCGTGTGCCAAATTCAAGTTTGAAAACTGGAGGACTTACTTTTAAGTCGCGCACCAATATTACCGACGATTTAACATTGGATGCGAAATTAGCATTAAACAAGGTGTATACCCCAAATTACCCTCGTCATGGGTACGGACCAAGAAATCACATGTATACCTTATTGGTTTGGATGGGAGATGATGTAAACGGAGAAGATCTAAAGAATCATATGTATATCCCTGGACAAGAAGGATACCGCCAGGCAAATTTTAACTATGCATGGTACAATAATGTTTACTTTGCGGCTAATGAGCTAAACCAAGAGTACGACAAGAATGTAATAAATGCGTTAATGAAATTGAAGTATCAATTTACAGATAATTTAAGTTTACAATTAAGAGGATCCGCAATACAGTCTAATCTGTTTGAAGATAGAGAAAGTCCTAAAAGTTATTTGAATTATGGAGATCCTAGAGAGGGAGATTACAAAACTTGGAACACCAAAAACCTTACTGTAGATTACGATGCTTTGTTAAATTACAACAAATCATTTAGTAAAGACTTAGCAATAGATATTAATGTTGGAGCATCTTCTTATTATAACCAATACCAGCAAGAATACAATGCAACAGATGGTTTGGTTGCACCTTGGATATATTCTTTAAATAATTCTGCAGGTGGAATTAAAGGACATACTAGATTATATAAAGAAGCAATTAATGCGGTATATGGAACGGTAAGTGTTGATTTGTTTGATGCTGTTTACTTAAACTTTACAGGAAGAAACGACTGGAATTCTACGCTTCCAGCACAGAACAGATCTTATTTCTATCCATCTGCTTCTTTAAGTACCGTAGTTTCTAATTTGGTTACTATGCCAGAGGCGATTAACTTATTAAAAGTGAAAGCTTCTTGGGCTAAAGTTTCTAAAGGATTTGATCCTTATTCTGTAAATCCAACTTATTATAATGCAGGATACTTTGCAGACAATCCTACTGTGGCATATCCGAATACTATTTTTAATCAGGATTTAAAACCAGAACATAAAGCAACTACAGAGTTTGGTATAGTAACTTCTATGTTTAATAACCGATTGGGATTAGATGTGACTTATTACAACTCAAAACGTTCGGAAAATATTATAAACGAGCCAATATCATTGGCATCAGGATTCTCAAGTAAGCGAAATAACGCACATGAGTTTACCCGTAAAGGAGCAGAAATTGTTTTAAGTGCGAATCCGTATAAAACAGAAAAATTTAAATGGGATGTATTGGTTAACTGGAGTACTTCTGCAGAGCGTTTAACACGTTTAGATAACAATGCCAATACGTATGGCAACTTACAATTAGATGATCGTTCGGATAGCCATTTTGCGAAAGTTTGGGAGAAATCTGCCGATGGGCAATTAGTAATTGATGCTACTACTGGATTGCCTAATAGTAGGATTGATGCGGCTGTTTACCAAGGGCATAGAGACCCAAGCTGGCGCTTAGGTTTACAGAATAAGTTTAAAATGGGCAAATTCTTGGTAAACATTGGTATTGATGGCGTTTGGGGTGGAATTATCCGTTCTAAAACTGTGGAAAAAATGTGGTGGGGTGGAAAACATCCAAATTCAACCAAATATAGAGATGCAGAATATGCAGCAGGAAACCCAGTATATGTGCCAGAAGGGGTGAATGTTGTTTCTGGTAGTTTAACCTATGATCCGTTTGGAAATGTAATTTCTGATACTAGAGAATACCAAAAAAACACCACTGCTGTAAACTGGCAGTCTTGGTCGCAAACTTATCCGTATAGAGCGGCTGTTCTTCAAAGTGATGATTCTTTCTTTGCCAATATATTTGATAGAAGTTTCTTTAAGTTACGTACGTTACAAATAACCTATGATTTTACAGATATGGTTAAAATTAAAGGAATGAAAAAATTTACCGCTACTTTATCTGGTTACAACTTATTGGCATGGAAAAAAGCAGATATCATTGATCCAGACTTTGGAAATGATGACAGCCTTCAAGATCCATCTACAAGATATATCGGATTGGGTGTAAACATGAAATTCTAATCTATTACTAATATAAAGATGAAAAATATAAAATATTTACTTATTGCAATCTTGTTTACAGCAAATTATGCTTGTAATGATTTAGACGAGATTAATGAAGATCCAAACAACGTGAGTGAAGCAGATCCACGTTTGTTACTAACAGCTATTCAAAAAGATGCTTTTGAAGTGGAAGGCACCTCTCCAATGTATGCTTCTCGGATGTTGGTTTCTGCTGATGGAGAAAGCACTAGCCAATATTACAAATGGGATAGAGCAGGATTTAGCACCTATTTAACCCTTGGAGAAGTAACCAAAATGATAGAGGAAGCTAAAAGAGCGGAACTACCAGAATACGAAGCATTAGGGAAATTCTTCCGTGCATATTATTTTAATAAATTAACGCTTACTTTTGGTGATATTCCGTTTGCGCAAGCATTGCAAGGCGAAACAGAAAGGGTTTTTCAACCAACTTATTCTACACAAAAAGAAGTGTTTGTTGGAATTTTAAAAGAGTTGGAAGAAGCCAATGAAATTCTTAAAACTAACACCAATATTATTGGTGGGGATATTATTTTTAACGGAGATATGATAAAATGGAGAAAAGTGATTAACAGCTTCCGTTTGAAAATATTAATTAGTTTATCAAAGAAAGCTGGAGATATGGATTTAAATATTGCAGCAAGCTTTGCTAGTATCGTAAATAACGAGCCAATTATTTCTAGTGTTGAGGATTCTGCTATGTTGGTTTTTGAAGATGCAGAAGGCGCACGCTATAGCGAATTTAACTCCTCTGGCTATGGTTCTGGGATGTATATGGCCAGTACTTTTGTAGATATGTTGAAAGATCGTCAAGATCCACGTTTGTTTATTTTTTGTACACAAACCCGTAAAGGAAAAGAAGACGGCTTAGCAATTAACGATTTTGCTTCCTATGCAGGAGCGGATCCGACTATTCCTTATGGAGAGTATAACGATATTGCCGCTGCAGGCTTACTTTCTAAGGTAAATTTGCGTTATAGTACAGACCCAACCACAGAACCACATGCTATCTTAGGATATTGGGAGATGGAGTTTGTTTTAGCAGAAGCCGCAGTGAGAGGATGGATTCCTGCTGCAACAGCTAAAAGTCACTATGAAAATGGTGTGCGTGCATCGTTTCAATTTTATAACACCTATGCAAAAGGGTTAGAATCTTTTGTAGATGCTGCTGCTGCAACTACTTACTTAGATGGTGCAGATGTAGGTTTTGATAATGCAGCTAATACAGCAGATCAAATAGCATTAATTATCGAACAAAAGTACTTTGCTTCCTTTTTGCAAGATGGATGGAGAATGTACTTTGACCAATTGCGTACTGGGGTGCCAAACTTTCCTTATGTAGGAACCAATACCCCTCCAACACGTTGGATGTACCCAAATGAGGAGTATGTGAACAATGCCGATAATGTGAATGCTGCGGTTAGCGCGCAATTTGGATCTAGTAACGATGGTATTCGTCAAATTCCTTGGTGGTTAATTGGCGGCGCTACTATCAACTAAAATGATGATGGATAACCTATAATTGATATACGGGCAAATACCACTTCTTCTATGGGGTGGTCTTTGCTTTTTAAAGAATTTTTTAAGTATTTGAAATGAAAAAATTAATAATTGTTTTGTTTATGGCAATAGGCAGTTTGTCTTTTGCCCAGAAAATTGAAATACAGCCTTATTTACAAGATGCTGAACCAAATTCTATAGTGGTGAAATGGCAGACTTCATTTGGGGAAGAAAGTACGGTGTATTGGGGGACTTCTCCTAAGAAGCTCAAACAGAAGGTAAGTGGCGAAAGTCGTGCAATGAATTATACCAAGGCACAGTTACACGAAGTTAAGATTACAGGTTTAAAACGTTTTACTACATACTACTACAAGGTAAAAACAGGAAAAACCTATTCGGATGTTTTTCAGTTTAAAACGCCGCCTTTTGCCACCGATGGAGAAGATTTTAAATTTTTAGCCATGTCGGATATGCAATATGATAGTCAGCAACCGGATAAGTTTAAGGAAATTGTTCAAGAAGGAATTTTAGATTATATGCAAGAAGCCTTTGAAGGCGATTTGCCAGATAATTTAGCTTTGGTAATGATTCCTGGTGATTTGGTAACTACAGGAGCGATTTACCACCAATGGAAAGATCATTTTTTTGGCCCTTCGGCTAAGTTGTTTTCCAAGGTGCCTGTGTATCCGGTATTGGGTAATCATGAAGGGAACTCCCAGTTTTATTTCCAGTATTTTACTTTACCAGAGAATGGTACGCCAGCATATCACGAGCATTGGTGGTATAAAGATTATGGCAATACCCGTTTTTTGGGGTTGAATAGCAACGCGGGCTATAGAGATTCTAGAGCGCAAATGGATTGGCTTAAAAAGGTTTTGGAAGAAACCGCCAAAAATGAAGATGTGGATTTTGTGTTTGCACAAATGCACCATCCGCATAAATCGGAGTTATGGATTCCTGGAGAAGAGGAATTTAGTGGTAAAGTAGTAAAGCTATTGGAAAACTTTAGTACAAAAACAGGAAAACCGAGTGTGCACTTTTTTGGGCATACGCATGGGTATTCTAGAGGACAATCTAAAGACCATAAGCACCTTTGGGTAAATGTAGCTTCTGCTGGTGGCGCTATAGATAATTGGGGAGAATTTAAAGGTATAGATTATGAAGAATTTACCGTTACCCAAGACGAATATGGTTTTGTAATGGTAGAGGTAGATGACAATCCGGAGAATCCGAAGTTTACCTTGAAGCGTATTTCCCGAGGAAATACCATTAAGGGAAGAGATAATGAGCAGACCGATGAGATAACGGTATTTAAAAAATCGAAAAAACCCAATACGCCAGCATTGGTAAGCCCGGTAAACCAAGAGATGGAAATAACAGGTGTTGTGTTAAAGGCTGGACCGTTTAGTAGTACTTTTAAAAATACTTTTCATGCTGCGGCGAATTGGCAGCTGAGTACCAAAGAAGATTTTAGCGCTAAGATTTGGGATAGTTGGAAACAACACGAAAACTGGTATTATTTGGAGAATCGCCAAAAAAATGATGATCTTACCGATGAAAAGGCGCCGCGTTTGCAGCCAAATACCACCTATTATTGGCGGGTGCGCTATAGAGACCAGCACTTAAATTGGAGTGCTTGGTCTGAAGTGGGGACTTTTAAGACAAAATAGAATTATTTGAAAATATAAATTTGATTATAAATGGAAATGGGTGAGGGGTAGTAGTGATAGCTTTTTTTGAAGAGAAATTAGTGCAACTAGAGCGAGGAAGCGACCGCAGGAAGCTACCGCAGCCGTAGTGGCACTTTTCTCTGAAAAAAAACTACAAGCGAATGACCCGACCCGCCTTTGCGAGTGAGGGTACGAGCAAGTGAAGGTGGGGCACCTCCTAAAAAAGAAAAAACGGATAAAGAAGCTTTTTGGCTTTCCTTATACCTTGGTTTTTACCTTTTGCCTTTTGAAATTGCTGCAATAAATAGCCTTTTTTCCTTTTTATTTCAGATTAAGACCATTTCTATTGTTTATACTTTGATAAATATTTTCTTTTTGTATAAAATCCATCCTAGGCTGAGGTAAAAGCTGAGCACCAATAATGCGTATACAAGAGATTGGGTTTTGCTGGCTAGAGGCAATATATCTTGCAATTGGGCGTATAAGTAACCATGGATGCTCTGATCTCCTATTTTGAGGCGATAAAAGGATTTTGCAATAAAGCCAGAGGCAAAAAAGATGATGAGTGCATTCATACCTACTGCTTGAAATAGTTTTCCAAAACGTATTTGTTTGATATCCATCAAATAATAGAGTAATGCCAAGCAAATGGCTGCCCATCCGCTAGTAACGCATACAAAACTGCTGCTCCACAAGGCTTTATTAATTGGAAAAATAAAATCCCAAGTGTGGCCAACTGCCAGTGCGCCGAACCCAAATAGGAGTAGATTTTTCCATTGTTTGTATAGAAGTTGTTGCGCCATCCAAATACCACTTATGCAGCTTGTAATTGCTGGAATGGTGCTCAGTAAGCCTTCGGGGTCGTAATCTTTTTTCCACATATGTGATCCCAATATTTGAAGGTCGAGGTAGTTTGCCCAATTGTTAGCCGCTCTTTCAAAAGTGGGCGAGCTACCATCTGGTAGTGGAATATACCCCAACCAAACCCAATACAATAGCAGCAATGCAATACCAAGAATATAAAGTGTCTTTGGTTTCAAATACAAAAACAAGAGCGAAGTTATGCCAAAAACAAGTCCAATACGCTGCAATACACCTGGGAATCGCCAAGATTCAAACGCTTTTAAAAATGGAGGTACAGGTAAAAAAATACTTAGAATCAGACCCAATCCAATAATTTTTATAGAACGAATAAATAGCTTTCTTAGTGCAGTAGCCGATACAGTTTTATAGTCTTTATAGACAATATATATGGCCATGCCCACAATACAAATAAAGAAAGGGAATACCAGATCGGTAGGCGTATAGCCGTGCCAACTGGCATGTGCTAGGGGTGCATAAATGGTTCCCCAACTTCCAGGATTGTTTACCAAGATCATGGCTGCAATGGTAAGGCCACGCAACATATCTATGGCTCCTATACGAACTCTCATTATAGTACGGTGTTTTTGATTTTTTTCCATACTTTGCTCAAGGCAAAAGCGGCAGCAGTTGCCACTAAGGTAAGTCCTACAGCCAAGCTATAATGTCCGTAAATCCAATTTCCAGTAGCAAACATGGTGGCGTAGACCAAGATACAGCCCAAGAGCATGGCAAGGATACCGCTAGGCACACTCCATGCGATATGCTTTTGGATGTTTTTTCCGGCTTTTTTCGCAGTTTCGGTTACTGTTTTCCAGCCTGGACCACCTGGTTGAATTTTGGTATAAAAGTCTTCTAGTGTTTTTTGTTTTTCTGGGCGAGTAAGGTAAGTGGTTACTAGCCAAACAATGGAGGTGATAAGCACCACCATAGGGAACTGACTCCATTTTGGCAATAAACCGCTAATGGCTTCTCCTTGTGTATTGGTTCCACCAAATAAGTTTGCTCCGATGGAGGTGAAGGTAAAAAGAATGGAGATGATACCAGAGGAAAACATGGCGGAAATTTCAGACCATGCATTGATTCGCCACCAAAACCATCTGAGAATAAATATGAGTCCTGTACCTGCACCAAACATAAGAATGATATCAAATATTTGTTTGGCATTGGTAAGACTAAGTGCCATAAGTGCACCAAGTAACATGATGATTACAGTAGTTATACGACCAACATTTACCAATTCTTTTTCCTTAGCTTTTGGAGAAACAAACCGTTGGTAAAAATCGTTTACCAAATAAGAAGCTCCCCAGTTAAGATGGGTGGAAATGGTGCTCATAAAGGCGGCAATAAGCGATGCTAAAACCAAACCTAATAAGCCAGCGGGCAAAAAAGTTAGCATGGCAGGATAGGCCAAATCATGCCCTATTTTATCTGTAGACACATTGGGAAATGCTGCTTGAATACTCGCCAAATCTGGAAAAACTACTAAGGAAGCTAATGCCACTAAAATCCAAGGCCATGGACGTAGCGCATAATGCATAATATTAAACATAAAAGTTGCTCCTATGGCATGGTTTTCATCTTTAGCAGCCAGCATACGCTGTGCAATATAACCGCCGCCACCTGGTTCTGCTCCTGGATACCAAGAACTCCACCATTGCACTGCTAGTGGTATAATAAGAATACTAATGAGTAATTCTGTATTGTTGAAATCTGGGAGTATAGACATTTTCGATTGTACTACTTCATTAGCCAATAAACCATCTAAACCACCTACATTGGGGTGGCCAACAGCTACTACTGCTGCTCCAATGGCACCAATTATTGCAATAAAAAACAATACAAAGTCGGTGTAAATTACGCCTCGAAATCCGCCTAAGGCACTAAACAGCACCGTTACTACAGAAGCAATTCCTATAGTTTCTACAGCACTTAAGCCTAGCATGACTTCTCCAATTTTAATAGCCGCTAAGCAAACGGCGGATATGCTTAATACATTAAAAAACAAACCTAAGTAAATGGCTCTAAAACCACGTAAGAATTGGGCTGCTTTTCCGCTATATCGCAATTCGTAGAATTCGATATCGGTGTTTACATTACTTTTACGCCAAAGTTTGGCATAAACAAATACGGTGAGCATTCCAGTTAGTAAAAAGGCCCACCAAACCCAATTACCAGAAACACCATTCTGTCGCACTAAGTCGGTAACTAAATTGGGGGTGTCGGTGGAAAAGGTAGTGGCAACCATAGACATTCCTAATAGCCACCAAGGCATCGATCTGCCAGATAAGAAGAATTCGCTACTACTTTTTCCAGATTTTTTACTTACCCAAATACCAATGAAGATGACGATCACAAAAAATCCAATAATAATACTGTAATCGAGGCTTGTTAATTTCATAAATATGTTTTTGTTTAGTTGGTAATTATTTAAGACAATTTTTGCGGGTAGTTTCAAAAATCTGCTGAAAAAATAGGTTAAATAAAATCAATACGCAAGTAGAATACGGTTCTACACCTATAAAAATGTAGTGTTTACAACTTAAAGTAGGAAAAAAGCCACCTATTATTTATCTTGTAGATAGATGATTATAAACCTAAATTGTTGTTATGGAAATACTTAAAGAGCCTTGGCCGTGGTATGTAAGTGGTCCTTTGCTATCGATGGTGATGTTTTTGTTGTTGTTTTTTAATAAACGCCTAGGTATGGCATCAAATCTACGGGCTTTGTGCGCTATAGGGGGAGCTGGAAGAATAAGTCCTTTTTTTAAATACAATTGGCGTAGTGGATTTTGGAATTTAATTGTCATCACAGGTGTAGTGGTCGGAGGTGTTATAGCCATTCAATTGATGGCTGGTGATCATCCTGTAGGTTTGAGTGAAGCTACCATATTGGATTTGGAGGATAAAGGCTTTACTGCTGTAGGATTGCATCTATTGCCTGAAGAAATATTTAGTTGGGAAATGGCATTAGAGCCAAAAAGACTGCTATTGCTCTTGGGTGGTGGGTTTTTGGTGGGTTTTGGTGCGCGTTATGCACATGGTTGTACCACAGGACATGCTATTAGTGGCTTGAGCAATTTGCAAATTCCGTCTATCTTATCTGTATTTGGTTTTTTGATTGGCGGTATCGTTTCTGCTTGGCTTATATTACCCTATTTACTTTAATTTAAATTTCTATTGACTTATGAAAACATTAAAATATCTATTGATAGGCATTTTCTTTGGAATCGTTCTGGTAAAAGCAGAGGTGGTTTCTTGGTACCGAATCTATGAAATGTTTCGTTTACAATCTTGGTATATGTTTGGAGTTGTTGGGTCGGCAGTGGTCACTGGGATCATTGGAATACAAGTGATAAAAAGTTTTAAGATGCGAAATTTCTATGGAGAACCTTATCATATAGAGGTTCGCCCAAAGGGCTTTAGTCGGTATTTGTATGGCGGAATTATTTTTGGCCTTGGTTGGGCTATGGTAGGGGCTTGTCCTGGTCCTATGTTTGCTTTGGTAGGTACGGGGTATTGGGCTGTCTTTTTGGTGATTGTAGGTGCTTTGTTGGGAACATTTGTTTATGGATTGTTGCGAAAAGTACTGCCACATTAAACAAGGGAATAATATATATCGAACTCACGTTAAAATAATTCCTATATTTGTTGACATACATCAAGAGTCTTTAAATAGACAGCAACAGAGTTTCCACACCACTGTGCTAAAGTGATGCGCCTTGACCGAGGAAAATTGTAGGAACCCTATCATTTTAAAGCTTAGCGTAATTTCTTGATGTGAAATATTTAATTAATTTAAATTTTTACAAAATGAAAAATGCATTTTTAGATCAAAAGAGAAAAGAGTTTTTAATTGAATTTAAGCCAAAATCGGATTATGAACTGGTAAATTGTTTTAACAGAGAAACCTCACATCGCGGTTGGACAGGTGTTCGTGGGGTCTATATACTAGCATTAATGGAAGCTATTAGGAGCAGAAATATTGATGTTTTTGCTATAGAAAGCAAGGATGAAATTCAATTAAAACATCCTGTTTATTTAGATGTTAGCGATGGGGAAAAAACTTTAGTACCAATATTAGATCTCAAAGAAAGGTAATTGTTGTTTCTGTAATGAAAAAACCACTCATTCCATAGAATGAGTGGTTTTTTTATAAGCGGAAATCCTATACTGATTGCTACTTTATCATATCATAACTACGTTTGATAAAACTCGTAAGTGCTTCGCCTTTGAGTAAGCCCTGAGACAATTGTGCTAAGTCTAAGGCTTGGGCAATAAGTTTCTCTTGTTTTTTGCGGGTTTTGGTGGTGCGAATCTGCTCAACTAGGGCATGATTGGTGTTGACTACCAAATTGTACATATCTGGCATATTTCCCATACCAAACATTCCGCCACCTGTTTGTTGCATCTCCTTCATACGACGCATAAACTCGGGTTGGGTAATGATAAATGGAGCGGCCTCAGAGTCTCTAGCTTCTAATTGAACTGTGAATTTGTCTGTAGGAATAACCTCCGTTAATAAAGTTTGAAGACCTTCTTTTTCTTCCTCGTTGAGCTTAGAAATGGCTTCTTCTTCTTTTTTAATAAGATTGTCTATATGGTCTGCATCTACACGAACAAAACTTAAATTCTCTTCTGTTGTTTCTAGCTTTTGAATAAGGTGGCTCACAATTGGAGAATCTAAGAGTAATACTTCGTATCCTTTGTCCTTGGCTTCTGTAATATAACTGTGTTGTGCCTCGGTATTGCTAGCATATAGAACAACTAGTTTGTCGTCTTTATCGGTTTGTGCATCCTTAATTTTTTCTTTTAATTCCTCAAAAGTAAAATAAGTACCATCTACAGTTGGATACAGCGCAAATTGTTTTGCTTTATCGAAGAATTTTTCTTCGGATAACATG
>JAOXRU010000065.1 GCA_025800395.1 Flavobacteriaceae bacterium
AGGTTGCTGTATTCGGGATGTGCTTTGTCTAAAATCATGTCAAATTTCTCTGGTGCTTTTTCCATGAGGGATATAAAGCCATTAAAAGCACTTCCGCCTATAGCTTGTAAAACCAAATAAGAAGCCATTAGTCCACCTAGAATTAATACTACTACCTGAATTACATCGGTCCAAACCACGGCTTTTAAGCCTCCGAAAATAGAAAATGTAGCAGCAAACAATGCCAAACCTACTATACCATACCACATAGATATTCCCATGATATTTTCTAATGCCAAACCTCCCAAATATAGCACCGAGGTAATATTTACAAACACAAAAAGTAACACCCAAAACACAGCCAGTCCAGAACGAACCCGTTTATCGAAACGCTTTTCTAGAAACTGAGGCATGGTATAGATGCCGTGTTTTAAAAATATGGGTAAAAAATATTTGGCAACAATTATTAAAGTAACCGCTGCCATAAGCTCATAAGACGCAATTGCCATACCTACTACATAGCCAGAGCCACTCATGCCAATAAATTGTTCGGCAGAAATGTTAGATGCTATTAAGGAACCTCCTATGGCCCACCAAGGCAACGATTTTCCTGCCAAGAAATAATCTTCGGCTCCTTCTTGCTTGTCTTTAAAAGACAACCAAAGTC
>JAOXRU010000069.1 GCA_025800395.1 Flavobacteriaceae bacterium
ACCGACTCATGATAGGTCTCTATGGTATCGGTAGCCTCAAACTTCAATCCAAATAATCTATTTGCCACTTCAAATGCACCAGTCAAAACTTTATCCAAGGAGAAATAAGGTTTTAATTTTTCACTATCCAAATCAAACAGCTTTTGCTTTAGTTTTTCGCTATAATAAGCACCATCCCATTTCTCCAGCCTATCGATTCCATCCAAATCTTTGGCAAATGCTTCTAATTCGTCGTATTCTTTCTTGGCCGCAGGAAATGCATTGTCCAACAAATCCTGCAAAAACTCCCTCACATTATTTGGAGATTGCGCCATTCTTTCCTCCAGCACAAAATGAGCATGGGTTTGATAACCCAACAATTGTGCTCTTTGGTAACGCAACCTGGCAATTTCCAACACCAAAGCCTCATTGTTGTTTTCATTATCCTGAAACCCCTTACTTCCAAAAGCCTGGTGCATGGTCTTTCGCAACCCCCTGTTTTCTGCATAAGTCATAAACGGAATATAACTGGGATAATCCAAGGTAAATATCCAGCCATCCTTATTTTCCTTTTCAGCCAAGGTCTTGGCTGCATCCTTTGCAGATTGTGGCAACCCATTTAGTTCTTCCTCTTCGCTAAGGTGCAACTGATAAGCATTGGTTTCTGCCAAAACATGCTCTCCAAACTGCAATTTGCAACTGGCCAATCGCTTGTCTATTTTGCGTAAACTCTTTTTATCTTCTTCAGAAAGCAAGGCCCCATTTCGAACAAAGTTCTTATACTTTTTTTTCAATAAAGTCTGGGTTTCTTCCGCAAGCCCATTCATACCAGCTTCATAAACTGTTTTTACCCTCAAAAACAAATCCTGGTTGAGCGTTATATCATTTGAAAATTCGGTTAACAATGGTGAGATTTGTTGCGCCAATTTTTGGATGTTTTCATTGGTTTCCGCGCTATTTAAATTAAAAAACAAACTCGAGAGCCGATCGAGTTGCTGACCCGAATAATCGAGCGCCGCTATAGTGTTTTCAAAATTTGGCGCTTCTGTATTTTCAACAATCTGATCGATTTCTTCTTTTGTTTTTTGTATTTCTTTTTCGAAAGCCTGCAAAAACTCCTCTTCTTTTATTTGCCCAAAAGGCACCGTATTAAAAGGCGTTTCAAAAGTACTATTCAATATACTCATAAGTTTTTTTTAAAATTATAACATCTAAAACCAAAGTGGGTCTCGTATGTATATTGACAAACAAGTTTAAGTTAGTTTTAGGGTATACATTTATGTAACGAAACCTCGATGAAAGTCGAGGTTTTACCTTTTTATTTGTTTTGCTCCTTCGATTACTTTGGTTTTTAAACCTAATTTATAATCGATAATTTTTTCTCTTATTTCTAGGTTGCTTGCCCCCAAGATTTGTGCTGCCAATATGCCTGCGTTTTTGGCGCCATCTAATGCTACGGTTGCCACCGGAACTCCACCAGGCATTTGCAAAATGGACAAAACAGAATCCCAGCCATCTATAGAGTTTTTGCTCTTCACTGGCACACCGATCACCGGCAAGGGCGACAAGGAAGCCACCATACCAGGCAAATGCGCTGCTCCTCCAGCTCCAGCGATGATCACTTGCACTCCTTTTAAATGTGCATGTTTACCAAAATCAAATAGTTTTTCTGGTGTCCTATGAGCAGAAACGATATCCACCTCTACTTCTATCTTCAATTCCTGCAACACATCTATAGCATCTTGCATAATTGGCAGATCGCTGGTACTTCCCATTACGATAGCTACTTTACTCATATCTTACTTATTACTTCTATTTTATCTTTTACTTTCTGGGCAATTTCCCTAGCTTGCTCTAGTACGGGGTGTACTATGGTTACATGCCCCATTTTTCGAAAAGGTCGGGTTTGTTTTTTGCCGTAGATATGTGGTGTCACCCCATCCATAGCCAGTATGGTTTCCATGTTTTGATAAAAAACCTGTCCATTATGTCCTTCAGCACCTACCAAGTTTACCATAACTGCACCAACTTTGCTTTCGGTATTCCCCAACGGAAGGTTGAGTATGGCTCGCAAATGTTGCTCAAACTGACTGGTATAACTCGCTTCTATACTATAATGTCCGCTATTGTGAGGGCGAGGCGCCACTTCATTTACCAAGATTTCCCCTTCTTTGGTAAGAAACATTTCTACTGCCAACAAGCCTACGTGCGCAAAAGCTTTGGAGGTCTTTCGTGCCAGATCTATTGCCTTTTGTGCTAAGGCATCTGATATACGCGCAGGGCAGATGACATATTCTACCTGATTGGCTTCCGGATGAAATTCCATTTCCACTACAGGATAAGTAGCTATAGCTCCCTCTGGATTGCGAACAACAATCACAGCCAACTCCATTTCAAAATCTATCAACTCTTCGGCTATACATGGCACCTCTGGCAAATTGTCCAAATCCTCATGAGTACGCACCATTTTCACCCCTTGTCCGTCATATCCAAAACGCTCGCTTTTCCACACAAATGGCATGTTTTGCACATTGTCCTCTACGGCATGTTTCAATTCGGATGTATAGGCATATCTAGCAAAAGGTGCTGTCGGAATCTGATGATCGGTATAAAATAGTTTCTGTATCCCTTTGTTTTGAATACGCTGCAATGTAGCAGCAGATGGATATACTTTCTTTCCTTGCTTCTCGAGTGCTTCCAAGGCATCTACATTTACATTTTCAATTTCGATAGTGAGCACATCTACATCCGCACCAAACCGCAAAACTGTTTCGTAATCAAGGAGATCTCCTTGAGCAAACTCGTTACAAGCCATACGTGAAGGGGCATCCGCTGCAGCATCCATCACTTTGGTTTTTATATCCCACTTTCGGGTTTCATAAAGTAGCATTTTGCCCAATTGTCCGCCACCCAAAATGCCCAGTTTATAATCTGAAGAAAAGTATTCCATACCTGATGATTTCTTTACAAAAATACATTTAAAAAATGGGAAGAAAAACCATATCTATCATAAGGGATAAATTTATTTGACAAAACTACAACAAACAAAGTGTTTCTATGGAGCGTAAAACCTTTCTGATTGTAAGCTCTCTACAAAAAAATAGCTATTCCATAGATCGCCATCTCAACCTTCTCGACAAAGACCAGATTCATTCTAAAAGGAAATTTAGCAGCAGAACTATAGCAATTTGGCATAGATAATCCTTCGAAAGCCAATTCTTATTGATATATTTGTTTTTTTTGAAATGTATCCCATGATTAAACTTCATGACAAATATTTTCAGCCCTTTATATCGGAAGAAGAAATAGAGGCTGCCATACAGAAGATTTCAGCTGCTATTGCTGCCGACTACAAAGACGACTGTCCTATATTTGTAACTGTATTAAACGGAGCCTTTATGTTTGCCTCCGACCTGATGAAAGCCTATCCACATCCTTGTCAGATTAGTTTTGTGAAGTTGAGCTCTTACAAGGGTCTCTCCTCCACAGGTATCGTGAAAAGTTTGTTGGAAGTAGGTGAGGAAGTAAATGGCAGAAGTGTTATCATACTAGAAGATATCATAGACACAGGCAGAACCATCAAAGAACTCGTACATATTTTTTCAAACATAGAAGTAAAAGAGTTTAAAATAGCCTCATTGTTTTACAAGCCAGAAGCCTACGATGGAGAATACCCGATAGATTATATCGGTATGGAAATACCCAACAAATTTATTGTCGGCTACGGTTTGGATTACGACGAATTAGGAAGAAATTTAAAGGAAGTCTATCAATTAAAAGAGAAAGAAATGATTAACCTAGTGTTATTTGGAAAACCTGGAGCAGGAAAAGGTACTCAAGCAGAATTTTTAAAAGCCCATTACAATCTAGTACATATATCTACTGGAGACGTGTTTCGTTACAATATCAAAAACGGCACCGAATTAGGAAACTTAGCAAAATCCTATATGGATCAAGGAGATTTGGTACCAGATGAGGTTACCATCAATATGCTTGCCAATGAAGTAAACAACAATCCGGATGCCAATGGATTTATTTTCGATGGTTTTCCGAGGACGATAGCTCAGGCAGAGGCATTAGATGATTTGTTGGCGACCAAAGACATGGCCATCCATGCCACTTTGGCTCTAGAAGCAGAAGACGACATCTTGGTAGAGCGCTTACTAAAAAGAGGTCTAGAAAGTGGTCGTACAGACGATCAGGATGAAGGCAAAATTCGCAATCGTTTCAACGAATACAATGAAAAAACTGCCCCTTTGCTGGATTTTTACAAAAACCAAAGCAAACTGCATAGCGTCAATGGCATTGGTACTATAGAAGAGATAACCAAACGATTGCAATCGGTTGTAGACACTTTATAACAAAATATGGCCTAGGGAGCCATACATTTTTTAATATCTTTGCAAAACAATTAGGCCCATCTTGGTATGGGCCTTTATCATATCCCAATGAGAGACGGAAACTTTATAGATTATGTGAAAATTCATATCGCCTCCGGAAATGGCGGTAAAGGTTCGGTACATTTGCATCGAGAAAAATTTATTGCAAAAGGAGGACCAGACGGCGGAGATGGAGGTAGAGGCGGTCATGTAATTCTCAAAGGCAATGAAGGCCTTTGGACCTTACAGCATTATCGTTTCAAAAAACACTTCAAAGCGTCCCATGGAGAACATGGTGGTAGCAGCAGAAGCACTGGTGCTGACGGTCAGGATATCATATTAGAAGTTCCACTTGGAACTGTGGTAAAAGATACAGAAAAAGATAGCTTTTTACACGAAATCACAGAACACAACCAAGAAATCATATTGGCCAAGGGCGGCATCGGTGGTAGAGGAAATTGGCATTTTAAAAGCCCAACTAACCAAACGCCCAGATACGCCCAACCTGGAAAAGAAGGGGAAGAAAAACGTATAACACTAGAACTAAAAGTTCTTGCTGATGTTGGATTAGTTGGTTTTCCCAATGCTGGAAAATCAACCTTGCTATCTGTGATTACCTCGGCTAAGCCCAAAATTGCAGACTACGAGTTCACCACACTAAAACCCAATCTTGGCATAGTGGAATACAGAGGATTCCAATCTTTTGTAATGGCAGATATCCCAGGTATCATAGAAGGTGCTGCTGAAGGAAAAGGACTAGGACATTATTTTTTGCGGCATATAGAACGAAACTCCATATTGCTATTTATGATACCTGCCGACAGCAAAAATATTGCCTCCGAATACCAAATTCTGCTAGACGAACTCCGTCGTTATAATCCAGAAATGCTAGACAAAAACAGATTGTTGGCTATTACCAAATCCGATATGTTAGACGAAGAATTGGAAGCAGAATTAACTCAAGAAGTACAAGAAGCACTAAATGAGGTTCCCTTTCTATTTATTTCTGCAGTGGCCCAAAAAGGCCTGCAAGAACTCAAAGACAAGCTATGGGAAATGTTGGAACAATAAGCAATTCTAGTCAAAAAAACTGTAAAACAGCAGTATGAAAAACAGCTAACCAACTCATTCCTTTAAACGTAGTACAAACTCACATCGTCTGTTTAGAGCATGTTGCTTTTCGCTACAATTGGTGGTTTCACAAATAACCAAAGGCTGGGTTTCTCCATATCCTACAGCCGAAATTCGGTCTACGTCCAGACCTTTTTGAATAAGGTATGCTTTTACAGATTCCGCTCTCTTTTCGGATAAAAGTTGATTGTAAGCTGCTTGACCACGAATATCGGTATGGGCGCCAATCTCCAGTACAATTTTGGGATACTTTTTCATAATATCAACTACCCTGTCCAAGGCATTTTCGGATTCCATACGCAAAAACCATTTGTTGTAATCGAAACGAATCGGATCCACTTCAATAAAAATCCGATTGTTGTGATAGTGCACATAGGTTTCCTTTCTGGCCATTTTTATCAATTGTTGCTTCATGGCTATTTCACGTAGTTTATCCTCTTTGGCAGTACGTTGCTGCGCTTCTACTTTTTTTGCCAAGGCCAATCCTTCTTGTTCTTTTTCGTATGCTTCAAAATTTTGCAAAGCAATGGTAATTGTATCTGCATACCCCCTCCTATACATAGTTTGATAAGCAATTTCTTTTGGCTGATACCCTACCATATATCCTTTTATCTTATAGTTTGTTTCGCATGCCAATTCGAAAGGAACCATCGCAGTTTCTCCCAACTTTACCCGACTACTCCCCACATCATCACTTATCAGTACGGTGCCATTTTCCAGCAAGGCATTACTATCTTTATCTACCAATTTCACACACAAGGTCTCCTCACATGATTGGATATTCAAAGGTTTAGTTTCTTTGAATGCATAAATATCGTCCATTCCCAAACCTCCAGGCCTATTCGAAGAAAAATACCCAGTCTTATCATTGGGAAATACAAAAATGGCAAAATCATCAAAAGGAGAATTTATTGGTCGTCCAAGATTGTCTGGTTTCTCAAACCCATTTATTTTTTTTTTTGCCACAAACAAATCCATCAAACCAAAGCCTGGATGCCCATCCGAAGCAAAATACAATTGCCCCTGGCTTCCTATATACGGAAATTGTTCCTTTTGTTTCGTATTGATATGGGCTCCCAAGTTGATAGGCTCACCAAAACCATTTGTTTCTATGGATACAACATACAAATCCATTCCTCCAAATCCGCCAGGTCTATTCGAGCTAAAATACAACCATTTTCCATCTGCACTCAATGCCGGATGTTGACAAGAATAGGTGCTTCCATTGAAAGGCAAAAGCTCCACCGATTTCCATGCGCCATCCACATTTTTGGCTCGATACAAACCTATAAAGCTTCCCGCTTTTTTGGAGCCTGCATTATTTTTTGTTACAGACATATTCCTCGAAAAATACAACCAATTTCCATCTCCCGTGATTGCCAGACTACCTTCATGTTCTTTGGTATTGATATCCCCTTCTAGCGAAATCACTTTATCATTCAGGTGGATATTGGTTTGATAAATATCCAAATAGGGTTCTTTGTTCCAGTCAAAGGATTTAGAAAATAGAGATTTCTCCCTTTTTGGTGCAGCAAAATACAAGATACTATCCTTCACAAAAGGAGAAAATTCGCTATAAGGTGAATTGATTTCTGGAATATGAAATATGGCATACCTATCACCAAGTGCCGCCACATCATCCAAATAACGATCCTGCAGCTCCAATTGTATTAATGCTTCTCGTTCTCCAGTCTTCTGAAAATACGACTTCAACAATGCCTTGGCTTTTTTTCGTTTTCCAGATGCTTTTAGTGCATGAGTCATTCTAAAAACCTGCTGCTCCTTGGGCAACTTCATAGAACGATTCATCAGTTTGGCATACCACAAATTGGCTTTATCATACTGAAAAGTGTGATAATAGCTTTCTGCTAAGCGCTCAATGTGTTTTTCTGATTTATCTTGTATCGCTTCATATAAGGGAATTGC
This sequence comes from Flavobacteriaceae bacterium, assembly GCA_025800395.1. GTDB lineage: Bacteria > Bacteroidota > Bacteroidia > Flavobacteriales > Flavobacteriaceae > JAOXRU01. The sequence continues at coordinate 7,416 of JAOXRU010000069.1, forward strand.
GTGCAAATAAGCAGTGCGCTCAAACAATTGATCTGCCTTCTCTGCTTGTCCAAAAAGCAAAAAACTCCAACACAAAGCCCATAAAATATATATCTTGTTCATGATTGTTTTTTAGTAAAATCGAGGCGATTTATCATATTGTATTTTTTTATCTCCAGTTCTCCAGTCGAACCTAACAAACATTTCGTGAGATCCATAACTCAAAGCCGAAACCCCATAATCATAGGCATATCCCAAACTTATATTCTTACCGACTAGTAAACGAACCAATGCGCCCATAGCATCGATACATCTATAAGACAATCCAAACTCCAATAAATTTTTCCACTTGAGATTACAATAAAGGTCAGACGCTATAGCGATAGAGCCCGCTCCAATAGAAAAATGTACTTCCAAAGTATGCTCTTGTACCAAAAGTGCATAGGATCGAATTTCCAGACCCAAAGCATAGACGCCATTGGCCATCAAAACCGGATTATAAGAAAACTGCAATAGCAAGTCTTCTCCCACACAACCATCCTCTATTTGCAGACTGCCATCAAAACTCGACTGGATGACTATGGATATTTCGGTAGATTTTTCGCTACAAATCGGAATGGGGAGCAGACTATATTTAAATCGATAACTACCCCCACCCAGATGTTTTAAATTATTGATAATCACTATATGACCTCCTGCAAACTGTAATTCTCCACGAGCATCAGGATCTTCACAAGTACCACCCGCGACAGGAACACCTCCCAACTGTGCAAACAAGTCATAAGTTTGATTGCCCGCATTATTATCTTTCTTGCAGACCACTACTTTAGTATCTAGGCCTGCGCATTTTCCGTTGGCATACCAAGAAAAAACAAGGCACGACAAAAAACATAAACCATAACATCTATACCATTTAAGCATCTTAAGAGGGCATTGAATAGATAAAAATGAGGATTTTTCTTTTAATTTTGTAAGATATTTTGCGTAAGAAAGAATGTTGTAGGTGAAATACATCAAAGTTGTGGTTTGCAAATTTCTGTTGCGACTGGAATTCATACAAACTGTCTATTTAGTTCCAAAGCAAAAAAGTATCTTTGTCTTTGAGAATTTGTAATATATGAAAGTACACTTTATCGCCATTGGTGGCAGCGCTATGCATAACTTGGCATTGGCATTGCATCAAAAAGGTTACGAACTCAGTGGGAGTGACGATGTTATCTACGAGCCTTCCAAATCCCGACTAGAGTCAAAAGGGCTATTGCCCCAAGAATTTGGCTGGTTTCCAGAAAAAATCACCCAAGATATAGATGCCATTTTATTGGGCATGCACGCCAAAGAAGACAATCCAGAATTGTTGCGTGCTCAGGAATTGGGGATTCCTATATACTCTTATCCCGAATTTTTGTACGACCAATCCAAAGACAAAACCCGTGTAGTTATTGGTGGCAGCCATGGCAAAACCACGATTACCTCTATGATTTTGCATGTAATGCAGTATCACGACATCGCAGTGGACTATATGGTGGGTGCCCAATTAGAAGGTTTTGACACCATGGTTCACCTTACCAAAGAAAACCAGTTTATCGTACTAGAAGGAGACGAATACCTCTCATCTCCCATAGATCGTCGACCAAAGTTTCACCTATACAAACCCAATATTGCCCTTTTGAGTGGAATAGCATGGGACCATATCAATGTTTTTCCAACCTTTGAAAACTACCTTTCCCAATTTGAAATTTTTTTGGATAAAATCACAGATGGTGGAAGTATTACTTATAATGCAACCGATATAGAGCTAAAGCGTATCGTAGAAAAATGCGAAAAACCCATTCGCAAATTTCCTTATGGCATTCCAGCCCACAGCATAGAAAATGGTATCACTTATTTGGAAACAGAAGACGGGCCTATGCCTTTAGAAATATTTGGCGCTCACAATCTCAACAATATCGTTGGAGCAAAATGGATTTGCCAACAAATGGGGGTAGACGAAGTTGATTTTTATGAAGCCATCGCAAGTTTTAAAGGCGCAAGTAAACGCTTGGAGAAATTTGCTAAAAATGCACATAGTATAGGTTTCAAGGACTTTGCCCATAGTCCGAGCAAAGTGATTGCTACCACCAGATCGGTAAGACAACAGTATCCAAACAAGCAGTTTATCGCTTGTGTAGAATTACACACCTATAGCAGTCTAAACCCTCAATTTATACAACAATATCAGGGCGCTTTAGACCAATGCGACACAGCAGTTGTTTTTTATTCGCCCAAGGCACTTGCCATTAAGAACATGGCTCCAATATCACCAGAGGACATCCAAAAAGCTTTTGGAAAAGAAGACCTCATTGTATTTACCGAACCCCAACAAATGCATACATTTATAAAAGAGCTATCCATAGAAAACAGCATTTTGCTTTTGATGAGTAGCGGCAATTATGGAGGATTGAATCTAGAAGAAGTGAAAAAGAAATTTTGATTTATACCATTTCTTATTTGAAATGCCCTTAAAAGAAATGGCATTATTTCCTTCTACTGGGAATTATTTTGTTTAAAAACGAACGAACCTCTTTTTGTTGGCTTCGAATAAGGGCCTCTTTTGCCAATTCGTAATCCTTAGCATCTTTGTCTTGGGAAAACTTAAATCGTCCTATCATTTGATCCACTTCTATTTCAAAAACCACAATATAGTCGAGATACATATGCATTTTTGGATCATCCATTTGCAATGCATAGGAAGCTTCCTCTCCCTCCAAAAAAGCAGTCATATCCACCAAACTCTGCACCTTTTGGTTCTTTTTGGTCAGCAGGCGAACCTTACCCTGAAGATGTGCGATTATATAGTTCCAAGTAGGTAATTGGGCAGATTGGTACACAGTAGGAGAGATATAACAATCTGGGCCCTGAAATACCGCTGTTGCACAAGCCCCGTCTACAAGAGTATCTAATTGTGGATTATTAGCATCTATATGTGCAACCAAAAATGGCTTGGCACTTTTTTCTTTATAGATGATCGGCAAATGGGTGATATATGGCCGATCCTCCTTAGCAGTAAGAATGCTTCCAAAGGGATATGCTTTTACCAATTGCACGATGGCATTCTGATCTACTTCGGTATGATGTGGTGGTGGATAATGCATTTTTGTGTAAGATTTTTCTTATTGTTTCGTTCTTTTTATAGACAAGGTGTTCTAAAACTACAAAAATGCCAGAAAAAAAAGATTATTTATCTATAAAACAATGGTCGGAGGAAGATCGTCCTAGAGAGAAATTGGAACGTATTGGCGCCGTAAATCTCAGCAATGCCGAACTATTGGCTATCCTACTGGGATCTGGCAACAGAAAAGAAAGTGCTGTAGCTCTTTCCAAGAGAATACTCGGATCTGTAGGTCACGATTTAGGGAAATTTTCCAAAATAAGTCTTCAAAAACTCAAGGCCTTTAGTGGTGTTGGTAGCGCCAAGGCAACCACAGTTTTGGCATTATTGGAGCTAGCTAAGAGACTAGCCAACAGCCAATTACCAACACCAATAGCCATCACCAATAGCCAAGATGTTTTTTATATATTACAACCTCTAATAGCAGATTTGGCTCATGAAGAATTTTGGATTCTCTACCTAAATAACTCCAACAAAGTCATACAAAAAAGGCAATTGAGCAAAGGAGGCATCACAGGCACTGTGGTAGACATACGCCTAATTCTAAAAGAAGCTTTAGAACAATCTGCCACAGCCATTGTTCTGGCTCACAACCATCCGTCTGGTAATTTAAATCCAAGCACTGAAGACAAAAACCTCACCCAAAAAGTTTATCTGGCCGCCAAAACATTAGACATAAAAGTATTGGACCATCTTATCGTCGCTTCAAATAATTATTTTAGCTTTGCAGACGAAGGATTACTTTAATGCTACTTATTTACACACACAAAATTACGAGTCGATTTACCTATACCATGAAACAAATTTTTCGAGGTATTTTAGGTATCCAAATTGGATTCACTACCAAAGTGGAGGATTTTATAAAGCATCAAGGGCCCAAAATAACCTATAGCAAACAAGCCTTGCAAAGCGAATTTCATATTCGCAGTCACCATTTACTATTTGAACAGGGGATCAGCGATATCGATATTCCTATAGAAGACTGGGACGGGGTAGTCGCTTTTTTTGCCGCTGGAGAACAAAGTGCCTTAGCATACGACATTTTTGCTGCTAGTTTTTATTTACTCAGCAGATACGAAGAATATCTTCCCCATGTAAAAGACCCACATGGAAGATATCCATTTTCAGAAAGTATTGCAGTGCAACACGGGTTTATAGAACGTCCAATTATAGATATATGGGCGTATCGATTGCTAGAAAAATTACAGCAGAAATTTCCTGATTTGGAGGCAGAATTACCTAGTTTTTCCTACCAATCCATCATGGATGTTACCACATCTCATGCTTATGCATATAGAGGTGCCATACGCACGATTTACGGTTTGGCTAGAGATATCGGCAACTTGAATTTTGCGAGCGTTCGTATGCGATTTGGCGTATTGTTGGGGCTTCAAAAAGATCCTTACAACAACTTTATGGAACTGATACGATTACATCAGAAATGCCATATAGATAGTCATTTCTTTTTTCAAATGGCAGATTATGCTAGATATGACAAAAATATTTCGATCCACCACAATAAGTTTCGCTATCTCATTAAGGCCATTTCAGATTACAGCAAAGTATCCCTTATTGCTTCTTATCAAGCACTAGAAAACACCAAATGCCTTTGGAAAGAGAAAAAAAGATTGCGCAATCTTATACATCGTCCGGTAAAGGCAGTTCGATTGCGATACAACAAAATTCATATTCCTTATACCTATAGGGAGCTAGTTGAGGCAGAATTTAGTTCGGATTATTCGATGGGTTATACCCACAAAATTGGTTTTCGAGCCGGCACCTGCTCCACTTTTTATTTTTATGATATAAACAACGAACAGCAATTGCCCATAAAAATACGTCCTTTTGCGATTCAGGATTATGCTTTGTTGGCATACTCCAAAGAGGAGGCCTTAGAGAAAATACAAAAGATACAAAGAGAAGTTGCTGCCGTAAATGGCAGACTCATTACCGTATTTACCAATGCTAACTTGGGAAAACCACAGACCAAGTACCTCAAGGAGGTATACCACACTTTTATTCAAAAACTATGGACAGAGAAAACATAACCGACATCTTTTTTGACTTGGACCACACCTTGTGGGACTTCGAAACCAATTCTGCAAACACTTTTGCAGAAATATTACAAAACCACAAAATAGAAGTAGATTTAGAACAATTTTTAAAACACTATATCCCCATCAATTTTGCATACTGGAAATTATACCGAGAACAACAAATCGAAAAAGAGCCCTTGCGCTATGGTCGCCTAAAAGACAGTTTTGATGCTCTGGAAATAAACATAGACGATCAAACCATTTTTTCGCTATCCGACGCCTATATAGAGGTTCTACCTACCTACAACAATTTGTTTCCAGGCACTATAGAAGTGCTAAAAAACCTTCAGAATAATTACAAACTACACATTATCACCAATGGTTTTGAAGAAATACAAGAAACCAAATTAAAACGATCTGGGATACATTCCTATTTCGATTGTATCATAAACTCTGAAATGGCTGGAGTAAAAAAACCAAATCCCATTATTTTTGAGTTAGCACTAGACAAAGCAGGGGTTCTGGCCAAGAACGCATTGATGGTTGGCGACAATCTCGAAGCAGATATTGGTGGTGCTTTGGGTGTAGGCATGCAAGTGATACATTTCAACTCCAACGAAGAACCCGAAGACAAAAATATACCAACAATTTATCACTTGGATGAAATAAATCGATTCTTATAGAGTTATATATAATAACACTATCCCATTTCTTGCGACAGAACAAGCAGCCGCCAAAATTGCTTTTTTTGATTGTGAGTATTGTTTATAACACAAAAAAAAGAAAAGTGAAGAAGAAAAGATTTAGGTTTCAGCAGCTTATAATGGGATTGTTATTGCTGACAAATCTAGCTTGTATGAGCGACCTAGATACCGACCAGGTAGAAGATTTGGTGTTACACCCAATTTTGGAAGCGAGTTTGATTCGCTTAGAAATAGCAGATATCGAAGCAAGTGCTGGACCACTACCCATAGAAGTTAGCGATTTTTTGGAGTACGATGGATTTCAATCTGGATTTGTACCCAACCATCTCATTCGAGCAGATATATTTTTCGAATTCGAGAATAGTACAGCAAAGATATTCCAAGCACGTATCGAATTTTTAAATGGCAATGGACAAATATTAGACTCCCAGCTATTTGATATTCAGTCAGCTGTAAACACTACGCCATTTATCACCAATAGAACCATTACCTACGAAGGGGAACAAATCTCGGTGATTACCAATACACAAATCATACGAATCACAGCATCCACCAATGCCTTGCCTCCTTCGGTGATTGATAATGCCAAATTGGAGTTTAAAATGAGTGGTAAATTGTATTTGGAAATCGAATGAAGAATTGGATATGTACATATCTGTTCTTTTTTAGTTGTGCAATTGGTTTTTCTCAGTACCAGCCAATATTGTACAACTTCGATGAAATACCTCAGGCCTTACAACTCAACCCAGGTTTGAAACAAGATCGTTCGTGGTTTGTAGGTTTTCCTGCCTTATCTCAATTGCAATTATCGATTGGTTCTTCCGGACCCAACGTCTACGACCTACTAGGAGACAATGCTATCGATTTCAACGATAAAATTCGCAATATCGTTTACCAAACTTCCCATAGAGATGAAGCACATATCTATCAAAAACTAGAGTTGTTATCTGTGGGTTTCAAAAGAAAAAACACCTTCTATAGCTTTGGGTTTTATCAAGAAGTAGATGGAATAGGATATTTCCCCAAAGATCTGGCCATATTAGGCTTGGAAGGTAATGCTAATCATATTGGAAAACGATTTGATTTGGGACATCTCAAGGGCAATTTGGATGTACTCACAGTATTGCATGCAGGCATGCAAAAATCTATTAACGATAAATGGACCATAGGCGGACGCCTAAAAATATACAATAGCATACTCAATATTCGGTCTACAAAAAGCAAAGGCTATTTTACCACTATCCAAGGCGAACGCAATATCTATAACCATAGCTACAACGGTGTTTTGGAAATACAAAGCTCCAATTTTTTTCATATCAAAGACGAATTATTTGGAGAAGAAGGAGATCCTAACAGTCTGACTGGATTAGCTTTTTTTGGAGGAAGTTTGGGCTTGGGCGTTGATTTGGGCCTAACCTACGATCCTAATGAGCAATGGCGCTTTACAGCAAGTATGCTGGATTTGGGTTTTATTCGACAAAACAAAAATGTGGAGACCTATCGATTGGCTGGTAACTATAGTACCGAAGGATTGGAGGTCGTACTTCCTGTAGACCAAACCGAAGAACTTTGGCAAAATTTGGTAGACGAAATAGAAAAAGAAGTACCTCTAGACACCATCAAAAGTGCGTACACCAACACCAGACCATTAAAAATTTACACCTCTTTCAACTACAATTTTGGCAAACATATACAAGACCAAGATTGTGATTGCGAATTGGGAGGGAGCACCAAAAGAAAAATAATATACAAAAACTCTTTTGGTAGTCAATTATTTCTTGCCAAGCGTCCATTGGGTCCAAAAGCAGCATTGAGTCTGTATTACGTCCGAAGATTTGGCAATTGGCTTCGGTTCAAAACCACCTATACCATAGACAAATACAGCCTCACCAATATAGGTGCAGGCATAGGTTTACAAGCTGCCAATGTGCAACTGTATATAATGGGAGACAATCTACTTGCCCTACAAGATTTGACAAAAGCCCAAAGAGCTTCTTTTCAAATTGGAATAAATATTTTATCTTCGAACTAAACCACAAGATTTCAAACCAATTTGGTACATTTCTTGCTAAATATTATATGATAATCTCATTCAAAAGCCAATATCGCGATTCTAAAAAACCAAAATTCATTAAATGAAAAATATATTCACAATTCTAATAGCCTGCATCTTCGCAGGGATTTCTCATGGACAGGATGTGCTCAATAAATACGAATATGTGGTTATACCCAAAAAGTTTTCTTGCTTCAAAACGCCCAACAAATATGGAAGTTCAACCATGATTTCCCATTTGCTACGCAAACAACAATTTCAAACTGCATACGATGATGCCATCCCTCCAAAAGCCCAATCCGACAGATGCACCATACTTTGGGCCGATTTGATGGACCATTCTGGTGTTTTCAAAACTAAAGTACAAATTCAATTCAAAGATTGTAACAACCAAATAGTGTACACCACAGAAATAGGCAGTAGCAAAATCAAAAAATACGACAAAGCATACAAAGAAGCCATTCAAAAATCCATGGCCAGTTTACAATTCTTCAATCACCAATATACCCCATCCAAAAAGAAAAAACAAAGTATACGTATCGACTATACTGAGGATGTAAAGGAGGTAAAAGAAGATGTTTCTGTAAGCCCAGAAGCCCCTATAGCTCCTCCAACGGCAAAAAAACCTGTTTCCACCATTAAGGATTCTGATATAGTGCCTTTACCATTGCAACTTACCGCCATTGCTATTGGCAATTCCAAATACAAAGTAATGGACGGTAACAACAAACAGCGTTTTTTGTTACAAAAGGGGATGATGGACGATTTGTACACTGTGCTCTCTGAAGACAATAAGCCAACTGGTGTTGTGTATAAACAACAAAACAAATGGTATATGAAAGCGCAAACTGGAAGCGATATCATATACGAACTTCAATTGCAATTTCAATAATCGTATTGGTCCTTCCATCTGCTTTGCAGCTGCTCCCTCAGTTTGTTTTCCCGTCCGTTGTTGCCCGGATCGTAGAAGATGGTACCTTGCACACCATCGGGCAAAAAATCTTGATTTACAAAATTATCCTGATAATCGTGTGCATACTTATAATCCGCACCATAACCCAAATCCTTCATCAGTTTGGTAGGCGCATTTCTCAAATGTAAAGGAACAGACAAGTCCCCCGTTTCTCGTACCAGTTTCTGTGCATTCCCTATAGCCATATAAGAGGCATTGCTCTTGGGAGAAGTCGCCAAATATATGGCACACTGACTAAGAATAATTCTAGATTCGGGCCAACCAATTGTTTGTACCGCCTGAAAAGTATTATTGGCAATAACTAGAGCTGTAGGATTTGCCATACCGATATCTTCCGAAGCAGATATCAGTAGTCGTCTTGCTATAAACTTCACATCCTCCCCGCCTTCTATCATGCGTGCCAACCAATATACTGCAGCATTGGGGTCACTACCTCTTATCGACTTGATAAAAGCGGAAACTATATCATAATGCTGTTCGCCAGTTTTGTCGTAGCGAACCGTGTTTTGTTGCACTTGTTTTAAAACCAAGGCGTCTGTTATCTCTACCTTCTGTGAACTTTGACTCTCTGCGACTAACTCAAATATATTGAGCAGTTTTCTGGCATCGCCTCCAGATAAACGCAACAGTGCATTGGTTTGAGACAAGACAATTTCTTTTTTTTGCAGTTCTAGATCCTTTTCTATGGCACGATGCAACAATTGCAACAAATCTTCTTTTTCAAAAGCTTTTAAAACATATACCTGGCATCTCGACAACAAAGCTGGATTGACTTCAAAGCTAGGATTCTCTGTAGTAGCACCTATCAAAGTAATCTGCCCTCTTTCCACAGCCCCCAAAAGTGAATCTTGCTGTGATTTGCTAAAACGGTGAATTTCGTCTATAAACAATATGGGGCTTTTGGAGGCAAACAAGCCCCCACCTTTATTGGCTTTTTCTAAAACTTGACGAATATCCTTCACCCCGCTATTAATAGCACTAAGAGTAAAAAATGGCCGCTTACTTTCTCGAGCTATGATTTCAGCCAAAGTAGTTTTACCCGTACCTGGAGGTCCCCATAAAATAAGGGAAGGAATATTGCCGTTTTCCAATTGACGGCGCAATGCACCTTTTTCCCCCACCAAATGCGATTGGGAAAGATAGTCTTCTAGACCCATAGGGCGAATTCGTTCTGCCAAAGGTTTATTCATGCTGTAAATTTAGTATTTTTACCAGAGACATTAAACAAAACATAAAATCTAAGCTATTGGAATCCGCACAAAACCCAAAATTATTTTCTAGAACCATATGGATGTTACCATTTGCTTTAGTATTGATAATGTGGTTTTCGCATTGGTTCAATCTTGTCTTTAGCTTAAACTATGAAAAATGGGGTATTTATCCCAGAAACCTTAGCGGATTGAGAGGTGTCCTTTTTAGTCCGTTTATCCATAGCTCTCCCTCCCATTTGTATCAAAACACTATACCAATATTCGTGCTAAGTACTGCCTTGCGATTTTTCTATCCAAAAGTATTTTGGAAAGTATTGATCTACGGCACACTTTTATCTGGTCTTGGCACTTGGCTAATAGGGAAACCAGCCTATCACATCGGTATGAGCGGACTGATCTACGTACTGGCAAGTTTTATGTTCTTCAAAGGAATTTTTAGTGGATACTTTAGACTTATTGCGCTTTCTTTAGGAATCGTTTTTGTTTACGGCAGTCTCATATGGTACGTATTCCCAATAAAAGATGGAATGAGCTGGGAAGGGCATTTATCCGGTCTTATAACGGGGTTTTTGCTGGCCAAATGGTTACATATACCAAAACCAAAGAAGAAAGTATACGATTGGGAAAAACCAGAATACAATGAAGAAACCGATCCCTTTATGCGTCAATTTGATGAAGAAGGCAATTTTATAGAATTACCAAAAGAAGTACAAACAGAGCAAATAGATAATGCCTCTACAAAGACAATTAAAATTCACTACAATTTTAAACCAAAGAAAAAAGAATAATCAAATTCTTTGTCGGTACGTTTCATACAAAATAGCGCCACAGGCAACCGAAACATTTAAAGAATCCACGCCACCAGTCAAAGGAAGTTTTGCGTTAACATCAGCTACCTTTAGAACCCCTTTTGAAACCCCTACATCTTCTGCTCCCATTACCAGAGCCAAAGGCATATTCAAATCCTCTTCATATACCGTTTGCTGCGCTTTCTCACTAGCAGCTAACACTTTTACACCAGAAGCTTGCAAATAATATATAGCATCCTTTAAGTGATCCACTTTAGTTATAGGAATTTGAAAAACTGCTCCAGCCGAAGTTTTTACCGTATCGGCAGTAACTGGGGCCGCACCTTGCTTGGGAACTATAATTCCATCAACACCAACGCAAGCAGCAGTTCGAATGATGGCACCAAAATTTCGCACATCGGACAAATGATCGAGTAGCAAAAAAAGTGGCTTTTCTTTAGAGGCCACTACTTCTTGAATCAATGTTTCCATATCGGCATAATCTATAGGAGAAAGGTTGGCAACAACCCCCTGATGGTTCTTTTTGGACAAGCGATATAGCTTTTCCACTGGCACATAAGACAGACTAATATGGTGGCGCTTAGCCAAAGCCAACAAATCTTGTATCAAATTCCCTTGTAAACCCTTTTGTACAAATATTTTGTCTACCACTTTTCCAGCTTCTATAGCTTCTATAACCGTTCTAATCCCAAAAATCCTATAGTTGTTTTTTTCCATAGGTGCAAAGATAGTTAGTTTTTAAAAAGACGACCCAAAACAGAAAACGAAATTACAATTATTACAAATCATATTACCATACCGAAATCCTTGTCCATTTCTTCCACTATAGCAAAAAAATGGCTGCCCATTGGGCAGCCATCTCCTATAGATAAACTAAAATGTTTTTAATTTTTGGTAAAGGTTAGAGTAACCTTATGTTTATCAACTCCACAACCTCCATCTTTCACAAAGTTGTTTAATATCACTGTAAAAGAAGCATCATCTGCTGGATCGTATACTCCATTGTCTCCTTTGATAGGCCCCCAAGAGATACCTCCAGTAGTACAAACTACGTTGGTTTCAACCGCATTTACAATAGTCTCCTCACAAACTAGATCAAAGAAAAAGGTTTGTGCAAAACCGTATGCCGATAAAAATCCAAAATCAAATTTACGACTAGTACCTCCAGTTGCAACGATATCAACCGTAGCACCATCAGCAATAAAAGTAGAACTAAATGGTGTTACACCTTGCTCAACAGTTACGGTATATGCACCAACAAAAGTTTCTGCACTTTGTGGACAAGCAAAAGTTGAATTCCATGCGAAAGCATCGTTATAGAACAATTCAGAAGTAATACTCTTCCCAGTATTGGCCAAACTAAAAGTTCTACCATCTGTTAAAGAAATTTCTCCACGATATGCAATCTGATCATTAGCAGATATATTTGCAACATCTACTCCAAGCGCTGAAATCACATCCGATGCAGCTATAGAGAAGTCCAAAGTAGCATATTTCTCATTGCTACCCCAAGCAGCATCATCGCTAGTCCAAGATCCTACCTTTACTTCTTCAGTCACGCTGTAATTTGGATCCCCTTCATTCAAGATCGTATTATCTCTAAAGGTTGCAAATATCTCGTATTTGTTGATGGAAGTACCTCCTGCATCATCTACAAATTCGATATTGGCAGCGAAACTAGATATACTAGGATCCAACAGATTAATACCTGTATCTCCGATATCCGTAATACGAGCATAAGCCCCAATCTCGGAAGTACCCCCTTGCTGGAATTCATTCTTATTGTCTGTATCACAAGAAACAGCAAATAACAATGCAGTCGCAGCAACGAAAGATTTTAATATATTTTTGTTTAATTTCATTGTTAACAATTTTTTAGATTATTTTAAAGCTTCACCCGTTCTTTTATCCCAAAATACACGTACTCCATAATCAGCCTTAGGACTCATATTTTGGTTTCTGTTAATCGTGTTCGCTGGATAAGGGAAACTATGAATAAAGGTACCAGCATTGTCACCAGAAATTGCAGGTTGCGGATCAGCAGGAAGACCTGTTCTTCTATAAGCGTTATATACTTCCAATCCGTTACCCCAAGCCGCAATAAAGGCTTCAGTCATAATAATGTTCAAACGACTTTCTGGGGAAGCAGCGTTATCATAGTTGGTTATTACCTCACTTATATACGAACTGATTTCAGCTACAGTAGCTCCAGCACCAGCTGGTACGGCGTTCGATTGGAAATTGACAACCTTAGCCATAGAAAAAAGGATACCTTCTTCTAACAACGCTTTTGGATCACCAGTAGTACCAGCTTCATGAGCAGCTTCTGCCAAAAGGAATTTGGTCATAGCCGCAGTCCAAAGCGGGTTGATACCAGCTCCTTTAGCACCATCCGTAGCGGTTCCTGGAGAACCATTATTGTTATCAAATTTACCACCTGCAGGATATAATCCCCAAAGTGTGATTTTGTTTCCATCTGGTGGGCCACCATCATCGTTCATATGATCTCTACCCCAGTAGCCATCACCTACAGTACAGAATACATCAGAAAATGTATAGTGCGCTGGTTTGTTTTCCGCCAGACAAGGCAAGGTAAACAAGCCTTCAGGAGTAGACGGATCTGGATAAGTTAAAGACTGACGATAGAAATAGTAACGGATACGTGGATCTGGATCTGTCTTACCATTATACATCTCATCCATAAAAGAGTTTGACATATACTCTCCACCATCTCCTAAATAACCAGCTGTAAATTTGAAATGACGCACATCCGGATCGTTATCCTGAGTTCCGTAAGCCACTTCCCACTCTTCCGCTGCAGTATCGATAAGATCATCCTCAGCAATCAAAGCATTCATAGCAGCAACCTTAGCCGGAGTATCTACCAAACGAGAGTTATTCAACAAACGCAATTTAAGCGTTTTTGCTAAAGTAGTCCATTTTGCAGCATCACCTCCATAGAAAATATCATCTGCTGGTTTGTAACCAGTTGGCGAAGTTTTGGCCAAATCGGCTATTGCTTCATCCAATAAAGTAATCGCAGATGCATAAATAAGCTCATCATCATCTGGAGCAGGGTTTAGATTATCAGTAAATTGCAAAGCTTCTGTATAAGGCACATCTCCAAAGAAATCAACCAAAGTAGAAATGGTATAAGATTTAATAATCTTTGCGATACCAACATGCTCCCACAATTCCAAATCGGCACCCTTGGTAATTACAGCCTCAGCATCTGGCAATACACCAGCATAGCCAGAAGACCAAAGTCCATTAAAAGTTTCTGGAGTCACTCCATTATCATAAGTTGGACCAAACATATGTACCATACGTGTTACCTGCATTGGTCTGTCGGTTTGTATAGCGGTAAAGTTTCTAAAGTTTTGGATAGCTCCATTGAGCAACAATCCAACATCCGCATTATCTGGACCAACAGCATTTGGATTTTCTAACAAATCCAACTCTGTAGTCTCACAAGCCCCAAGCACCAATAAAGCTGATGCAACTAGACTTTTAAATATATTTTTCTTCATTGTTATCTATTTTTTTTATTAGAATGTAACCTTTAAAGAGAATCCATAACGCTTGGTCGCTGGACCAGCCATAAAGTCTAAACCTTTAGAGTTACCAACTCCCAAAGAAGATACAGCAGGGTCCATAGACTGGTGCGCATCAGGGAAGTTAAAGGCTTTTCTCCATAAATTGTTAGCTAAGAAGCTTAAAGAAACACTTCCAAATGGCGTTTTCTCTAAGAATTTAGCAGGAACATCATATCCAAAAGACACTTCACGCAAACGCAATAGCGTTCCGTCATATACCAATGCTTCGGAAGCACCGTATAAATAATTATCGAAATAATAGTCCGTCAAAGAAATTTGAGTGGTATTTTTTTCGCCAGTAGAAGTAACTCCAGGCAATACCACAGTAAGACCACGATCCACATCTGTATCTTCGGTAAGACCACGTGCCAACAAAGTAGCAGCAGTATACGAAATCAAATCTCCTCCTTGGGTATATTCTAATTGAACACCAAGATTGAATCCTTTGTAGCTCAAATTAGTGCTCAAAGATCCAATCCAATCTGGGTTTGGATCCCCAATTACACCTATCTGACCAGACTCTTTCCAATATCCATTATCTAATACTATAGGATTTCCTTCATTATCGCGCTCTACATAAGTACCCATCAATACGTTAAATGGCTCATCGTTTTTTGCGAAGTTACCAAAGTCGGTAAATCCATTTAAAGCAATCTGTTCCGCATCTGGCGGTAGGTTTTTTACTGTAGATTCGTAAGAAGTAAAGTTGATCGCTGCATTCCAGGTAAAATTATCGTTGCGAATCAAATATCCGTCCAACAATATTTCCAAACCTGTAGTTTCCAACTCACCAGCATTCTGCGTAGTATTCGTTGCTCCGGTAGCAGGATCCAATCCGCGACCAATAATCTGGTCTTCAGCATTTCTCTTATAAGCAGAAAGATCCAAATTTACACGGTTGTTCAAGAACTTACCTTCAATACCAAATTCGATCTCAGACTGTAATTCGGGCTTCAAATCTGGGTTACCAATCGTATTTGAAATAGAGTTGGTACTGATAACAGCATTGTCTTGATTGTAGTTCAACCAAGCTTTAGCAGCAAGATTCAACACATCTCTTGTACTATATGGCAACGCAAAACGTGCAGATGTACCATAGGCAGCACGCAACTTGAGGAAGTTAACCGCTCCGTTTTTATTCAAATTAAATGCATCCAATGGCAAGAAAGAAACACTTACTCCTGGGTAGAACAAAGAGTTGTTTCCAGTTTCGTGAGTAGAGGCCCAGTCATTACGTGCAGATAAGTTGGCATACAAGAAATTCTTATACCCCAAAGTTACGTTAGCATAAATACCCAAACGGTTTACTTTCTGATTGTAGAAAGAACCAGCATTTCTGTTTACAAAGTTTCCATCGAAGAAACTTCCGTATACCAGCTGATTGCTATAAGTAGACCTAAATAGCTTAAAAGTATTGATCTTAGAGTTGAAACCTACTAATGCATCCAAGTTGAAATCTTCAGAGAAATCTTTCTGGAAAGTAAACATCAAATCGTGGTTTTGCGTCTTCTCTGTATACTGATCTTTATTAAACAAACCAAGACCATCATAGTTGATACCTCCTTTGTTTACACGGAAAGTAGCATCCGTAGTATAGGAATCAAAACCAGATCTCCAAGTAACGTTAAATGCATCGGTTATAGGATAAGAAACAGAAACCTTACCAAAGATACGATCTGTATTTTCTCCATATTTCTCATTGTTTACCGTCCAATATGGATTCTGGATACTATTGTTGGAACGATAGTACACAGAACGGTGTAGGCTATCTTCCCAAGGCAGTCCGTTCAAATCTACAGAACGAGGGGTATACATTACGTTAGCAAACACAGAAGAAGATCCTCCAGAAGCATTACTACCATAAGAAGCAGCAGATGGAGGCGACTTAAAATTGTTGATCACATAGTTCATCGAACCAGTAATACTCACTTTATTTGCCAAAGTAGCCTTGGCATTGATACCAATTTGGTTTTTAACTACAGAGTTACCCGGAGTAATACCCTCGGTATCTGTATTGGTATAGGTCATACTTATAGAAGACTTCTCCCCTCCATAGTTGAAACTCACAGAGTTTATTAAGCTAGTACCAGTTCTAAAGAATCCACCTACGTTGTCATAAGGCTTATAAGCATAAGTTGCTCCTACAAACTGAGGGAAGAAATCATCAAAACTTCCTCCATCTTGGATCGTTTGGTACTCGTTACCAGCATAAATATGCGGTACTTCAGAAACTTCGTCAAAACGCGCACCCCAGTTACTAAATGCCTTAGAAGCACTACCTTGCCATCCGTTACCGAATGTGTCTTGCCACTTTGGAATACCAGTAATACTGTTGAAGAATACAGAAGAGTTGATAGTTACAGAAGTCTTATTATTGGCATCGCTCTTACCACTTTTTGTAGTAATAAGGATTACCCCGTTACGACCTTCTTCCCCGTAAAGTACGGTTGCACTCAAACCTTTCAATACCTCTAATTTTTCGATATTGTTTTGGTCGATATCCGATAGACGACCACCAGCACTAGCACCAGCTCCTGAATTAAATGCAGATCTACCGTTTGAAGCAGAGGAAATTGGCACCCCATCCACTACAATCAATGGTTGGTTAGAACCAGTAATAGAAGAGTAACCACGAATGTTGATGTTTGCTGCAGCACCGTCCATAGAACCACCAGAAAGGATTTCAACACCCGCTACCTTACCAGATAATGCTTGCGCAACATCCGCAGCCGGCTTGTTTTCCAATTCTTCGCTTCCTACAGAAGAAACCGAATACCCAAGAGCTTTTTTCTCTCTGCGGATACCCTGTGCAGTAACAACTACTTCTTCTAGGGCTTGAGCATCATCTTCCATCTGTACATTGACAGTGTTTGAAGCTCCAACTGTTTTTACAACATCTTTTTGACCGATGTAACTAAATTTTAGAACCTGACCAACTGAAGCTTGAATAGTATAATTACCATCAAAATCAGTCTGGGTACCTGTAGTAGTACCTTGAACTAAAACATTAACCCCTGGCAATGGCATCCCATCTTGATCTGTCACATTACCCGAGATAGTTTTGGTCTGTGCAAAGGAAATTTGCACCACTAACGCTAGAAGTAGCGTTAGCAATCCACTAAACTTTGTTCTCATTTTTTAATATTATTTGAATTAGCTAGAGCCAAAAATGATAAAATAATGTTAAATATGCAATTATCTTTAAAGAAACTTTAATGAAAAGTTAAAAAGTAGGAAAAACTAACCTGGCTACTAGAGGATTATCAACACAAAAAAAGAAACCACTAATTTTTAGTGGCTTCTTCAAACAAACTAACCTTAATAAACTATTCCCCTCCGAATGTATATAATGAGATTCTCAAGGTATTTAATTCCGATGCTGGAATCGGAAAATGTAGGAACTGTTTTTTACCGAGATCATCCGTTCTTCTACGATCAAAGAATGGACTTCCAGGGCCTTCCCACGCATCTATATATCTTTCATAAAATACTTTATCAAGCAAATCGGCATCTGTTGCCAAGGCCGCTGCCAATCCACCATTGGCAACCCTAGTTTTGTTTATCAGACCAGCAGCCACAGCAAGATCTCCAGCAGTACGTATTATAGCTTCGGCCAACAAAAGATCATTTTCTGCCTCTGATAAAGTCACCATAGGCAAGGACAAATCGGAGCGATAGTCGTTGTGTTCATTAAATTTAAAATAACAAAAGAAATACACCCCTCTATCTGGTCGGAATGCAGGAGACCCAGCTGCGACAAAAGGC
Organism: Flavobacteriaceae bacterium; assembly: GCA_025800395.1. GTDB lineage: Bacteria > Bacteroidota > Bacteroidia > Flavobacteriales > Flavobacteriaceae > JAOXRU01. Next base: position 25,690 of record JAOXRU010000069.1, read on the forward strand.
TTTTTTGAATCTTTATCTCCAAAACGCTTATCTGGCATGGTAGCAATATCGTAGGTATACGAACCACTTTCTGGAAAAGGGTAAGGATGTGTACTGTCTACCATATTAACAATTCTTTGATCTACGCGTGTCCAAATCGCATTGGCATGCCGCTGAAACGCATGTTCCCAATTCGCTCCACCATCTCCTTTGGGAGCCAAATCAAAATCTATTCCCTTTTCTGCAGCTGCTTTTACTTTGGCCCAGTCGACTGTAAGTGTTTCAGCAGCAGTACGTGCTTTCTGTGCTAGAAATTTAGCAATATATGTATTTGCCAAAGCCAAACTCTGCGCCCCATCGAGTTCCACTCCATTAAACTGAGTGATCTTCATCTGATTCCCCAAAGATTCCATTATAGAAACTGCCGCTTCCAAATCCATAATGGCCTGGTCGATTATTTCTGCATAGGGCACCAAATCATCCGCTACTATTTTCAACACATCTGTATTCTCTGTAACAACAAAGGCCTGATCAAACAACAATCCCAAATACCCATAGTCCAAGCCCCTAATAAACAAAGCTTGCGCCTTGGTACGCTCCGTTATATTAACCGAACCGCTCACCATCCTTCCTTCATTATTAATCCCATTCAAAACATCGTTGGCTGTAGATATGGAAGAATACAATTTATACCAAGGCTCTTCCAAATAAGCCGTATAAGGTGCGGACTGCGTATTGTTCAAAGCACTATGATCTCCCAAACCGTATGGCACAGAGACCGTGCCCACTTCTCTCATATTAAAATTCCCCCAAGACGAAGAGCCATGATCTGCGGCTACAGATAGCGTAGTGTAAGGACTATCCATATGCAACCCTTGCCACCATGCTGCATATGCACCAGATAATACCGTAGGAAAATCATCCGCACTTTTAAGTATATTGGCTAAGCTTGGATCATCATAATTTGGCACATCTACCTCTTCACACCCAAAAAGGAGAAATACACTTGCCAAAACAACACTATAATATGTTATATATTTTTTTTTCATGACTTCTTTATTAAAATTTCAAAGTAATAACCCCAGTAAATGTTCTAATCGAAGGATAACCGAATGCATCAAACTTATACGCATTGATATCATTGAACCTCCCGTCTGAACCCGTATCTATATTTGTAACCTCAGGATCGACTCCAGAGTAGTTGGTAAGTACAAACAAATTCCTACCTACCACACCCACACTCAAACTACTTATAAATGTGTTTTTTAACCATTCATTTTTAAAGTCGTAAGACAAGGAAAGCTCTCTTAGCTTCACAAAAGTGCCATCTTCTACAAAATAATCATTCACCGCATTGATAGCATACACCCCACTTGCCCATCCAACAGTCTCGCCATCAATCTCGGGATGCAGCAATTCTCTAAATCGCCATTGCTTCGTTTGATTGTATACCTCACCACCCTGCTGCCAATCCATCAAAGCAAATAGACTAAAATTTTTCCAGTTCAAACGCGTATTAAACGATAAAGTAAAATCAGGAGTCGTGTTACCTATTGCTACTATAGCGTCGTTTCCATTCTTATCCTTCAATAGCTGCGGTAAGTTGGTTCCATCATTTGCCACTACTATACCATTGTATATTTTATAATCTGCTGGGTCTTCGCTATCTGGCAATTGATTGAGTGCGGTTAAAAAACGCTTTCCATAAAAGGTACCATATCGCTCCCCTTCTCTTAAAATAAACGAATTTGAAGGTCCAACTTGTAATTCGGAACGATTAAACGAGGTGATTTCTGAATCGAATTTTGAAAAATTGAAATTCACCCCCCAATTTACATCGTCACTTTTGATAATGTCCGCTCCAAATGTCACTTCATAAACCGTAGATTCAATGGACGCCGCATTTTGATATTGTTCCTGAAAACCAGTAGCCGCAGCCAAGGGAACAGGAATTACCAAATCGTCATTGTTGGTAGCAGAATAATTGAAAGACAACCTATAGCGTTTCAAAAAATCAAAGTCCAATCCAAATTCCAACTCCGTACTTACCGATGCACCCAAGTTCGCATTACCAAAAATTGTTTTCGTATTGTTTCCATCTTGTACATCTACCGTTTCGTACTGCGCAATATAAGTAGGTCTTAAACCCGCGGTACCATACGACAAACGCAACTTGAGCTCATCCATCCAATCTACAGACATATCCATACCCAATCTGTAAGCTCCAGACAACCTGTAAAACATCTGTTCTCTTACATTCGGCCCATAAGTAGACACCTGTTCATATCGCAACAATCCATCAAAAATATAACGCTCCTTGAAAACCAAATTAACGATGGCAGAATAACTTTTGGCCGACTCCTTCGTTCTAGAAGAACCTACATTGAGTTGTTCCTGAAGCACATTTTCTAGGTTATTCACCCCATTATTGCTCAATTCTGTACCTACCACACCTACACTGTAATAACTATCGACCTCTTGCATATACTGCAAACGCGTTTTTAGCTCTAAGTCCCCAAAGCTATTATTGGTGTATGAATTTACGGCTATGGTTTCATATTTTCGAGAAGAATGCCCTTGAGAGATATATCCATTTGCAAAAGCACTTATTTGATCATCTAACCAATTTTTGTCCACAAACTCTCCACTTCTAAAATGTAGTTCATCTACACCATAACTTCCTTCTACATATAACCATTCTGTGAGTATATATTTCAACTTAGAGTTGGAAATCAATCTTTTTCGAGATTCTTCATACTTATAGTTATCCAAATAATAGAGAGGATTGGTTTCTGCAGTTGGCCAGCCGCCATTCGCATTATCCATAAATGAGTTCCAGTTATACGGGCTACCATCTTCATCGTTTACAGCATTTAAATCCAAATGCGGGGGTGTAAATTGCAAAGCATACAAAGGACCGCCAGACCCCAAAGATGGCTCCTTACTCCTAGACACAGCATAAGAAGAACTATTGGAAAACTTAAATTTCTCAGAAATATCAAAATCCAAATTCATTTTTCCAACTTGTCGTTTATACCCCAAATTCCCAACTTTCACGATCCCTTCATTTGCATTATCTTGAATAGAAACATAATAATTGATTTTTTCCGACCCTCCGCTTACCGAAGCCGAAAAAGTTCTAAACAACCCATTTCCAAAGGCACTATCAAAACTATCATAATACACAGGAAACGCATTGTCTATAATCGAATGATTGCTTGTTTGGCCATTAGGAATATCCACCACTAAACTTAAGGCGTCTGCAGGATCACTTAAAACAAAAGAACCATCTGGATTCAACCTATAATTGTGAAAACGAGATTGAGAATAAGCATTTAGAATGGTAGCTAGTCCTACTTCTTGTCTAATAGTCACTCGAGGATCCGAATTTCGCTGCCCTCTTTTGGTGATGATCTGAATAACTCCATTCGCTGCACGAGAACCATACAAGGAAGCCGCCGCTGCCCCTTTCAGTATCTCATACGACTTTACATCCTCTGTATTAATATCTGCTAAATTGGCATTCCCCAACAGCACCCCGTCTACGATAATCAAAGGATTCTGGTTTCCCAGCAAAGAGGTGGCACCGCGTATGGTAATAGAAGCGGATGATCCGGGCAAACCCGAAGGCTGTACAACATTCACCCCCGCTACCTTACCTTGAATTGCAGATGCCGCCGAAGTTGCAGGCACACTTTGCAACAAATCCTCGCTTACCGAAGCTGCAGATATGGCTAGTTTTGCTTTGGTAGTAGCTCCCGCCACTCCAGTCACCACTACTTCTTCCAAAGTTTGGGCGTCTTCTTCCATCTGTACATTTATGGTATTGGAACTACCAACCATCCTATAAACCGTCTTTTGCCCCAAAAAACTAAACTCCAATTCCTGCCCTTCTCGAGCAGTTATGGAATAGTTTCCGTCAAAATCTGTTTGCGTACCTATTGTGGTTCCCTTTACCAAAATATTTACTCCAGGCAGCGGCAAACCCGATTGGTCTGTCACATTACCCGAAATGGTTTTGGTTTGCGCAGTCAAGGTATACCCAATTAACAGCAATAGTACCGTTAACAAACAACTAATTTTTGTTCTCATGCTTTAATATTATTTGTATTAGCTATATCAAAGTTGAGAAAATAATTACAAATTATCAAGATTAAAAACGATACATATATTGCTTTTCATTGTTAACAAGTCATCTTTAACGCTTCATATCGTAGCTATTTATTTACAAATAATACATCAACAAAACGACAACTAGCCTTTGTTTTCTACACTATTTAAGCCATTCCATAAACCCCTATCTAGCTAAAAACAAAACACCTTTGATTTTTAAAAAAATTGTTGATAATTTCTTCTTATTTTACAGAATATATAACGTGGGTTTATTCCATAAAAAAACCAGCAAGCGTACTTACTGGTTTTGAAATATCCGGAAAATTTAATTATTTCTTCAGCACTTCTGCACGTACTTTCCCAGTAGATCCATTTGGGAAAGCAATCCCCAACAAAGCAGCCATAGTAGGCGCAATATCGGTGATACTTACCTTTTTGAGACTAGCACCTTTTTTAATTCCCTTACCATAAAACAATATAGGCACATGCGTATCATAAGTAAAAGAAGACCCATGTGTAGAACCCACTTGCGGATAAGAAATATAACCAGGATCAAAAACCAACATCAGGTCTCCACTGCGCTCTTGGTTATAGCCATTTTGTATAATCCTTGCCAAGCCTTCGGTATAATCATTTTGCCACATTTGGTAGGCCGTAAAAACTTTGTGCACATTAGGATAAGACATCAATTCCATAGCAAAAGTTTCTTGGACTTCCTTCAACTCCAAATCCAAGTTTTTAATCACCCTATGGTTCAAAAATATTTGCGCATTAGACACATCTCTTATCAATTCGTCCGAACCAAAAGTTTCTTTCTGAAAGGCCATCAAACGCTTTTTCATTTCCCCGCCCTTCAAATATCCGGCAGGAATCTTATGATCTTTCAAAAAATTTGGAACATGCACAGCAGCATGATCTGCCGTGAGAAACATGCTATAGTTCCCTTTTCCTACTTTGGCATCCAATACTGCAAACAAACGCTCCAAATCCTTATCCAATCGCAAATAGGTATCCTGTATCTCCACGGAATTCACCCCGTACTGATGCCCGACATAATCCGTAGAAGAATAACTCACTGCCAACATATCGGTATGCATATCCAAACCAAGCTCGGCACCATCTATAGCTGCAATAGCAAAATCTGTAGTAAGACTATTGCCATAAGGTGTAGCCTTTATGATATCGAATTGGCTGTTTTCGTCCCAAATTTGAGCCAATTTATGAGGAAACACAGCAGCAGCCTCTCCATTAAATTTTCCTTCATAATTGTTGTCATCACTACCGCTTTCGGTATAATCACTAGCTTCCTTCATCAAGTCCCAGTCTTTCTTATAGCTATTGGCAATACCCGATGCATTAAAATCTGCCACCCATTTTGGCAATTGCTCCATATAAAATGTACTACTGATAAATTTACCCTCGCTTTTACCATGAAACCAGTACGCCTCTCCAGTATGACCCGCAGGCAAGATACTCCCTCTATCCTTCATAGATATACCTATAGTCTTCCCTCTAAATTGTGTTGCAAGGCGCAACTGATCACTGATTGTTGTAGTTTTCATACGATGGGGAGACATTTTTCCGGCAGCACTACTAGTCCCCACCGACTGCATGGCTTCATCTTGGGCACAATATACCTCTTCACCCAATTCTTTATCAAACCAGTTGTTGGCTATAATCCCATGATCGGATGGCGTAGTTCCAGTATATACCGAAGCATGACCAGGCCCCGTATACGTAGGCTTGTAATTGAAATGGGCATTCTTAAAATTGAAGCCATCTTTTATCATTCTTCGAAAACCGCCCTCTCCATAATCCTTCCAAAATCGAGTAAGATAATCGTATCGCATCTGATCCACGATAATCCCGACAACCAGTTTGGGCTGTACATACAATTGTTCGGTGTGTTTTTCACCCTTCTTCTTCTTACTTTTGCGCTGTGCCAGCACTTCGTTGCTTCCCAACAAAATTACAGCACATGCCAAGGCTATGACTTTCTTCATTTCGATTAGCTATTTTAGTTTCTTTCTCTACTGCGTTTAAAATGTAAAAATAGCAGAAATAAAGCAGCATCCATATTATATTCCTGTTAAAAACGGTACTCTCATTATTATTTCTACTTTTGTAAATCAAATTACAAACTTCTATGTTGTATTTAGCAAGTATCGGCAAGTATTTTCTCATGATCCAAGAGGTCTTCAAAAAACCCACCAAATGGAAAATCATGAAAAACCTTATCCTAAAAGAAATAGACGATCTCATGATAGGCTCTTTAGGCATCGTGATCTTCGTATCCTTCTTTATAGGTGCTGTAGTCTCCATACAAACAGCCCTCAACCTCACCAACCCTCTTATTCCAAAATACCTCATCGGATTTGCCACAAGACAATCCATCATACTAGAATTTGCTCCTACTTTTATCTCCATTATTATGGCAGGTAAAATTGGCTCTTACATCACCTCTAGCATTGGGACCATGCGGGTAACAGAACAAATAGACGCACTAGAGGTAATGGGAGTAAATGCACTCAACTATCTCGTTTTCCCAAAAATAGTAGCCCTACTCATCTACCCCTTCATTATCTCCATAGCCAGTTATATTGGCATACTTGGAGGATGGGTAGCTGGAGTATTTGGAGGATTTGTAACTTCAAACGAATTCATAGAAGGACTACAAACCGAATTTATCCCCTTTCACGTTACTTATTCCTTCATCAAAACACTAATATTCGCATTCATACTAGCCACCATCCCTTCCTTTCACGGATTTTACATGAAAGGAGGAGCACTAGAAGTAGGAAAAGCATCTACACTTTCTTTTGTTTGGACTAGTGTAGTGATCATCATACTCAATTATATACTAACGCAATTATTACTCGGATAATGATACGAGTTCACAACATACACAAATCTTTTGGCAATGCCCACATACTCAAAGGCATTAGCACCATATTCGATCAAGGAAAAACCAATCTCATCATCGGTCAAAGTGGCTCGGGTAAAACCGTTTTCCTAAAAACGTTACTAGGGCTACATATACCCGAACAAGGTGATATTTGCTACGGCGACCAAAACTATGTCGACATGAACGACGACCAAAAACGAGAGCTCAGACAAGATATGGGTATGGTTTTTCAAGGCAGTGCCTTGTTCGACTCTATGACAGTGGAAGAAAACGTAAAATTCCCTCTAGAAATGTTCACCAAAATGAGCAAAGTAGAAAAACAAGAACGGGTCGACTTCGTCCTCAATCGCGTAAATCTAATAAACGCCCACCACAAATATCCATCCGAAATCTCTGGTGGGATGCAAAAAAGAGTCGCTATAGCCAGAGCTATTGTCAACCGTCCAAAATACCTGTTTTGCGATGAACCCAATTCGGGACTCGATCCAAAAACAGCCATCATTATAGACAATCTCATACAAGAAATCACCCAAGAATACCAAATCACCACCATCATCAATACCCACGACATGAATTCGGTGATGGAAATTGGAGAAAAAATCGTATTCCTCAAAGACGGTCACAAAGAATGGGAAGGTACCAAAAAAGAAGTTTTCAAGACGGATAATGAAGCAGTTACCAACTTTGTCTACTCCTCAGAGCTTTTCAAAAAAGTTCGTAGAATGTATATCGAAGACGACAACAACAGCTAATTTTTTTATTTGGCTGTGCCCCCTCCACACCTATGCATTACGCCCTCAGCTCTTTCGTTGCACCGACAAAAACCGAAAGAACAAAATGCCAGCAACAGGCTCCGAGGTCGCGCTTTTCGTTTATAGTTTGTGTTTAAAAACCAGTTTTACTAGCACTACGGTGGCTATCGCTTCCGTGTTTAAGCGCAACCAATACCATTTGAAATTACTGGAAGAAGGTTTTTGCACAAAAAGCTACCTCTACAATCCTTCACAGGATCCAATCACTTCTCTACCCGTAGTTTTGGCATTCCCAAGCGGACCTTCAACCATTTGCGCAACTGCTTATGAGATTTCTCTATAGTATCCGCATGCATACCATCCTTCCAATTTACATAAAAAACCGGTATGGTATCTAATCGTGCAAAATCGGTTTTGAACATATATGCAAAGCTAATGTCTTGAATCGATTTATAATTGATTTTAGCCTCCGACGTTATTTGACTAAACGGAATCTCCATGGCTTTCAATTCGCTGAGTTTATTTAGCTCCTGCTTCAACATCGTAATCTCCGAATCTTTGGTCTTCAATTGTTCCTTCTTGGTCTCGTAAAGCTCACTTATATATTTGAGTTGTTGTTCTGCTCCATCCTTATCACTCTGCACTACACGCAATACCGTATTGCTCAAAAACTCATATTGCCCTTTTTGTACATTCCAAGTATCAATCACACTCTCTGGTATGCGTTCATCCCCCATCACAAACACCTCTATAGAACTTATAGAATCATTTACACTCAAATACCCATAATCTGTCAATTCCTTCAAATATCGCCCTCCTTCATTGAACTGATAGATCCCAATAGTGTTACTTACAAAATCATCCGCTTCACTCATAAACTGCGATTTTTTATACACCTTTATAAAAATCAATACCGCAGGCACCAATACTGCAATCGCCAACAAAGAGGCCAGCTGGGCGATTCGTCTGCGCCGCTTCGAATTGGCATATCTAACCATAGGAAAGCGCAACAACTTCAACACCAAAAAGGTTGCAAAACCTATAAGTATGGTATTGATCAAAAACAAAAACATGGCACTACCAGCATAATCGAGATTCCAAATGGCCAATCCAAAGCCAACCGTACACAAAGGCGGCATAAGTGCTGTAGCAATAGCCACACCATAGATAACACTAGCCATAGTTCCTTTTTTTGCACGGGCAATCACCAATGCCAAGCCACCAAAAAAGGCAATTAGAACATCGCGAAAATCTGGCTCTGTTCGGGCAAGCAGCTCAGAAGATTCCACACGAAGCGGAAAAAACTTAAAAAACAAAAATGCAGTAAGCACAGAAATCACCACCATTACCACAAAGTTCTTTACCGAACGGCGTAACGTATCTATATCATTTATCGCCAAAGACATTCCCATCCCCAATATAGGTCCCATTAAAGGCGAAATAAGCATGGCACCGATAACCACCGCAGTACTGTTGGCATTCAAACCTACGGAGGCGATAAATATAGAACACACCAAAATCCAAGTAGTATGGCCTTTAAAAGGAATATCCTCTTGTATGTGTGCTATGGTTGTTTTTACATCCGTATTGTGCCGAATATTGATCAGATCGGTAACAAAATTTCGAATACTCCCAATGAGACCGACAAAATCTTTTTTGATCTCTTCTTTTTGTTGTTCTTCTCCTTGCGAATTTGGTTGTGGCGTTTCTAAACTCATAATTCTTCTTTATGCATACTCATCCCCAAAAGCACCCCTCACTTCATTCAGTACTTGCTTAATATCTTGTTCCTTACTTTTAGGGTAAATTAATAAAACGTCTTTTTTATCCACAACAATATAGTCATTTATACCATCCAACACAACAATCTTGTTGTCTTCGGTGCGAATCATGTTGTGAGTAGCATCTTTAGCCAACAATCGGGCATTTACTACAGCATTATTTGACTCGGATTTATCCAACTTCTCATAAAGCGAACCCCAAGTACCCAAATCATTCCAATCAAAACTCGCAGGCAAAACATATATCGTTTTTGCTTTTTCCAAAATCGCATAATCGATAGACACATCTTCTGCTTTTGGGTAGTTTTCTTCTATAAATTTTGCTTCTGCTTCTGTATTATACACCGTATCGCCTTCACAAAACAAAGCAAACATATCGGGCTGACTTGCAGCAAATGCATCCAATATAGATTGTACAGACCACATAAATATTCCTGCATTCCACAAAAAGTTCCCTTGGGCTAAAAATTCTTTAGCTGTTTCATAATCGGGCTTTTCTCTAAATTGCGCTACTGACTTTAAAGCTTCTTTGGAAGACTTGTCATATTCTATATACCCAAAACCTGTATTCGGAAAACTTGGTTTTATCCCCAAAGTAAATAAGGCAGCTTCTTTAGAGGCTCTTTCAAAACAATGTTTTACATCTGCAGCAAAAGCAGCTTCATCTTCTATCCAATGATCAGAAGGCGCTACGATCATCACCGCATCTTTGTTTTTCTTTTGAATTTTCTTCGCCGCATACAATATACAAGGAGCTGTATTTCGCATTGCCGGCTCTGTGACGATATTCTCCACCTCCATTTCTGGAATCTGCTCTTTTACCAAATCCTTATAACGCGCATTGGTCAAAACCAGTACATTCTCCGCAGGAATAAACTGCTTTAAGCGCTGGAACGTCTTCTGAATTAAAGACTGCCCTGCTCCCAACATATCATGAAACTGCTTGGGATTTTCCTGGGTACTTATTGGCCAAAATCTAGACCCTACACCTCCAGCCATAATAACGGCATAATAATTATCTTGCATTATTTATATTATATTTATCCTTCTTTAATTAATTCTACTTCTGCATTGGGCTGAAACAAATACGTTTTCCCATCTACCAAGGAAAGACACTCGTATCGCTTTACACGTCTATTTCCTTTTTGAAACAATTTTCCGTTATATATTCTAAACACGCTACCTACGGGCAATTCAAACACATAAGACTTATCGTTTTCTGGATCGTATTTTTTAAGCCGAATTGCCAATTCTGCATCGGTATCCGAACTAGCTCTTGGATTTTTAAAATGATGCGCAATAACTGGCAACAAATTAGGCGGAAAAACCTCTGGACGAATAAACGGCAACATTAAACCCTGAAAAGTATATTTCCATTCCATTCCATGCGGTTTAATTCTTCTGCCATATTTCTCAAAAGCAACTAGATGGGCAATTTCATGCACTAGTGTAATTAGAAATCTATATTTGTTTAGAGTCGCATTTACAGTAATCTGGTGTCGACCATCTGCCATACGCCTATAGTCACCATGCTTGGTGTTTCGTCGCGGAACTATTTTTAGATTCACCCTGTTATTTTGTATTAATTCCATACAAGGTTCTACTGCAAACTCTGGTATAAATTGTTTTAAAACTGTATTCATTTATGGTGTACTAATTGATACTTGGAGTAATTTACCATTATAAAACTTATTCCCTGTTAAAGCAAAATTAACAATATATGAAGCCATTTCAATAGCATTTAATGGTGCTATATATCCTGGAAAGGCTTCTTCTAACATTTCTGTTTGCACCGCACCCAATGCCAAAGAGTTAAAAGCAATCCCACTATCTTTATATTCTTCCGCCAACAATTCCATTAGGGTAATCACTGCGGCTTTAGCAGAGCTATATGCCGCCAAACCAGGGAATTTCATACTTCCTTGTACGCCGCCCATACTACTAATTGCAACCACATGACAACCAGAACCTAAAAACGGAAGTAATTGCTGTGTAAGTTGAGCCACTCCAAACACATTGACCCCATAAACCTCCTGAAAATCTGTAAGAGATAATTCTTCAAATGGTTTGTTTACCAATTTACCGGCATTGTGTATAACAACATCCACCTTAGACGACCAAGTATTTCTAATAAAATGCAGGCATTTCTCTGCAACTTCGTTGTCCGACAAATCGTAAGAAATAGCTTTTGCATTTTCTAAACCAAGCTTACAAACAGGGTTTGTATTCCTAGACAAAGCTAATACCTGATGCCCAGCATTAGCTAATTGCTTTACCAACTCTAAACCAATTCCCCTACTGGCCCCAGTAACTACAACATGTTTCATACTTATATTAATTATTATAACGCACTTCGGGAGTAGCTGCACTAGCGAGTTTTTCCACCACTGGAATAAAAGCGTCGATTAAAGAATTTATATGAGCAATATTCATAGTAGCCATTTCATCTCCAACTTTATGGTACTGCGGAAAATTGGTAAAATCAAAAGAACAAAAAGTATGCGACGGTACCTGAAACACCTTATCAAAAGGATAGTTGTCGGATCGTTGAAACAAATGATATTCTTTTGCTTTAGGTAAAAAGCCAACCAACTTTTTATTAGCATGTGAATTAACAACAGCTGCTATATTAGACTTATTATATCCTGTAGCATATACCAAATAATCTTTCCCTTCCATAGGCACTCCAATCATTTCAAAATTCAACATCATATAGAGCGGCAAATTTTCACCTTTCAGTTTCTCGGCGATATGGTACGCTCCTTTAAGGCCTTTTTCTTCTGCCGAAAACAACACAAATAACAAACTGCGTTTGTTGGTTTTATTTTTACCAAAGTACTTTGCTAATTGCACTACTGCCGTGGTTCCAGAAGCATTATCGTTAGCACCATTGGCTATCGCATCGCCATTCTCTGGCGAAATTCTTCCAATATGGTCGTAATGCGCCCCAATAATAATATACTCCTTAGACAACTCGGCATCGTTACCTGGCACCAAACCTACCACATTATAGGTGGTTTTTTCAAAATTTTGCAAGGTATCGAAATAACTTTCAAAGTAAGGTTGCACCCCATGTCGCTGAAACACATCTTGAATATAATGGGCTGCTTTTTCCAAGCCCTCACTCCCAGAATCTCTCCCTTCTAGCTCGTCTGAGCTCAAATAACTCAAAATTTCGAATGTATTATTTGCAGAATTAGGAAAGTCAAAAGGAGAATTAAATTGCTTCGATACGTCATCCTTCCCGTTTTCCCCGTTATTGGGCGCTAGTTGTACCGAACAAGACACCAATACAACAAGTGCGCACAATAGGTAGGTGATTCTTTTCATCTTTATGATTTATAATGTTGCCATAAAGATAAAAAAAAGCATCTTCCAAGGAAGACGCTTTAACTATTTTATTTATTCAAAAATCCTAAGCAAGCATATTCACCGGATTCTCCACAAAAGCTTTTAAAGTTTGTAAAAACTGTGCTCCAGTAGCACCATCTACTGTTCTATGGTCACAAGCCAAGGTTACCTTCATGGTATTCCCTACTACAATTTGCCCATTCTTTACTACCGGTTTTTCTATTATAGCACCAACAGATAGGATGGCAGAATTTGGTTGATTAATAATGGATGTAAACTCTACTATACCAAACATACCAAGGTTAGAAACCGTAAAAGTACTTCCTTCCATTTCTGCGGGTTGTATTTTTTTACCCCTTGCTTTTCCTGCCAAATCCCTTACAGTGCTACCAATTTGCGTTAAACTCATATGATCGGTATGCTTCAATACAGGCACCACCAAACCGTCATCTACAGCAACCGCCACACCCACATGAATATCTTTATGTATTTCTGTGGTATCGTTATTCCAAGTAGAATTTACTTGCGGATGTTTGCGCAATGCCATGGCACAAGCTTTCACTATCATATCATTAAAAGAAACCTTTATATCTGGCAAGTCGTTGATCTTTTTGCGAGACGCCATGGCGTGCTCCATATCCATTTCAACGGTCAAATAATAATGAGGCGCAGTAAATTTAGATTCCGCCAAACGTTTGGCTATGGTTTTACGCATAGGAGAATTTTTCACAGATTCACCGGATTCACCAGCTGGCACAAAACTTTGTACTGGTACAGCAGATGTTTGACTGGTAGCAGCAGGCTTATAACTTTCTATATCTCTTTTTATAATTCGTCCGTGTTCCCCACTTCCTTTAACAGTACTGAGGTCGATTCCTTTATCTTTGGCAATTTTCTTAGCCAAAGGGGAAGCCAAAATTCTTCCACCGCTTGCTTGAACAACTGGTTTTTCTTCCTCTACAGCATGAGATACCGCTTCTGTCTTTGGCGTCTCTGTTTTTAACGCTGCTTCCGCACTTTCTCCTTGAGCAACTTGCTTAAGGATAGGCGCAACATCCGTTCCTGCAGGTCCAATAATAGCCAAAACACTATCTACTTTAGCAGATTCCCCTTCTTGTATACCAATATGAAGCAGCGTTCCGGTATAGAACGATTCAAACTCCATAGTAGCTTTGTCGGTTTCAATCTCTGCCAAAATATCCCCTTCTTCTACAGTATCGCCAACTTTCTTAATCCAAGACGCAACCGTACCTTCCTCCATAGTATCGCTTAAACGAGGCATAGTTACAATATCAATTTCTTCTAGCATGTCAACGGCTTCTTTCTCCACAGCTACAGGAGTCTCTACTATAGCAGGAGTTTCAACAGCTTTTTCTGCAGTTCCTTTTTGCAACAGCGCACTGATATCTTCTCCTTCTTCTCCTATGATACACAATAGGGAATCCACAGGAGCGCCTTCTCCCTCCGCTACGCCTATATGCAACAGGGTACCTTCGTGAAAAGATTCAAACTCCATCGTAGTCTTATCCGTTTCAATCTCCGCTAGGATATCGCCTTCCGATACTTTATCACCAATTTTTTTTATCCAAGTAGCCACAACACCTTCCTCCATGGTGTCACTCAATCGCGGCATAGTTACTATTTCAGCCATTTACAATTATAATTTATGTGGTATAAAAGGATAATCTTCTTGTTCGTACACCGTATCGTACATCACGTTTTTCTCTGGGAAAGGAGAATTCTCTGCAAAATCTACACATTCCTTTACCAAATCCTTTACACGCTGATCGATTTCGGCTATTTCGTCTTCAGAAGCGTAATGTTTCTCCTTGATTACTTCCAACACCTGCGTAATTGGATCAATCTTACGGTACTCTTCTACTTCCTCTTTTGTTCTGTAATGTTGTGCATCCGACATAGAATGCCCTCTATAACGATAGGTCTTCATTTCCAAAAATGTTGGACCATCTCCTCTGCGCGCGCGCATTACTGCTTTATGTACCTCTTTTGCAACCTCTACCGGATTCATCCCGTCTACAGGCCCACATGGCATCTGATACCCAAGCCCTAGCTTGTATATATCCTCGTGATTGGCCGTACGCTCTACAGAAGTTCCCATAGCATACCCATTGTTTTCACAAATAAAAACAACTGGCAGCTTCCAGTTCATAGCCATATTGAAAGTTTCGTGCAAAGAACCTTGGCGGACAGCTCCATCACCCATGTAACAAAGCGTAACCCCGCCTCTCTTGAAATATTTATCCGCAAAGGCAATTCCAGCACCAAGAGGAATTTGCCCTCCTACGATACCATGACCTCCCAAAAATCCTATTTCTTTATCAAATATATGCATAGAACCTCCTAGTCCTTGTGAGGTTCCGGTTGCCTTTCCATAAAGCTCTGCCATCACCTTTTTGGGATCCACACCCATACCTATAGGTTGCACGTGGTTTCTATATGCAGTAATCATCTTGTCCTTACCCAATTCCATGGCGTGCAACGATCCAGCCAATACTGCCTCCTGACCATTGTACAAATGAAGAAACCCACGAACCTTTTGCTGTATATACACAGCAGCTAGCTTATCCTCAAACTTTCTCCAAAACAGCATATCCTCATACCATTTTAGGTAAACATTTTTAGTTACTTTTTTCATCGATTACAATTCTGTGTTTTTTAGACTATCATTAGTTCTTGCACAATTCATGCAAAAACAAAAGTACTACTTTAAATAAAAGTAAAAAAGACTCCGAATAAAAAATCGAAATCAAGAGCAAAATATGAGATTTTTATGACAATAGGTGTTGAGGAGACTACAAATACGAACCATCAAAACCAAACGGAAGCAAAGCTTTGAGAGAAGTAGTATGGATTACCTTTCCTTTTTCTCCCATAAAGAAAATTTCGATATTGTCATTTTGCTTGGTTTCGTATTCGGCTATACTTTGTCTGCAAGCACCACAAGGTGCCGCTGGTCGATCTACGACATGATTTTTGGAAGCTACGGTTATGGCTAGCATTTTTATAGCTACGTTAGGGTATTTGGCACCAGCATAGTAAATCGCTACCCGCTCCGCACAAAGACCAGAAGGGTAAGAAGCATTTTCCTGATTGCTGCCTTTTACGATTTCTCCATTTTCCAACAACAAAGCCGCACCTACCAAAAAACGACTATAAGGCGCATAAGCATCTTTGCGCACATCCATAGCGGCAAGCATAAGATCCTTGGCTATAGGAGGCAAGACATCTATACCATCATACTCGGTATAATTGGTGACCAACTTCAACTTTTTCATATTCTTTTTTTAGTCGTAACGCTCTCCTAGATAAAAGGAAAGGGAAAAACGCAAGGTGTTCTCCAATGGGTTTTTTACGTTTGAAGAAGAGAACAAATAAGAAACATCTATTTGCCCTACATTAAATCGAAACCCCGCTCCTAAAGTAAAAAATCTGCGAGCTCCTTTTTCTTCTGCTTCGTTGAAATAACCTGCACGAAATGCAAAAGAATCTTGAAAATTATATTCCGCTCCTAGGGCCCAAGTAAACTCCTGAAGTTCTTCGCTAAATCCGTCTGGAGCATCTCCAAAAGATTTAAACATCCCCGACACATAACTTTCCTTATTATACTCTTGCTTATCTGCCACATCTATATCTCCGTCTCCATCAAAATCCTGAGGAGTAGGCACCAACAATTTGTTAAACTCCGCATGTATACCCAATCGGCTATCTCCATCAAACAAAAAGTCAAATCCACTTCCAATTTTTAAATTGGTTGGCAAAAAGTCGCCAGTCACATCATTTGCAACATCATTATCGTAGTTGATCTTTGGACCTATGTTAGAAATATTAAATCCAAACCTCCAAATTCCATTAAAATTAGCATAAGCAGATTCTTTCTCATAAAAAGCACCTACATCCACACCAAAAGAATTGGCAGCAGAGGTATCACCCGAACTCAAAGGCAATTTTAGGTTGGAGCGTATATAACGCCCCGCAATAGACATGGCAAAATGCTCGCTCAACTTTAAAGAATAAGAACCATCCAAAGCCAATTCATTTGGCTTGGCTATGGTAACTGGTCCGTCTGCCTGATTTCGCAATTCTATTTCTCCCAATCCAAAATAACGGAGTCCAATTCCAAAAGCACTATTCTCATTGATACGTTTGGCAAATGTAGCATTGATCAAAGAAATATCATTAACCAAATCAGCCAAATAGGGCGTATAACTTACCCCTACCACGGTATTTTGCTTTAAAAATGCATATTTAGCAGGATTCCAATACTGGCTATAGGCATCTGTGGAGGTAGCCACCCCAACATCACCCATTCCAGCCGATCTTGCATCTGAAGTTACCAATAAGAACGGAACTGCTGTAGTTATTGTCCGATCGCCACCCGAATTACCAGATCCTTGGCCATTTACCATTCCTATAACACTAAATAATAGGAATGAAAAAACACTTATTCTTTTCATTCAATTTCAATTATATACAATTACTATAAAAACAATTCATAAAATTGCACTATAAAACTAACGCCAATTTTTAACAATTGTTATATATATCTGTTTCTTTTGCATTTATTATCGTTCAAATACACAACAACAAGCAACCAAAGAAATTTGTCATTTATACAATAAGCCCAATAAAGCCACGTTTTATTAGCAAATTCCCTTCGTCTACACGGAGGCGGCAAAGAAATTTCGGTTTATTAAAATAAAACCCCAATATGGGCGTTTTAATAACGAACCAAAAATAGTAATATAACCTAAAAGATAATGATTTTTTGTGGGATTTTCCCATAAAAAATAGAACGCAAATCCTTATTATGAAAAAACAAATTATTAAAGTTTTTCTTTTATCGGTAGCAGTTGCAGGTGGATTGAGCAGTTGTAGCAAATCCTCATCTTCAAAAAATGTGTCCCGAGCCACAGGATGGAAAATCAACGCCAAGGAAGGTGGTTTCCAGTACAACACCAAGTTTAAAGAACAAGAAACAGCTCCAGGCCTTATTTTTATCGAAGGTGGCACCTTTACAAAAGGTAGGGTACAAGACGATGTGATGCACGATTGGAACAACAGCCCTACCCAACAACACGTACAATCGTTCTATATGGATGAAACGGAGGTAACCAATATAATGTATTTGGAATATCTCGATTATCTAAAAGCGATGTACCCACCAGACGAAGAGCGCTACGCCAATATTTACACAGGCGCACTTCCCGATACTTTGGTTTGGAGAAATAGATTGGGTTATAACGAAGAAAACACCAACAACTATTTGCGACATCCTGCTTATGCAGATTATCCTGTAGTTGGAGTGAATTGGATCCAAGCAGTTCAGTATTGCGAATGGCGTACAGACCGTGTAAATGAGGCCGTATTAGAACGCGAAGGCTATATAGAAAAAGGCGCCAAATATGCGACGCTTACTGGAGAAATAGATGGATCTTTTAGCACAGAAACATACCTCAACAGACCAGAAGCAACATACGGCGGTCAAATCGATTCTATTGCAAGAAAAGGAAAAGATACCGTCCCTACTTTCGCTAAAAGAAGTAGCGGACTTATATTACCAGCATACCGCCTCCCTACAGAAACCGAATGGGAATATGCAGCCAATGCCTTAGTTGGAATAAGAGAATACAACAACTATAGAGGTAGAAAAAAATACCCATGGGAAGGTGGCTATACCAGAAACGGAAAACGCGCCAAACGCGGAGATCAGCTAGCCAACTTTAAACAAGGAAAAGGAGATTATGGTGGTATTGCCGGATGGTCTGATGATGGCGCAGATATTACTGCCAAGGTAAAAAGTTACGAGCCCAACGAATTTGGATTATACGACATGGCCGGTAATGTTGCCGAATGGGTAGCTGATGTATATCGTCCGATAGTAGATGACGAAGCCAATGACTTTAACTACTTTAGAGGAAACGTGTACAAAAAAACCGCTATAGGTGAAGACGGAAAAGTAGAAGTACTCGGGGAAGAAATCGTATTCGACACCTTACCAAATGGCAAAGTTGTAGCTGTAAATCTTCCAGGAGAAATCAAAATGACCGCAGTAGACGAAAACGAAACCTACCTCAGAACCAACTTCGACACTAGTGACAACCGTGGCTATAGAGATGGAGACAGAAGCTCTTCTCGCTTCTTCGATAATTTCGATGACGATGAAGAACTAGAAGAAGGAGAAGAATACAGCAACAAACGTAGCATGTATGACGCCCCAAGACACCGCGTCGGAAAAGACTCTACCGGACAGGTAACTCGTCAGTACGATACTTCCAACGATAGAACTACCCTAGTAAATGACGAAGTTCGTGTTTACAAAGGAGGGTCTTGGAGAGATCGTGCATATTGGTTAGACCCAGCCCAACGTAGATATCTTCCACAATATATGGCAACCGACTACATCGGATTCCGTTGTGCCATGAGTCGTGTTGGCTCTAAATCCAAAAAGAAAAAAACTCCTAGAGGATAGTTTTAGGTATATCTATAAAATTTAAAAGGTCGTTACTTCACAAGTAGCGACCTTTTTTTTCCTCAAAAGATTCAATTTTATCAGAGACCCACAAACATTTATACTTTTTTGACTAATTTCGTCTTATGAGTACTACCAAAATATACCCGCTTTTTCTAAACCATCCAGAAGTGTGCACCGATACCAGAAAAATAAGCAAAGGATGCCTATTCTTTGCACTCAAAGGAGAACGGTTCAACGGCAACACTTTTGCCAAAGAAGCTTTATCTCTTGGCGCCGCATATGCCATCATAGACGAAGAAACATCCTATATAGACTACAGAACGATACTAGTGGACGATGTGCTTACCAGCCTACAAACCTTAGCTACCTACCATCGCAATCAGTTTAAAATCCCAGTGATAGCCCTCACAGGAAGCAATGGCAAAACCACCACCAAAGAACTGATCCATAGCGTACTCCAAAAAAAATACAACACCCTAGCTACTATTGGCAATTACAACAACCATATAGGCGTACCCCTTAGCCTACTCCGTATCACCAAAGAAACAGAAATAGCAGTCATCGAAATGGGCGCAAATCATTTGGGTGAAATTGCCCTATTGAGCAAAATTGCCAATCCAACGCATGGCTATATCACCAATTTTGGCAAAGCCCATTTGGAAGGCTTTGGAAGCGAAGAAGGCATAGTAAAGGGCAAAAGCGAACTATACAATTACCTTAAAAGCACCAATCGTTTCATTTTTTACAATGCAGATGACCGCAAGCAAAAAGAAATCCTAAGCAATCACCCAAAAAAGAAAGGTTTTGGGCAGAAGCAAGCCGATGTAATAATAAAGCTCCTTAGAGCAGATCCCATGGCACAGCTTCAATTCCAACAATACACCATATACTCCAAACTCATCGGTACTTACAATTTTACCAATATAGCCGCAGCCATACTTATCGGAAGCCACTTCGAAGTACCAGGACACCAAATCAAAAAAGCAATAGACGCCTATACCCCCAAAAACAATCGATCGCAAATCATCAAAAAGAAAGGCATGCAAATCATATTAGACGCATATAATGCCAATCCAAGTAGTATGCAAGCCGCCATCGAAAACTTCAACCAGATGTTGTTGGGAAACAAAATACTCATTCTAGGAGACATGTTTGAACTAGGTGCAGATGCAGAAAAAGAACACCAGTTTATAGCCGAATTGGCAACTTCTTTTGATTTTAAACAAGTTTTTTTGGTAGGAGCACACTTTGCCAACACCAAAACCGAAAATGCCCATATTTGTGCCGATTTTGAAAGCCTAAAAAAAGAAATAGCTAGCGCTAATTTCAGAAAAGCAAACATACTTATTAAAGGGTCTAGAGGAATGGCATTGGAGCGTATTTTAGATTTTATATAAGGCTATGTCCGCCTTAAATCCCTAAAACCATATTGTACAGAAAGGTAAATTCCTCTTGAATTAGAGACAATCGGATTGTAGCCCCATGTTTATTCTCCAAAAAAACACCTTCAAGCTGCGCTGGATTACAGATCCAGAACAAACCCACTACTGCAAATAGTAAATGCCTCGCTAGCACCAGCTGCATTTTTTATTTCCAAAAACTCCTTCAAGCTGTGCTGGATTAAAGATCCAGAATAAACCCACTACTGCAAATAGTAAATGCTTGGCTAGCGCCAGCTGCATTTTTTATTTCCAAAAACTCCTTCAAGCTGTGCTTGGGAGTTTTTGGAAATAAAAAATGCGCACTTCCCAGTGCGCATTTTCTGCTTGATGTGGGCCCTGCTGGATTCGAACCAGCGACCCCCTGCTTGTAAGGCAGGTGCTCTGAACCAACTGAGCTAAGAGCCCCATTTTTTTTTTTACAACTTTAAGCAAATCACAAAATGAATATATTCATTTAAAAAGGTCATTCCGAAAGAATGACCTTTTTGTGGGCCCTACTGGATTCGAACCAGTGACCCCCTGCTTGTAAGGCAGGTGCTCTGAACCAGCTGAGCTAAGAGCCCGATTTGCGCCGCTTTATCAACGTTGCGGGTGCAAATATAGAACACTTTTTGGTACCTCCAAAGAAAAGTTTAAAAAAAATCAAAGGATTTCTGCAACCACAAAAGTGCTTCCTCCGATATAAATACAGTCCTCTTCGTTTGCCGCTTCTCTAGCCGCCTGATAAGCATCAGCAACTGAAGCAAATACCCGACCCTCCAATCCAAATTCGAGCGCCTGAGCTTGTAATTCCCTCGCATCCATAGCGCGAAAAATACTTGGCGCACAAAAATAATATACGGCCTCCTTGGGCAACAATGCCAATATAGGGCTTAACCTTTTCTCTTTTACCACACCAAATACCAAATGTAAGTTTTCCTTTTCTACTTTTTCCAATTGCTGCATCACCACAGACAATCCCTCCGCATTATGAGCCGTATCACAAATTGTTTTTGGCGCTATTGACAACCTCTGCCATCTCCCCTGCAAACCAGTATTGGCTACCACACTACCCAGCCCTTGCTTCAAAGCCTCCTCACCGATTTCAAATCGTTTTAAAGCTCGCAACGTAGCCACTACACCAGCAATATTTCTACGCTGATAATCACCCAACAAATCTGTTTTATAGTCTACTTCAGTTGCAAATATCAAATTGGCATTTTTCTCCTTGGCAACGGATTGGAAAATATCTGCCACCGCTTCCTGATATTCACTTACCACCACAGCTACCCCATCCTTTATAATTCCAGCCTTCTCCATTGCGATTTCTGCTAAAGTATCCCCTAGCATATCCTGATGATCGAGACCAATATTGGTAATCAGACATACTTCTGGAGAAAGCACATTAGTAGAATCCAATCGACCACCCAATCCCACTTCTACCACTGCGATATCCACTTCTTGCGCTGCAAAATACCAAAACGCCATACCAACGGTCATTTCAAAAAAAGACGGCTTGGCATCTTCAAAATAAGCGCTATGCCGAGCTACAAACTGCACCACTTCCTCTTCACCTATACAGCTGCCATTTACGCGAATTCGCTCTCTAAAATCTTTTAAATGCGGTGAGGTGTACAAACCTACCTTATACCCTGCTTCCTGCAAAACCGAAGCCAACATATGACTGCTAGATCCTTTTCCATTGGTTCCGGCTACATGAATACACGACCATTGTTCTTCTGGGTTTCCTAGCTCTAACAACAATTTTCGTACACCTGTCAATTTCGCCTTCATAGCCGCTCCTCCTATTTTCTGATAGGTTGGCAATTGCCCATATAACCATGTAATGGTTTCTTGATAATTCATGATTCAAAAAAAGTAAAAATCCAACAATCTATCCATCTTTTATGTATTTCTTTTAGGGGGCTACCAAGCGCTCTGGCGCATGGTCGGGCTTTCGCTAGTCGCTTCTACCTCCGCTAAAGCTTCGGCAGAGAGCTCCAACATGCCGCTCTATCCCTAGCCCAAAGACATAATTACCTCTACATAGCCTCAACAAAAGAAAAAATGCCAAACCCAACAAAGGATTTAGCATAAACATCTATCGTTTTATGATTCTTTTATTCGCCCAATTTAAAGTTCACCACCACAAATCCAATTTGACGAGATGGCGCCTTGTTATCTGCATTCCATCGATGGCGCATGGCAGTCTCTTTTGCTGGCTTCATCAAACAAGGATGGCTATTGGTGGTTCCACGAACACCAGGGGTTGCCCGCACGACTTTCCCGCTGCGGTCTACTTCAATTTTTACAACCACCCGACCTTCTTCATTACAGTCTTGCTTGATACCTGCACTACTTTTTAAACTGCGTCCATTGAGACCATATCCTTTTCCACCACTTCCACTACCCGGACTCCCAAAATAAGAAGTTGCATAAGGATTTCCTCTAGGATCTCCTTTATCTCCTGCTTTATTATCGTTCCCTTCTCCTCCAGTAGTCTTCCCATCGGATTTACCGATACCACCTATAAGATTATCCAAGGATTTCTTTTTGGCGTCTTGCTCGCGTTTCTTTTTTTCCGCTGCTTCTTTTCTCGCTTTTTCCTTTCTAGCTTCCTCCGCCTTCTTTTGTCTTTCTGCTTCGGCTGCTTTTCGTTTGGCTTCCGCTTCTGCCTTTCGTTTTGCTTCTTTCGCTTTATTGATCCGGATCGTTTCTTCTGCCTTGGAAGTAGCTACATCCTCAGCAGCAGATTCTGGTTCTGAACTCGTTTCCGGTTCCGATTCTGGCTCGGACTCTTGTGGTGGTGGTGTCGGCTTTGGCTGCTCTTGTGGAGTAGACTGTATTGGCTGTTTGGGTTGTACTTTTCCAGAACCATATGCTGTTGTACCAAAATTTACAGAAATACCGCTTTCTGGAGGCGGATCTAAATATCCCAATCCTACAAAAAACAACAAAAGCAACAACATGCTGAGCAGCAATGTTGTTAATGTAAAAGATTTTCGCTTATGTTTCGTGTCTAATAGCCCCACTTATTTTGGTCTTACAGCTAAAATAACTTTATAATTATTTTTATTGGAAATATCCATTACCCGCACTGCCTTCTCGATAGGAACTCCTTCTTCTGCTCTCAAGATAACCGTTGGTTTTTCCTGTCCTTTGAGTACTTTTTGTAATTCTATTTCCAAATACTTTTCACTTATTCTCGTATTATTTACAAAATATTGCATGTTTTTGTTGATGCTAACAGCAACATTTTGGGTATTGGTCGATTTTCCTTTGGCCTTAGGCAATAATAGATCTAGTGCATTCGGCGCATTGGAAGTCAGCATAAAAAACACCAACAACAAAAACACGATATCTGTCATGGAAGACATACTAAATTCTGGACTTACCTTATTTCTACCTCTTAACTTCATCGTAGAGAATTATATAGGTTCGTTCAACAAATCCAAGAAATCTACTGCATTGGCTTCCATTTGGTGCACTACCTTATCGGTTCTCACTACCAAATGATTATAGCCAATATAAGCAATAATCCCCACTACCAATCCGGCAACTGTTGTAGTCATTGCTGTGTAAATACCCGAAGCCAGAGAACCCATTTCGGCTTGCCCACCACTACTGGCCATTTCGTGAAATGCCAAAATCATACCAATCACGGTTCCAAGGAAACCAATCATCGGTGCAGATCCAGCCACAGTTGCTAAAATACTCACGTTCTTTTCCAATTTGTAGACCTCCAAGGTTCCAGCGTTTTCAATTGCTTTATTGATATCTTCCAAAGGTTTTCCTATACGAGAAACCCCTTTTTCGGTCAATCTCGCTACCGGTGAGTCGGTTTGACTACACAATACCTTGGCAGCATCCAGCTTACCATCCGAAACATAATCTCGGATTTGATTCATAAAATTTTTATCAATTTTCGATGCCGACTTTATCGCAAACAAACGTTCAAAATAAATATACATAGCAACAAACAACAGCACAAAAAGAATGGCTATAATCACCATACTTCCCACACCTCCATTTACTATCAAATCGACAACGGATAGGGTTTTCTCTTCCACAACAGCCTCTTCTAAAGCTTCTTGTGCGCCTTCTTGAAATAAAAACATAAAGATAAAAAGGTTTTGTTTAGTTTATTAACGTAATTAATTACGTAAAAGTATAGTATTCTGGATTTTTTGTTTTGATCTAAAAAAAAACCCGAAAACAGCAACTATTTCGGGTTTAGTAAAAAAAATATTCAGTAATTTTTTATAGAATACCTCTCATCAATATAAACGCTATGGCTCCGGCAAGGAATCCGATTAATGCCAACCAAGAGATTTTTTTGAAATACCAGAAAAAATCAATTTTCTCCATACCCATAGCTACCACACCAGCCGCGGAGCCTATAATAAGCATACTTCCACCTGTACCAGCAGAATAGGCTATAAAATGCCACAATGGATTATCTGTTGGCTCACTAAACATTCCTAAACTTGCCGCTACCAAAGGTACATTATCGATTACAGCCGAACCAATACCAAGTAGCACCACCACGATATCCGAAACCACAGTACCCTGCAACTCGGTGCCGAGCATAGGCATGCTTGATTTTAGTGTATCGGCAAAACCAAACAAAAGCCCCAATGATTCTAGTGCTGCTACAGCCATTAAAATCCCTAAAAAGAACAAAATACTAGGCATCTCAATTTTAGATAAGGATGCATGTACTGGGCTATGATGTGCATGGGCATCGTGTTCCGCATCTCCTTGACTCCCTTCGATACTGGAAAGTGAAAATTTGCTACTACTGTAAATTTCCGCAAAAGTTGCAACTACAGCCAAAGAGAGCATCATACCCACATATGGCGGCAAATGCGTAACCGTTTTAAAAATTGGCACGAAAATGATAGCCCCTAATCCCAAATACAGCATCGTGGCTCCAAACTTAGATTTTGGCGCATCATCCTCTTCATCTCCTTCCAATTCTCCTTGGAAAGCAGGCATATATTGTGCAATAAATACAGGTACCAACATACATATTAAAGACGGCAACAAAAGATACTTTATCAGGTTTACTGTAGTTACTTTATCTCCTATCCAAAGCATGGTAGTAGTAACATCTCCAATAGGTGACCAAGCCCCACCAGCGTTCGCAGCTATGATGATCAAACCTGCAAACCACAGACGGGAATTGCGCTCATGTACAATTTTTTGTAAAATTGAAATCAATACAATTGTAGCAGTCAAGTTATCTATAATTGCAGAAAGTATAAAAGCTAAAAAGGCAAATATCCACAAGATTTTCTTTTTACTTCTTGTTCTTACATACCCCTTTATGGTAGCAAAACCATTGAAATAATCAATTATTTCTACTATGGTCATGGCCCCAAGCAAGAAGACTAATATTTCCGATGTTTTTCCTAAATGGTGTAAGAGGGTTTCTTCTAACAAGTGCATTTTGTCCTCATGCCCCAATGCACCAAAATTTTCCATCAAACTGTGTTTTCCAGAATCAAACCAGCTCGTAAAATCGTCTAAACCAAACACCATCATCGCCCACATGATAGCCATCATAGCCAGGGCTGGAATAAGTTTGTCAATTTTCAAATTATGTTCTAGGGTAATGGCTAAATACCCCAAAACAAATACAATAATTAATATAGTCTCCATACTCAAGTTGTTTTATACAAGTTCCTTTAATGCAATCTCAAAAGCGGTTTTACTAAAGTTCTCCCCCGCACTATTTAGGGCGCAAACTTGTTCAATTGCTTTGCGTATGGTGTTTGAAGTATCCTCAAAAATTGCTGCATCATCCATACTTACCCTCCTTTCCATAAAATAAGCAAACACTCTAGCCATTCCACAGTTAGAAATGAAATCTGGTATCAAACTTACTAATTCATCCGTATATTCCATAATCGGACCGAAGAAAATTTCTTTATCTGCAAAAGGAACATTAGCACCACACGAAATAACCTCTAGTCCATTTTCTATCATTTCGCTTATTTGTCCCTTGGTAATCAGGCGAGAAGCAGCACAAGGCGCAAAAATCTCGGTGGATAAACTCCAAATTCTTTCATTCATTTCTTCAAACGAGATTAAATGATCCGCACGCAGATTATTTCCGTTTTTATGAAGAAACAAATTGGTCATCGCTTCCATACTGAATCCATCTTCCTTTATCAGTCCTCCAGTAATATCAATAATACCAACAACTTTGGCTCCCATTTGGGTTAAATAATAGGCAGCTGCAGACCCTACATTTCCAAATCCTTGCACAATAGCACGTTTTCCTACAACAGATTTCCCTGAAACATCATAAAAATGCTTTACGGCCTCTGCTACTCCAAAACCAGTAATCATATCGGCAACAGTGTATTTTCTAGATAGATCTGGGCTATATTTTGTATCCTCTAACACTTTAATCACTCCCATACGCAATTGCCCTATACGGTTAATTTTATCGGCTTCTGTAGGTTTAAAATGTCCATTAAAAACACCTTCTTGTGGATGCCATACGCCAACTTCTTCAGTAATAGGAATTACCTCGTGTATTTCATCTACATTCAGATCACCTCCAGTTCCGTAATAGTTTTTCAACAATGGAGACACCGCTCTGTACCAACGTTTTAAGACTCCTTTTTTACGTGGATCTCTTGGATCAAAATTAATTCCGGATTTAGCACCACCAATTTCTGGTCCGGAAACCGTAAATTTCACCTCCATGGTTTTAGCCAATGATACCACCTCGTTCATATCCAATCCTTTTCGCATTCTAGTACCCCCTCCAGCTGCACCACCACGCAAAGAATTGATTACCGTCCACCCTTCTGCTTCTGTCTCTGGATCCTTCCAATGAAATACTATTTCTGGTTGCTTTTCTTCGTATTTTTTTAGTAAGTCTTTCATTTGTTTTTTTGTTTTTTTAGCATGCCTACAGAAATACAATCCTCACTCTATCACCCATTGTGATATAGCAGCATGCGCATTTTGTTGTATCCAACAAAATGATAATATGATTTATGTAATTGTTTTTAAAAAAATTGTGTGATACAAAATCACTATAACAGATTCCCCGTTATGAAGTTGAATCTTTTAACGTCACGATCACGAAACGCAAAACGGAATATACAGTTTTTTTATACGCCCTGCCCGGGCTATTGCTGTGTCATGTCAAAAAATTTAGATGGATTGCGTGCGCCTATCACTAATTGAGCAAAGACTAACACATACATTAACTTTTGTTAACAAATATATAAAGTTTCTATTTTCTTTCGAAAACAAACGGCCGTTATTTTATCGAAAGCACCAGGTATATTTTGCGCAATTTTTAGCAATTCAAAAAAGAATACATTTCCATTTTTGCAGATCAATAGATCCCCTTTTCTATAAACTATCCAACAAATATATAATTTGCACATTTGATAAAATTTTTATTATTCTTACCTATAAACCTAAATAATTTATATTATCGCACTTTAATTGTATATTAGCAAAAACTATTAAATTATTCTCAAAAAAATGGATTTCAATCTTACTGAAGAGCATCAACTAATCAGAGAAACTGCACGCGATTTTACAAACAACGAATTACTGCCAGGTGTAATAGAGAGAGACGAGAACCAAATATTTCCAACCGAACAAATCAAACGCATGGGAGAACTTGGGTTTTTAGGCATGATGGTAGACCCAAAATACGGTGGTGGGGGCATGGACACTTTGTCTTATGTGATTGCTATGGAAGAGCTTTCCAAAGTAGACGCTTCTGCATCAGTAATCATGTCTGTAAACAATTCTTTAGTTTGCTGGGGATTGGAAACCTACGGTACCGAAGAACAAAAACAAAAATATCTTACCCGTCTTGCAAGTGGTGAAATTATCGGTGCTTTTTGCCTATCCGAACCAGAAGCTGGTAGTGATGCCACTTCTCAAAAAACAACAGCCATAGATAAGGGAGATCACTATATCCTCAATGGAACCAAAAACTGGATTACCAACGGTAGTACAGCTAGCGTATACCTTGTAATTGCACAAACGGATAAAGAAAAAGGACATAGAGGCATCAATGCCTTCATCGTAGAAAAAGAAATGGAAGGCTTCGAAATAGGTCCAAAAGAACAAAAACTAGGAATAAGAGGTAGTGATACCCATTCTCTTATATTTAACGACGTTAAAGTCCCAAAAGAAAATCGTATCGGAGAAGAATTCTTCGGATTCAAATTTGCCATGAAAACATTAGCTGGTGGGCGAATTGGTATTGCAGCACAAGCCTTGGGAATTGCGGCAGGTGCCTACCAACTCGCTAAAGAATATTCCAAAATAAGAAAAGCTTTTGGGACAGAAATATGCAACCATCAGGCAATCGCTTTCAAATTGGCAGATATGCACACCCAAATAGAAGCAGCACGAATGCTAGTTTACAAAGCTGCATTGGACAAAGATAATCATGCCAATTATGACTTATCTGGTGCCATGGCCAAGCTCTATGCTTCACAGGTTGCTATGGAAACTACAGTGGAAGCAGTGCAAATTCACGGTGGAAATGGCTATGTAAAAGAATACCATGTAGAACGATTGATGAGAGATGCCAAAATCACGCAAATCTATGAAGGTACTTCAGAAATTCAAAAAATTGTAATTTCCAGAGCCGTTCTGAAAGATTAAAACAATATACCAATACCAAAAAGAGGCTGTCTATAGATAGCCTTTTTTTATTTTACCACACCTATTCCCCCCTAAAAAACCCTGGTGCAGAATTATAAACCAAACTGTAAAAAAACCATTTACGCCTACTCACTTTAGATTTTTTTCCTTCTCATATTGTTGACTTTTCCGTATATTTATGCTGCAAATTAGGCGTTCCTCTTTGTGAAGTCAATAATTTGTTGGCATCCTAATTTTTACATTTAAAATCCTTCCCCTCCTAAATTTCTAAATTTACATTTTTGTAAGCATACATATCGTTTTATTGTTTTTTGTTTATTTTTTTTAATATTTTTATGAATAAATCGCATAGAAAATGGGCATTATTGAGCAAGGATTATACAATCCACAATTTGAGAAAGACAATTGTGGAGCAGGGTTTATTTGTAGTTTAAACGGAGAAAGAACCAACACTATTATCCACAAAGCATTGGAGGTACTCGCACGCATGGATCATCGCGGCGCTATAAGTGCGGATGGTAAGACTGGCGATGGTGCTGGAATATTGATAGAAATACCCCATGATTTTTTCAAAGAAAATTGTGATTTCAAACTACCAAAATTTGGGCGTTATGCAGTGGGCATGTTATTTTTACCACCAAGCGCCAATCAGCGAAAACTGATTAGACGCATCTTCAAAAAAGAACTCGAAAATAAGGGTCTAAAGATTTTGGGCTGGAGAAAAGTACCTACTGCTCCTGAGCATTTGGGAAAAATTGCAGAAGAAACACTGCCTTTTATGCAGCAAGTGTTTGTAGCTCCAAAAGATAAAAACACCGAAGAAAAAGAATTCCAACTAAAACTTTTTGCAGCTAGAAAAAAAGCAGAACACCGCATTATCGCCTCCAAGTTTTCGGAAACCCAATTTTTCTACGTTTGTAGTCTCTCTATCCGAACTATTATCTACAAAGGACTATTACGACCAGATGATATCAAACTATTTTATACAGATCTCCAAGAGCCAAAAGTTATCACTAGGCTAGCATTGGTTCATCAACGTTTTTCTACCAATACCTTTCCCACCTGGGACTTGGCACAACCCTTTAGATATATGTGTCACAATGGAGAGATCAACACTCTAAAGGGTAATATCGGCAGAATGCATGCAAGAGAAGGATTACTAAAAAGTGACTACTTTGGTAAAGAAATCAAAGAACTGTTCCCTATAGTGCTGCCCGGAAAATCAGATTCTGCTAGCATGGACATGGTCGTAGAGCTTTTATTATCCACGGGGCGTTCTTTGCCTGAAGTAATGATGATATTGATTCCAGAGGCATGGGAAAAACACCAACAGATTGGTCCACAGAAAAAAGCCTTTTACGAATACTATTCTTGCATAATGGAACCATGGGACGGTCCAGCTTCTATACCGTTTACCGATGGTAAATACATAGGAGCATTGCTAGACAGAAATGGTTTGAGGCCCTCGAGATACACCGTCACCAACGACGGCTACGTAATCATGTCCTCCGAAACAGGCGTAGTAGACATAGAGCCAGAAAACGTAGCCTTACACGGAAGATTAGAACCAGGTAAAATGTTCTTGGTCGATATGGATGCGGGGCGTATCATAGAAGATTCGGAAATCAAAGACCGTATCGTAGGACAACATCCCTATCAAAAATGGCTAGATAACAATTTGCTGCGACTATCCGACATCCCATACACAGGAAACAAAAAGGAAGAAGAAGCACTCGATTACGAAACCCGTCAGAATATTTTTGGTTATACAGCGGAAGACATCAAAAGTCTTATCATACCAGCAGCTACCACTGGCAAAGAAACCATAGGTTCTATGGGAACAGACACCCCATTGGCAGTATTATCCAACAAACCGCAATTGTTATACAACTATTTCAAGCAACTTTTTGCACAGGTTACCAATCCACCACTAGATGGCATACGAGAGGCTATCGTCACAGATATAAGCTTATCTATTGGGAAAGAATACAATTTGTTTGATATCCAACCCAAACATGCCAAAAAACTCAATATTCAAAACCCAGTTATTTCCAGTTCCGATCTCGATAAAATCAAACATCTAAATCACACTGACTTTCAAGCAAAAGTAGTCTCCGTATTGTACCAAGTCGACAAAGGACTTAATGGGCTCGAAAAACAATTGACTACCATCACCCAAGAAGTTGAAAGAGCAATAGAAAAAGGTATCAATATCATTATCCTTTCCGATAGAGGAGTTTCCAAAAGCCATGCTCCTATACCCATGTTGCTAGCCTGTAGTCACGTACAACAAACCTTTACCAAAAGGAGAATGCGCTCGAAATTTAGCATGATCATCGAATCTGCCGAACCAAGAGAGCCACATCATTTCGCCTTGCTATTTGGATACGGAGCCAGTGCAATAAACCCATACATGGTAAACGAAATCATCTATAACCAAGTAGCCCAAAAAGACATAGAAGGAATCCCTAAAGAAAAAGCTATCGGAAACTTCAACACCGCCATAGGCTATGGCATTATTAAAATTATGAACAAAATTGGTATTTCTACCTTGCACTCCTATAGAGGTTCCAAAATATTTGAGGCCGTGGGACTACACAGCAATTTTGTGAATAAATATTTTGAAGACACTCCTAGTCGTATACAGGGAATAGGCCTCTATGAAATTGAAAAAGAAATTTCCCAAAGACACCAAAAGGCGTTTCACAAACAAGCTGCCCAATTGCCTTTGGAAATTGGCGGAGAATACCGTTGGAGGCAAAACGGCGAAAAACACCTTTTCAATCCATTTACAGTATCTAAATTACAACATGCTGTTCGCAACAACACCAAGAAAACCTACAAAGAATACGCCGATGCCATCAACAAACAAAACAAAGATCTAATGACCATTAGAGGTCTATTGGATTTTGCTTCTTTCAACCCCATTCCAATTGAAGAAGTAGAACCTTGGACTGAAATTGTAAAGCGTTTCAAAACTGGGGCGATGTCTTTTGGTTCTATCAGTTCCGAGGCTCACGAAAATCTGGCAATAGCCATGAATCGAATTGGCGGGAAGAGCAATTCTGGAGAAGGAGGAGAACACCCCGATCGCTATCATAGAAAAGTAGATGGTACCTGGAAAAACAGCGCCATAAAACAAGTTGCTTCAGGAAGATTTGGCGTATCGAGTAACTACCTGACCAATGCAGCAGAAATACAAATAAAAATGGCACAAGGTGCCAAGCCCGGTGAAGGAGGACAATTGCCCGGCCCAAAGGTTTATCCTTGGGTCGCAGAAGTAAGACATTCGACACCATATGTTGGACTTATATCCCCACCACCACACCACGATATTTACTCTATCGAAGATTTGGCACAGCTAATTTACGATTTAAAAAACGCCAATAGAGAGGCACGCATCAATGTGAAACTAGTCTCCAAAGCCGGTATTGGTACCATTGCTGCAGGAGTAGCCAAAGCAAAAGCAGATGTCATACTCATTTCTGGTTTTGACGGAGGCACTGGGGCCTCACCCCTTACCTCCATCAAACACGCAGGTTTGCCATGGGAATTGGGCCTAGCAGAGACCCAACAAACTCTCGTATTAAACGATTTGAGAAATCGGGTAGCAGTAGAATGCGACGGACAACTCAAAACCGGTAGAGATGTAGCCATCGCCTGTCTCTTGGGAGCTGAAGAATTTGGTTTCGCTACAGCGCCTCTGGTAGCCTCAGGATGCATCATGATGCGTGCGTGTCATCTCAATACCTGTCCTGTAGGTATCGCCACCCAAGATCCTGAATTGCGAAAAAACTTCAAAGGAAAACCAGAGCATGTTATCAATTTTATGTATTTCGTTGCTGAAGAATTGCGTCAAATAATGGCCCAACTAGGCTATAGAACCATAAACGAAATGGTAGGGCAATCTCAAAAGCTAGAAACCAAAGATGCCATCTCTCACTATAAAGCAAAAGGCATCGATCTATCCAAAATTTTATACAAACCAAAAGTAGCCGAGAGCACCAAATTATATCAAACTACAAAACAAGATCACGGCTTAGAAGAAGTATTGGACACCAAAATACTACAACAAGCATTGCCCGCTATATACAGAGGCGAAGGTCTGTATCTTGATTTTAATATCAAAAACACCGATCGAAGCACCGGTGCCATTATCAGCAACGAAATTTCTAAAATGCACGGCGCTAAAGGACTTCCAGAAGACACCATAAAGCTCAATTTTTTTGGTACCGCAGGACAAAGCTTTGGTGCTTTCGCCACCAAAGGACTAAGTCTCAAAGTATATGGAAACACCAATGATTACTTAGGAAAAGGGCTCTCTGGGGCAAAACTTATCATACAGGTCCCACCAGAGGCCAGTTTTCAATCCAACAAAAATATCATTACTGGTAACGTCACCCTCTATGGCGCCATCAGCGGAGAAGCATATATCAATGGTATAGCTGGAGAACGGTTTTGTGTAAGAAACTCTGGAGCAAAAGCTGTAGTGGAAGGAGTTGGAGACCATGGTTGTGAATATATGACGGGAGGCATCGCTATTATATTAGGTGCTATCGGACGAAATTTTGCCGCAGGTATGAGTGGCGGGGTGGCCTACGTCTATAATCCAGACAACAATATTGACTTCAAAAACTTCAATACCGAAATGATAGAATTCGAAGATATTCAAAAAGAAGATCTCAATACCCTACATCATTTGATTGATAATCACAGAAAATACACCAACAGCAGCTTGGCAAAAGACATCCTAAAAGATTGGACAAACCAATCCAAAGCTTTTATCAAAGTCATGCCAACAGATTACAAAAAGGCATTGGAACGTATTGCCAACGAAAATAAATCGCAGCTAATCACACAATAATATGGGAGCAACAAGAGGATTTTTAACATACGACAAATTACACGAAGAAAACCAAGAAGCAGCTTCTAGACTAAAACACTACAAGGAGTTCACTATTAGTCCGAATACCAAAAAACTGCAAGACCAAGGCGCGCGCTGCATGGATTGTGGGGTACCATTTTGCCATAATGGATGCCCATTGGGAAATCTAATTCCAGATTTCAATGATGCAGTCTACAAAAACAAATGGCAAAAAGCCCTAGAAATATTGCACAGCACCAACAATTTTCCTGAGTTCACAGGTAGACTTTGCCCAGCCCCTTGTGAAGCAGCTTGTGTTCTGGGCATTATCAAACCACCCGTATCGATAGAACTCATCGAAAAATATATAGTAGAGAGAGGATTTAAAGAAGGATGGATACAACCCAATCCCCCCAAAGAACGCAGTGGAAAAAAAGTAGCTATTGTAGGGTCTGGTCCTGCAGGATTGGCCGCAGCACAACAACTCAATCGCCTAGGACACATGGTTAGCGTACTAGAAAGAGATCCAAAAATCGGAGGACTATTGCGCTATGGCATACCAGATTTCAAATTAGACAAATCAGTGATCGATCGTCGATTAGATATATTGAAGAAGGAAGGTATCGAATTTAAGACCGACACCCATGTCGGAAAAAATTACGATATAGAAGAATTAGATTCCTTTGATGCAGTACTACTTACTGGAGGAGCCACCCAAAGAAGAGATTTACCTATAGCAGGAAGTGATTCTAAAGGAGTGATGCAAGCTATGGAATTTTTATCTACCAACAACAGAGTTGTAGATCAGTTACAAAGCATGCCAGAATCCCATTCCGCCAAAGACAAAAAGGTAATCGTGATAGGTGGTGGGGATACAGGTTCGGACTGTGTCGGAACCTCAAATAGACATGGGGCCAAAAGCGTAATAAACTTTGAATTGATGCCAAAACCAGCCTCCAAACGCACCCAAGAACATCCTTGGCCACAATGGCCTTATACGCTAAAAACCACCTCCTCCCATGAAGAAGGAGTAGAAAGGCACTGGAGTATACTCACCAAAAAATTTGAAACGGCTCAAAACAATAAATTGATAGCAGTACATACCGTAGCTATCAAATGGTATAAAAATGAAGAAGGCAAACACCAATTCAAAGAAATAGAAGGCACCGAAAAACGCTGGGAAGCAGATCTTGTATTATTGGCACTAGGATTTACAGGAGCAGAAAATGGCTTAATAGAACAATTGGGCTTGGAAAAGACCCCGCAACAAACCATTGCTACCAACAATTTTCAGACCAACAAAAAGCATGTTTTTGCCGCAGGAGATATCAGAAGAGGACAATCACTTATTGTTTGGGCTATTGCAGAAGGTCGCAAGGCTGCTGAGGCAATTCACCAGTATCTCACCATCAATTAAAATGGGAACTAAATAACTATAGATATGAAAAACAGAAAACTCCTTATGATTCCAGGGCCAATAGAATTTGAACCTGAGGTATTACGCGCTATGGGAGAACAAACCACTAGCCATGTCGCCCCAAATTTCATCAAATCTTTTGGAAAATCCCTCAGTTTGGTTCAAGATATCTGGAAAGCACCAAACGGACAAGCATTTATCGTTGCAGGAAGTGGCACTTTAGCCATGGAAATGGCAGTAGCCAATATCATAGACGTTGGAGAGAATGCCTTAGTGATCAATACCGGTTATTTTGGAGATCGCTACAAAGATATTTTAGAAACTTTTGGTGCCCAAGTCACTATGCTCGAAGCTCCTTTTGGAGAAACCATTGCCTTGGAAAGTATTGAAAAAGAACTAAAAACTAAAAAATACAAATTGCTCACTATGACACATGTAGACACATCTACAGGTGTGCTTACAGATCCAAAACCGATTGCAGACTTGTGCAACAGATACAAGGTATTAAGCGTATTAGATGGTGTGTGTAGTGTAGCAGGCGAATATATCCACCAAGAAGAATGGAAGCTAGATATCGTTTTAACCGGATCTCAAAAAGCTATAGGCGTACCGCCAGGTTTGGCCCTTTTAGTAGCATCGCAAAAAGCCATTCAAGCTTGGATGGACAAAAAATTCAACGGCAGAAATTACTATTCCTCATGGAAAGAATGGTTGCCTATAATGCAAGCATATGCCGAAGGAAATCCTTCTTATTTTGCCACACCAGCTGTAAATCTCATACGCGCCTTGGAAGTGAGTCTAAATCAAATAAACAAGGAAGGCGTGGACGTACGTATAGAAAGGCAACATGTCTTAGCAAGAGCATTTAAAAAAGCTTTGGAAAGCATTCACCTAAAATGGGTTCCAAAAAATGATAAAATAACTGCACATACCCTTAGTGCAATCTATTATCCGGAAGGATTAGATATCCCTAAATTTCATAAAAAAATGAAAGAATCTGGTGTGATTATAGCTGGTGGATTGCATCCTCGTTACGCTGCAACCTACTTTAGAGTTGGTCATATGGGCGCAATTACAGCTTCTGATCTCTTCGCTACTTTAGGCGCTCTAGAACAAGCATTGCATCATGGAAACCATACCTTCAATTTAGGATTGGCTTTAAAAACATTTCAAAACGAACTAAAATAAGCAGTTTTTTTTAAACATAAAAAACCGTTTATCCTGATGATTAACGGTTTTTTGTTCAAGTTTTCCAAAAAAAAACAGGTGACTTCTATATCTCATAAATATAAACCATTGTAGAATTAACCAAAACGAAGTCACCTGTTACGAATTATTTTTTTAACCCTTGCCTTAAAAGTAATATTTATCCTACTTTAAAGCAAGTGTTTTTTCGGTTTTCTTCGTTTTAATACACTAATTAATAGAAGTTTAACATTTGTATAGAAATCTGGAATCATAAAATAAGATATATTCCATAATTTAGTACATTAAATTACATTAAGAAGATCTATAAGACATCAGAAACACAAAACACATGTATAACAATAAAGTTTTTAAGTTAATTAAGACCACAAATTCAGGTGAATTAGATCTCTCCACAAATTTTCATTATATCCAAAGTGGAAATATATTAAGTTGTACATATAAAAGTAACAACATATTAAAAGGGCACTTATTGGGCAATGTAGATCCCAACGGAAAAATAGACATGCGCTATCATCAAATAAATAAAAATGGTGTAATCCAAACAGGATCTTGCATATCAAATCCAATACTAATGCCCAATGGAAAAATACAATTACACGAAAAATGGAAATGGACCTCTGGTGATTGCAAGTTCGGTGAAAGCATATTAGAAGAAGTTTAGCCGCTATAGATGGGCAAATGTATCCATCCGACCAACCACATCTTGCTTGGCATGGATTCGCTATTTAGTTTTGCTCCATGCGAAAAAGAAGAACCATGCAACAGATTGGTAGTGTCCAAAATAGTGTGTCTGATTATTTGCAAAAAAAAGGTTTTCAATAAATTAATGAGCCCGATTTTCTTTTTAGTTTGTCATCAAATTTAAAATTATAAATTGGATATGAATAATGTTTAGATGTTTTTTCAATAGCCGTACTGGTTATAAGTGCTAATACACTATCTTG